>JANYKD010000300.1 GCA_025361735.1 Phycisphaerales bacterium
GAAAACAGTGATTTTGGCCGAACAATCGCATCATTATGCGATTTTAGTTTCAGCGCGAAAAAAGTGGCGCAAAACGCTGGGAAATCAGAGGAATTGTGCGCTTTCAAGGCCAAGACAGTTTGCGGCGTAGCATGCCACCCACAAGTGCGCTGGATATGGAATCCGGAAGTTACATCGGCCGCGTTCCTGAGGCGATGCAGGGTCGTCCCGCCGCCTTCAGGAACTGCTCGGGCCGCGCGGCGCCCTCGGGGGTCCGCCGTGGCTCCGACGGACCGGAATAGCCAACGCCACCTTTCATACCTTCTCCGGAATCCTGGTCTCCGGCTCTCGGCACGGCCTATCATTTACCAGCCGGGAGCAGATACCCAAGCCGTTTCCCGATCAACAGAGAACCCGACATGCAACTGACGACCGCACCAGAACCTCCCAAGAAGACCGAAGTCGGCTCCTACTTCGTCGCCAACTATCCGCCGTTTTCGGCCTGGTCCCCCGCGCACCTGCCGGCCATCCAATCGGCCCTGGCAACTGGCAACTCGCAACTGGCAACTCCCCTGGGCCTCTACCTCCACATCCCCTTCTGCCGCAAACGCTGCAAGTTCTGCTATTTCCGCGTCTACACCGACAAGAACGCCGACGATGTTGAGAGCTACCTCGAGACGCTTTCCAAAGAGATCGACCTGTATGCCGATTCGCCCGCACTGCAGGGGCGCCAGTTCGAATTCGTCTATTTCGGCGGCGGCACGCCGTCGTTTCTCTCCAACGCCCAACTCGAGCGCCTGGTCGAGCGGATCAACCGGCGCTGGAGCTGGAAGAGCGCCCGCGAAGTCACCTTCGAGTGCGAGCCGGGCACGCTCAAGGAATCCAAGCTGCAGACGATCCGCAACATCGGCGTCACGCGGCTGTCGCTGGGGGTGGAACATTTCGACGATGAAATCCTCGAGATCAATGGCCGGGCGCACCGGTCCAAAGAGGTCTATATCGCCTGGGACTGGATCAAGAACATCGGGTTTCCCCAGGTGAACATCGACCTCATCGCCGGCATGCTCGGCGAGACCGAAGACAAATGGAAGATGGCCGTCGAGAAGGCCATGGCGCTCACGCCGGATTCGGTCACCATCTACCAGATGGAAGTGCCATTCAATACGACCATCGCCAGGGAGGCCAAGACGCACGGGGAGAGCGAAACGCCGATCGCATCCTGGGCGGAGAAACGCGCCTGGGTTGACTACGCCTTCCGCCAGTTCGAGGCCCAGGGCTACAAGGTGTCCAGCGCCTACACGCTGGTCAATCCCAAGACCCACGCGGGGTTTGTCTATCGCGATTCGCTCTGGCACGGGGCCGATCTCATCGGCACGGGCGTGGCCTCGTTCGGGCACTTCCAGGGCGTCCACTACCAGAATGTCGACCGCTGGGAGGACTACCTCGCAGCCATCAATGCCGGCGGGCTTCCGCTGCATCGCGCTTTGCCCACCACGCCGCATCAGCGGCTGATTCGCGAGATGATCCTCCAGCTCAAGCTCGGCCGGATCGACGCGGGCTATTTCCGCGGGAAGTTCGGCGAGAACATTCTCGAGGTGTTCGCCGAAGGCTGGCGGACGCTGGCCGAGGAGGGGATGGCCGGCGTCAACGGTGATGAGATCACCCTCACGCGGACGGGGCTATTGCGGATCGACTCGCTGCTGTCGCGTTTCTTCGAACCGGAATACCGCAACATCCGCTACACATGAACACCCTTCTGCACAAGCCTTTGGCCGGTCGTGCCACCGCGCGGGAATCGCTCGACGAGCTGTGCGGCGCGTTCCCGGGCTACCGCGCCTCCGCGGATGCGTTCCAAGAAGTCGCCGGCGACGCCGTGCCCCAGCCATACCACAAGCTGCTGGTTCACAAGCGGCACATGACGGTGACCCTGACCGAGCATTTCGGGCTGTCCCCAAATCTCTATGTGATGGACGAACGGCGCGACGGCAACTGGTACAGCCGCAAGATCTTCCTGACGGCCGGGAACAAGGCCGAGAGCATCGAATTGGGCGTCGTTCGGATGGACCTGAGCTGCCTGCGCGAGAACGTGGCCCAGCAGATCCTCCGCAAGCAGATGCCGCTGGGCGCCATCCTGACCGAGCACCATGTCCTGCGGCGGATCGAGCCGCGGCACTACCTGTTCTTCCCCAAAGGCAGCGCGGTGGTGCGCTGGTTCGGCCACGACAACGCCGGGCCGTTCTACGGCCGGCTGGGGACCATCCACTGCAACGAGAAGCCCGCGATCGAGGTCCTGGAGATTGTCACATTATGGAAGGAAAAAATACAACTATGAAGACTGACTACGACTGCATCATCATCGGCGGCGGCCCCTCTGGCTCGACCGTGGCAACGCTCTTGGCGGACGCCGGCCGCAAGGTCCTGGTCCTGGAGCGCACCCAGTTTCCGCGCTTCCACATCGGCGAGTCGCTCATGCCCGAGACCTACTGGGTCTTCAAGCGGCTGGGCATGCTGCCCAAGATGTACGCCAGCCACTTCGTCCGCAAGCACTCGGTCCAGTTCGTCAGCGCTTCCGGCCGGGAATCACAGCCCTTCTACTTCGAGGACATGAACCCGCACGAATGCTCGGTCACCTGGCAGGTGGTGCGCTCGGAGTTCGACGAGATGCTGCTCGACAACGCGGCCGAACACGGCGCCGAGGTCTGGGAGAACGCCTCGGCCACGGACGTGGTCTTCGAGCCCACCGAAACCGACGACTATCCCCGGGCCACGGGCGTGGTCGTCAAGCGCGGCGACCAGCCGCCGGTCACGCTCTCCGCGAAGGTCGTGATCGATGCCACCGGCCTGAGCTCGCTGATCCAGCGCAAGCTCGATCTCAAGCGCCCCGACCCCAACCTGCACAAAGCGGCCTACTTCGCGCACTACAAGGGCGCCCAGCGTGATTCCGGCCGCGACGAAGGCGCGACGCTCGTGCTGACCACCAAAACCAGCGACGGCTGGTTCTGGTACATCCCGCTGCCCGACGACATCATCTCCGTCGGCGTCGTCGGCGCCATCGACCGCCTGACCGGCCGCAAGGCGCCGCCCGAACAGGTCCTCGAGGAAGAGATCGCCAACTGCCCCGCGCTGATTCCCCGCCTGGCCAACGCCACGCGCGTGTCGCAGGTGCATGTGCTCTCCGATTTCTCGTATCGCTCCAAGCGCTGTGCCGGCGAAGGCTGGGTGCTCGTCGGCGACGCCTTCGGGTTCCTCGACCCCATGTATTCCTCGGGCGTGTTCCTCGCCCTCAAATCCGGTGAACTGGCGGCCGACACCATCAACGCCGCCTTCGACAACAACGACTTCTCCGCGGCCGCCCTGGGCAAATGGGGCCCCAGCCTGGCCGACGGCATGCAGTCCATTCGCCAGCTTGTCTACGCCTTCTACACGCCCGGTTTCTCGTTCGGCAAATTCGTGCGCGAGTTCCCGAACTTCAAGCGGAACATCGTCGAGCTGCTCATCGGCGACGTCTTCAAGCCCGGCGTCAACGACGTCTTCAACCCCATGCAGGCCCAGGTGAAGATCCCCTCGTTCACGCCGCTCGAAGATCCTGCGGGCAAGGTCCCGGCGGCGGTGATGCAGCGAGTGTAAGAGTAGTGCTGAGTCCTGAGTGCTGAGCGCTGAGTGCAGATTCCTTGGACCATTGAACTCTTGAACCCTTGAACTCTTGAACCTTTTCGATGCCCACTCACTTCTCCATCACCCATCACGTCCAGTTCTCCGAGACCGACATGGCCGGTGTCGTGCATTTCTCGAACTACTTCCGCTGGATGGAAGCGGTGGAGCACGCGTTCTTCCGGTCGCTCGGGTTGAGCGTGGCGATGGAGCATGAGGGGATCCAGATCGGCTGGCCGCGTGTGTCGGCCAGTTGCGAGTACCTGGCCCCGGCGCGGTTTGAGGATGAGATCGAGTTGCGCCTCTGGGTGACACGCGTCGGCCAGAAGTCGCTGAACTATGAGGTGGAGTTCCTGTGTCGTGGCCAGCGCATCGCCCGTGGCCGGATATCGAGCGTCTGCTGCCGGCTTGGGCCCGGCGGCATGGAGTCGATGGCCATCCCGGCCGCGCTGCGGGAGAAGCTGGGCGGGGAACCGGTGATCGGTCATCAGTGATCGGTGACATCGGTGGGTTATTGCCCCATCGCCATTCGCGTGCAGTAGTCGAACAGCACGCGCCATTCCAGTTGCTGCAGCAAAACGGCGGCCGGGCGGCGCGGGTCGTCGGGGTTGTCGTGAACCAGTTCCACGAGATTGACGAAGACGCGGTGGTCAAAACCGTTGTGCGTCAGCCGCACGAGCATCTTGTCGGCCGGCATGGGATTGAGAAGCTGCCTCGCCTGGGCCGTCAGCGTGGGCAGGATCGGATGCGTCGCGCAGCGTGCGTACCAGTAGCAGCTATTGAAAAAATCACCTTCGCGGCGGTGCATGATGGCGTGCCAGTAGCTGCCCGTGGCCGATTCGTTCTGCTGGGAAATGCGGTGCGAGGCGTCCAGCCAGTCGTGCCAGAGCCACAGCCCGCTGAGCATGGCGCTGGCGTCCGGGCGGCTCGCGGGAAACGCCGCCAGGAGGTTCTCCGGCGTGGCCGATTCCAGCAGCGTGCGAGCGGCCGGATTGCCGTCGCCCGAGACCACGAGCCGTGTATACGCCGAACCAACATCCAGCGACAGGATCCGCCGCGCCAGCGCCGAGAGGGGGTCTGTTCCGGGGTCGATCATGCCGGGATTGTATGGCCGGCCGCTTCCGCAGTCTTCAACGAGTGCTCTATCCGCAAAGAGCATCGCCTTCATAATGGCCTGCCTCAATGTATACTGTCGCCTGAGGTGACAAATGGCAACTTCATCAGCGGAGAGTCGGCCGATTCGGTTCGTCGTGGCTTCATCGCTGTTCTGGGTGGCCGCGGGGTGTTCGTGGGTTCTGTTGCGCTGGTGGCCGCGTGACCCGGCGCTGGCGTTGCGTCGCGTGCTTTTGTGCGGCCTGCTCATTGGGGTGTTGCACTGGATCGGCTATTGCGTGTTCGCGCGCCAGCGGGAGCTGGCCATTCCCGAGGATCTGAAACGGTTGCTTCGAATCAATGTAGCCATCCAGGCGTGCATGCTGGCGCTAAGCACAACGCTTCTCGACGGCGGGCACGTGCTTGCGCTGGTCGGTATCGCCGCGATTGGCTATTGGACGCTGGTGGCCATGGTTCTCGCCCGGCGCGGCCCGCAGGTGACGTCGCTGGATCGCGGCCTGCTGGCGGCCGGATTCCTGCTGGTGGCCGGTGCCGTTGCGCCGTTGGTCATTGCGGTGGCGTGGGTGTTGCGGTTGATGCGGTGAGGTGCCATGCTGACAGGGATACAACGAATATTGTTTGCTCGATGTCCGATGGAGGCCCAGCTCTATCCCCGGCTGAAGCGGGACGTGTTGTTCCGGCCGTATGGCCACCACGATCATGACGCGTGTCTGGCGATCTACCGCCAGAACGAAGCCGATCGCTTTCCGCGGGGATATACAGAAGAGTTTTCGAAATACCTGCGAGGAGACGCAGCCATCATCGTCGCGGAAATGGACCACCGGGTGGTGGGCTACGGCGGCATTCGGATCAATGATTCCAATATCGCACTCCTCTCCTTTGGCATCGTCGCTCCGGAGTTCCAAGGGCAACGAATCGGCACGACGCTGACCCTCCTCCGGATTAGCCAACTCGCGTCATATGGTTGCAGTTTCCTCATCTATATCGCTGCCCTCAATGCATCTCTGCCGTTCTATCGCCAATTCGGATTTCGGGAGTCGCAGAAATGGAAGGCAAAGGACGGCCAGGAGCATCCGTTGGCTCGTGTTCGGGTGAGTGATGCATCCATTCAGAAGATCGGGCGCACATTATCCCGACGCGGTGTTGAAGTCCGTGGCCACCTCGCATTGCCGGTATCGGGCGATCTATCGTGCATCACCGAGGAGGTCTCCTCGGGAGGATGGCGGTTCAAGTGCCAGACGACCGTGCATTCCGATTCCGATCCTGGTACTGTCGGATCTCATCCGTGACGAGGGCGCATGTGCCGTGTCCTTTCAGGCTGCCCGCGACCCGCTGGCGGCCAGATTCCTGCTGGTGGCCGGTGCCGTCGCGCCGATGGTCGCTGCGGTGGATTGGGTGCTGCGGTTGATGCGGTGAGGCGGGAGTGGACAAAAAAGTTTTTTTGGGGCAGGAGAAACGCGCCTGACGGATTCATAAGTGCTTGTGTGTAATGTGCTTGTTGAGTGGGACGGGGACGCAGATAGTGCGCATCGAGCCACTATCTGCGCTCCCAGCGGATTCCAAGATCGGCTTTCACAATCCGGTATCCACGCACATACGCTCACCGCTCCCTGCGGCACACAACCTTGGCGGTGTCGTGCCAGTCCATTCCACACACGAAGCACTGCCTGGCTCGCTCGTTTCTCAAGAGCCTGCCGCAGAACGGGCATGGAGGGCCGTAGAACGAACTGCGATAATGAAGGATGACCTTCGGGTCATCGCCCTCGAACTTCAGGCCGGTCACTTTCTCGTAGGCGTCCTTCAGCGGCTGGTAGCGAATCTGCCGATTGGTAGCGCCCGGCGGAACAGTAGAGGGCATGTGCGAGCCCTGAAGCCGTAGCAACGTCTCACGATTCTCGTGCGGCGTTCCAGACAGCCGCAATGACGTCCCGAAGCGTGCGCCCTCGGCCTCCTGATAGGCCCGCCACACAGCGCCGAATTCCACTTCGCTGAGTATTGGGTGATCCCGTTTGCAGGCCCAGCACCAGTCGACCTTCATCGTTCATCGCTCCTTTCATCACAGCACCCAATTACGCGTTGGTGCTGTCCTCGGCTGCGATCCTGCTGGCGACCCGCACCACCTTCTCCACATCACAGGCGTAAAGCGACGAAGCGCACACGCTACCGATCTCGACCACCCTGTAGCCTTCGCCCGTGCCACACACATCCATTGTGTAGAGGCAATGCGGATCAAATGAGGTGGAATTGGCCACGCTGGCGGCGAAGTCGGCGGCATCGGTCGGATACTCGGGCGAAACGATCTCGGCTCCATCCTGCCGATAGAGAGTGCCGGTGACGACCTGTCGCTGGCCGATCACAAACCGCCATTCCGACCGGATGACTTCGGGTGCTGAAACAACCACCAGGCAATCGGGTCCGGGCTCGTAGAAATTGGCCAGCTTCCACCAGTCAGCGAACCCATCCTGACGCACCGGCCCGCCCGAGAATGACTTGTCGTTGTCATCGGGGCGGACGAAGATTGTGCCATCCCGCCCGAACGTGCTGAACACCCAATCCTGACGCCGGTGCAGTTCGGCCAGAGGCATGAACGCGTATACGCGCTGCAGGAGAAATCGGCCCCAGTGGGCATAGTAAGACTGGCATCGGAGACGGTCGAAGTCGTACCATGCCAGTCGTGGCCATTTCCGCCGCCGCCGCAGCCAGCGGCACAAGTTCATCGAGCCGTAAACGATCACCCGCTCGTAATCGGAAAAGGATACTGGGTCCAGTGGCGTCAACTCGCTGTCATCATCGCCCACAGACGCATAGCGCACCTGTGCGAACGGAATCCCCTCGGCACGAGCAACCGCCATCATCTTCTGAGGGTTGCCGTCCGCGTAGACATCCTGCTCGAAGAGCCATTTGATGTTGCCCGAATCTCTCTTTGTGTCCATCGCGTTGCTCCACTGGTCCTACGACAATCTTATCGTCAGAACAGCCCGCCGGCACCACCGCCCGCGGTGATCCCGTGCGGAGTGAGACGGGGACGCAGATAGTGAGCATCGAGCCGCCATCTGCGCCTCATCGCATTCCCTTTTATGAATGAGTGCTGGCGGCCGAGGAAGCCGACACAATAGGAAATCTCTTGACCTCCCGGCAGGTGCAGACGATAGTTGGTTAACGCTAACGAGCCTCTGCTGGGAATCCGGCAATGGAACCAACAGAGGTCTGATTACCCGCCCCGTCTGGGAATCCGGCCACGGAACCACGCGGGGTTTTTCTTGCGCCGTGGCCGGCTGCAGAGACGCCTCTGCAAGTGGGGCCAGCGTCTCGCTGGCCTGGGCTTCAAGACGGCTCACGCTGCAGGCAGGCCAGCGAAACGCTGGCTCCACTTTGGTCGCTGATGGGCTTGGCGTCGTGGCGGCTTGCCACAACGTGGCTCGTCGGCTGTACTGGCTCATGACCATGACCCAAAGGATGACAGAGAAGAAGGATCCCGATGTCGGCACGCAGTGCTTGAAGCTCGCCGCCTGGCCGCTCGTAATCTATCCATGGCTTCTCATCGGCGACATTATGGGGCTATCGGCGATTCTTGAGTTCGGCAAGCCAAGTGTCCAGTGGGTTATCTTTGTCATATTCGTCTACGGATCACTCGCATACCCGCTTGTCTTCTTGATCTGTTTGGCCCTCGTGTCGCTCCTGCGGTCGCGGAAACGCGTACGAGCACGTTTGCTGGTGAGCGTCGCCCCGCTGCTTTGGCTTGCGTTCCTTATCCTCGATTGCGTCGTTGCGCGCCTCTTTCGATAAGTCACCCGGCCGGCGGCGATGTTGCACGCAAGAAACGGACCGTGGCACCAGTTCATTTGCCCGACGCCGTTCCATTCGCTCAGGCTGCAGGCAGGCCAGCGAAACGCTGGCCCCACTTTGGTTGCGGACGGGCTTGGCGTCGTGGTGTTTGGGGATGCTTCTTCCGACCCGCCGGGGCGGGATCTCATTGCCGATCCTAACCACGGGTTGTGGCGGCCGGGGCCGCCTGTTCCCGTGGCTACAATCCGTCCGCCCCGGTGGGGCTTATGCGAACGTCGCGATGAGCTGAACACAGTGGCAGAGCCGTCCCGGCTCTGTAGGTGGGGTTCCCACCAGCGGCGAGACGCCGCTGCCACTATCACTATCCTGCAAATACACCCATTTACGCGAGATCCTGCATGAGCGTCTTCTCTACGGGCACCGCCACAAAACGATCAATTTTCCAGATTCTACCCTTGACAACAACCGCTCACTATGTTAGGTATTCGTCGGTGTTGCCGAGTTGCTCTTTCAAAACCGAATACTCGGCGCCAACCCGGATCCGCCTCGCGCCGGGGACTTGCTCCGAACCCTCACGGACCCTTCCGGATTCAGAACTGCTCGGGACGTGGTTGGGACTGATCGGGACGGGGTTGGGACGGGGTTTGGACGTGGCTTTTGGGCCTGGGGTGGCTCCTAGCCATCGCCTAACCACTTGTGCCATAACAGCTTGCGAATTTCCGACCCTGTCCAAGGCCCGCGAGAGCCAACTTCTTTTCTTACAAAGCCTGTCCCGCCATCGGCCGCATTGCGAGAACCCATGCCCAAGCCTCGGCGAGCGAGGCGGCGACACCGATAGCGAGCATCGAGCCACCATCTGCGTCTCCGTCGAATTGCTTTCCCGGCGTGCGCCACGGAGTATGATGCGCTCAAGGACTGCAGGAGAAGCCATGCCCGACGATGCCATGCCACAATCCAGCATCATTCTCTATCAGACGGAGGATGGGCGGACACGCATTCAGTGCCGGTTTGAGAATGAGACGATCTGGCTGACGCAGGCGCTGATCGCAGAGCTCTTCCAGAAGGACGTGCGGACGATAAATGAGCATCTGGTAAACATTTATGATGAACGCGAACTGAGCCCTGAGGCAACTATCCGGAAATTCCGGATAGTTCGATTGGAGGGCTCACGAGAAGTGGCGCGCGATTTGGAGCACTACAGCCTGCCGGCCATTCTTGCAGTGGGTTTCCGCGTTCGCAGTGCGCGGGGTACGCAGTTTCGACAGTGGGCGACGGCGCGCTTGAGCGAGTACCTGGTGAAGGGATTCACCATGGACGACGAGCGGCTGAAGAATCCACCGTCGCCGGGTTCGCCGGACTATTTTGATGAGTTGCTGGAGCGGATTCGGGATATCCGGGCCAGCGAGAAACGCGTGTATCTGCGCGTGCGAGAGATTTTGGCGCTGGCGGGCGACTATCGGCCGGCAGAACCGCAGACGCAGCTTGTATTTCAGACGGTGCAGAACAAGTTGCACTTTGCGGCGACGGGCAAGACCGCGCCCGAGCTGATCGCGGAACGGGCCGATGCAGAGCGGGCGAACATGGGGTTGACCAGTTGGAAGGGCGGCGTGGTGCGAAAGGGGGACGCCACCATCGCCAAGAACTACCTGCGGCATGAGGAAATCGAGGAACTGAACCGGATCGTGGTGATGTTCCTGGACTACGCCGAGGACCAGGCCAAACGCCGCAAGCAGGTGTTTCTGAAAGATTGGGAAGCGAAGCTGGATGACTTCCTGCGGTTCAACGAGCGACGCGTCCTGCCGGATGCGGGCAAGGTGTCGCGGGAGGCGGCCGACGAGAAGGCGATCGAGGAATACCAGCGATTCAGTGAGCGGCGGCGGGAACAAGTCGAGGCGCAGGCCGAGAGCGAGAGCCTCAAGCAGTTGGAAGAACTGGGGAAGAAGCTGGTGAGGCCGAAGAAGGCCGACAAAGATGGCCAACCGTGAACGAAGCGTGGAAAGGCGGCCTCGTGCGGCCGCACTTGTAAGGAAGAGCGGGCGGGGACGCCCGCGCTCCCATCACGCGGCGGTGAAGGATTTGCGCAGCAGGGCCAGGCTCTTGGGGATGGCGGTGCGGTAGTCTTCTTCGCCTTCGAATTCGAGGGAGACCCAGCCGCGGTAGTTTTGCTTGCGGAGGATTTTGGCGATGCGGTCGTAGTCCAGGTCCAGCGTGTACCAGAGGCCGCCGCCGTAGTAGGTTTTGGCCTGCACGAAGGCGGTTTTCGGGGCGATGGCTTCGAGTTTGTCGTAGGGGTCTTCGAGGAAGTTGCCGGTGTCCATGAGGGCGGCGAGCCAGGGGGAATTGATGGCGTTGATGATGCGGAGCTGGCCCTCGGGCAGGCGGGCCAGGCCCCAGTGGTTTTCCAGGGCGAGGGTGACGCCGCATTCCTGGGCCTTGGGCAGGCATTGCTGGATGGAGTCGATGACCCATTTGTAGCCTTCTTCGTCGGTGTGGCCGGGCAGAGTGGGCTCGATGCCGCGGTTTTTCATGAGTTCGTCGAAGTCCTTGCTGGTGCCCCAGCGGCCGGTGTTGAGGCGCATGGTGGAGATGCCGAGCTTGTAGGCGATCTCGATGCACTTGAGCGTGTGGTCGATGTGCTGCTTGCGTTTTTCGAGGTCGGGCGTGCAGAAGCCCTGGTGGATGGAGAAACCGACGATTGGGAGGCCCTCGCGGAGGGAGACTTGTTTCAGACGTTGCAGGTAGCCGGGTTTGTCGGCCAGTTGCTCGAACTGCATGTGGAGCAGTTCGATGCCGTCGAACCCCCAGGAGGCGGCCAGTCGGATGCAGTCGTCCATGGGAAGCTGCAGGCCATCCTTGAAGCGCCAGATGGAATAGGTGGACATGCACAGCGGATTGCCCCGGGTCCGGGGCAGGAGAGGCGCGGCGACGCCGGGAGCGGCGGTTTCGGCCGCCCGGGCCATGGGCGCCAGCAGAGAAGCGGCCGAGGCGGCGAGCAGGGTGCGACGGTTGAGCATGAGGGTCTCCTTGGAGTGACCCGGGCAAGGGTACTTGCCCGGGTTACTTCAGTGATTGCGACGGATCGGGCATGGTCGAGCCATATGTGCGGGCTCAAGTATACAGTTTTGTCGTCTTCCAAAGTGTCGGCCCTTCGGGCCTTTGCGTTTTGTGCCTTGATGACCGTGGCCTCACGGCCACGGCTACCGGCACTGGCGGCCTTTCAGGCCTGCGGAGTTGATCGTGCCCAACTCCTCTGGCAACTGGCAACTAACAACTGGCTACTGGCAACGGGCCACTAACAACCGGCGACTGGCAACTAACAACCGGCGACTGGCAACTATCAACTAACCAAATCATATCACGCGAAAACGACGCCGAAGTTACGGGCGGCTGAGAATGTTGGACGCGGTGGTGCGGACGCGGGCGGAGGGGTCGGACTGGGCGAGTTGGCGAAGCCGGTCCGTCGCGGCCGGGTCGGGAAGCGCGGATGAGGCCTCGATGGCGTTGATGAGGAAACGTTCGATTTCGTAGTCGGTGAGCTTGCGGGGTTGAGGGTTGCGCGGGTCAGATTCGCGGTCGTAGATGGTCAGTTGCGAGAGTTCGCGGCGGTCGAGGAGTTTCAGCAGCGTGCCCGTGGCCGAGGGTTGGCCGAGGCGGGCGAGCGCGAGGGCGGCGTTCCAGGCGAGTTCGGCCTGGCGCTCGTCGGCGAGGTTGCGGGCCTGTTCGAGTGCGGCGATGACGGTTTTATCGGACGGCTGGCTGATGGCGCCGAGCGAGACGGCGGCCGTGATGCGGACGTCGAGGGCTTCGCGCGGGTCGTTGAGCCGGTCGATGAGCCGGGGACAGATGGCGGCGGTCTCGGGGTTGGTTTTCCAGAACGCAAAGGCCAGGGCGGTGGCCTTGCGGCGGGGGATGTCGGGCGAGGCGAGGTGGGTGAGGAGCGTTTGCGCGGCTTTGTGGCGGGCGGTGCTCAGGGCGGTCGATTGCGCGGAAGCAGTGCCGCCGGTGTCCACACCGGCGGTGGGGGCCAAACCCGGACGGCTCGGCGAGCCGTCCCTACCAGATACTTGCGGTAGTGGCTGCCAGATGCGGCCGAGGGAGAGCAGCAGGAGCGTGGCATCGGGCTGGCCGCGGGCCGGGCGATCGAGCATGTCGACGACTCGAGCGGAGAGGTCGATACGCTGTTGTGCAGTCATGCCCCGGCTCATGGCGGCGGCGAGATCGGTTTCGATGGGCGTCGTGCGCGTGAGAATGTGCGAGAGGAGCATGAACAGACCGACGAGGATGATGGCGACAACGGCGGGGAGGACGAACCAGCGCAGCCCGCGGCCATGCGGGGCAGGCTTGGGGAGCAGGTCGGAAGGCATGAGCAGATCAGGCGGCATTTCAGAAGTGTAACCGGATTAATGGTCGATAGTCGATAGTCGATAGTCAGTAGTCAGTGGTCCGTAGTCCGTAGCAACGGAGCGTCCACCGGCGGACGGCCAACTACTGACTACGGACCACGGACTACTGACTAATAACGTAACTTCCCGGTTTTCAGCGCATATATAATTCGCGGAACCGTGGTCTGGCGAAAATAGCGTCCCTGGCGTCGGACCTTTCGACTGGCCCATATCCAACGGAGATCGAAGCATGTCACAACGTCCACACTACACTCGCTGGCTGCTGGCCTCGGCACTGGCGGGCGCGTTTACCGTCGTTATTTCCGGAGTTCAGGCACAGTCCGAGCCGGCCGGTCCGACTCCGGCCCCGGCGCCGGCGGCCGCCGCCCCGGCGGCTGGGGCACAGCCCGCGGCACCTGCGCCGGACCCCAATCGGCTGCCGGATGCGGCGACCATCACCAAGGATATGACGGCCGTGCCGGGGCTGATCACGCTCTACCGTGCCAACCCCAATGATCCCAAGGCGGATTCATCGAAGCTGCTGGCGGTCATTCCGCGGTCGCTGATGAAGCAGGATCTGCTGCTGGCGATCAGCGGATCCAAGGGCGCGCAGGCGGGTTTCCAGGGCGATTCGTACCTGGTGCGGTTCGAGATGTCCGGCCGGAAGGTGATCCTCGCGGTGCCGGAGGTGCGGTATGTGCAGAACCCCGCGTCGCCGGTGAATGACGCAGTGGTGCGGACGTACACCAGCGACTATCTCGGCGCCATGCCGGTGATCGCCCAGGCCGGCGGGGACCCGCTGGTGGATCTGTCGGCCATTTTGATGTCGGGTCTGGGCATGCCCAATGGGCAGCCGCCACGGCGCGACGTTTCGGAGTATTCCAAGGTCAAGAGTTTCCCCGACAACGTGCTGATCGATTGCGATATGGCGGTGGGCATGCGCGGCATGGGCTGGGAGACGGTGGGCGTCTCCTTCTCGCTGCGACGTCTGCCAGATGCGCGGGGTTTCACTCCTCGCATTGCCGACGAGCGCGTGGGCTATTTCACGACGACGCGGATGGACTGGAATGCCAAGCTGACCGAGCCCGAGTTGATGGTTCGCTACATCAATCGCTGGGACATCAAGAAGAAAGATCCGTCGCTGGAGCTGTCGCCGCCGGACAAGCCGATCGTGTTCATCATCGAAAAGACCGTGCCGTTGGCGTGGCGGAAGTATGTTGCCGACGGTGCGCTGGATTGGAACAAGGCGTTTGAGAAACTTGGCATCACCGGCGCGGTGATCGTGCAGCAGCAGACCGACGACAACGAATACGCCAATGTTGACCCCGAAGATGCACGGTACAACTTCATCCGCTGGATCGTCACCGGCCGGGCGTTTGCGATGGGCCCCAGCCGGGCCGACCCGCGGACGGGGCAGATCCTCGATGCGGACATCATTTTCGACGACTCGATGCTGCGTGTTTACCACGAGCAGACGGAACAGCTTCCGCCGGTGCCCAGTGCGCTGGGGCCGGATGTGGCGAAGTTCCTGCTGGACAATCCGCAGTTCATCCCGCAGGGGATGACGGCCGAGGAAGTGCGCAAGGCGGCCGTTCCGGAAGGGGAGATGCTTTACAACGCGGGCGAGGCGAGCCCGCGCGTGGCAACGAACATTGTCCGGCAGCACATCGGCTGCAACTACGCCCAGGGCTTGCAGCAGCAGCTTGGCATGTTACAGCTTGTCTACGCCGCGCAGGCACCGGGCAAGAAAGTGCCGGATCGCATTCTCGGCGAGATCATCAAGCAGGTGGTCACGCACGAAGTCGGGCACTGCATCGGGTTGCGGCACAACTTCAAGGCGTCGGCGTGGCTGGGCCTCGATGAAATCCGCCGCCGCCGGGACACGACAGATGATGCCACCTGCGCCTCGATCATGGACTACATTCCGCTGCTCATGTTCAAGGGCGACCAGCTCGAGAAGCTGCGCCATATCACCACGCCGACCGTCGGGCCTTATGACGTGTGGGCGGTCGAGTATGGCTACAAGCAGCCGGGTTCGGGCGATGGCGATGAGAAGAAGATGCTCTCGACGATCGGGTCGCAGAGCACCACGCCGGATCACGCGTACCTGACCGACGAAGACACCATGGGCCTGTCGTCGACCGATCCGCTCTCCAATCGCTTTGACATGAGCAACGACGTCATATCCTGGTCGAAGCAGCGTGTGGATCTGGCCGACTCGATCCTCAAGGATATTCGCAAGACGGCCGTCAAGGAGAACGAGCCGAACTACTATCTCATGCGGGCCTACTCGATGGCGATGCACGAGAAGTATCGCGACGCCGCGTTTATCTCGCGCATCGTGGGCGGTGTCTATTTCAGCCGCAATCGTTCGTCGGATGCGAATGCCAAGCCGCCGATGGTGTTGGTTGAGCCCAGGCAGCAGCGACTGGCCCTGACGGCTCTTGGCGAGACGATCTTTAAGGATGACTTCCTGATGGCCGACCCGGATCTCTTGAACGCGTTGGTGCCCACGCGCTGGCCGGACTGGAGCTTTGCCAGTGTCATGACGCAGCGCGTGGACTATCCCGCGCATCAGATGATCGCCCGGATTCAGGCGGGCTCGCTGTTGCCGCTGTGCAATCCGATCGTGCTGCAGCGTGTGTACGATGCTGAGCTCAAGAGCAAGAGCGCCGACAAGTTCACGGCGGCCGAGCTGGTGACCGGTGTGCGGAACATGATCTGGACGATGCCGGGCGACGGCGAGAAGTTCACCGATGCCAAGCCGGCGTTGTCGTCGATTCGCCGCAACTTGCAGCGGCAGCACATGGAGTATCTGCTGGCGCTGGTTGATTCGGACGGCACGATGTCGCCCGATTTGCAGGCGATGTGCCGGCAGGCGGCGCAGGATCTCTCCGACCAGATCGGCGCGGTGATCGGCAAGGCCAAGGACGGCGCGGGTTCGAAGCTCGATTTCGCGACCCGGGCGCATCTGGCCGGCTGCAAGAACCAGATCGACCGCGTGCTGAACGCCCCGTACATGAAGCCTCAGCCGTATCGAGGCGGCGGGATGATCATGATCGGGCAGCCGGGCCCCGGCTGAGGCGCCGGGGAATGACGAAGCCCGAATTCCGAATGACGAATGAATACCGAATGGCCGAAGCCCGTATTGGGCATTGGTTATTCGGTATTCTTTCGTCATTCGAGTTTCGGATTTCGTCATTCACCGTGATCAGGCCTGCTGGCCCCTGTATCGTGACTGAGGTAACATCTGGGCGTAGATGAAGTCTCTTGCTGGCCATCTTCTGATCGCCGCGCCGCGGTTGATGGATCCCAATTTCTTCCGCACCGTCGTGCTCATGGTGCAGCACAACGAGCAGGGAGCGTTGGGGCTGGTGCTTAACCGGCCGACCGAGACGACCATCCGCGAGGCTTGGGAGCAGATCGACGACGTTCCCTGCCCGGCGGAGGGGTTCATCCATCAGGGCGGGCCGTGCGAAGGGCCGTTGATGGCCGTTCACGGGGACGACGCTGCCTCGGAGATTGAGGTCATGCCGGGGATTCATTTCTCGACCGACCGGGATGAGCTGAACAAGCTTGTCGCGGATGGCAATATCCCGATGAAGTTCTTCGTGGGTTACGCCGGCTGGACGGCGGGCCAGCTCGAGACGGAACTTGAAGATGGCGGCTGGCTGGTGACGCCGGCAAGCGTACAGACCGTGTTCGCGAATGATCCGGACCTATGGACGAAGGTCATGCGGGAAATATCGGTCAGCACGCTATACAAGGGGCTGAATCCGAAGGTCATTCCGCAGGATCCGACGATGAACTGATGGCGGCAAGTGCTAAGTGGAAGGCGGTCGTGTTGCATTGTTGGAATGCAACGCCGTGCGGCGGCTAAGATAGATGAAATTGAGAAGCCGGGTCACGTTTTCAGAGGAATACACCATGAGCATGAATCGACGCGAGTTCCTGACGACTACTCTCGCCGGCGCGGCGGGGGCAATGATGGCGCCGTCGCTGCTGGCGGCCGACGCGGCGGCCGCTGCCAATCCGTTCAAGCTGGTTCCGCTGGGCAAGACGGGGCTGAAGGTGTCGCTGGTGGCGGCCGGCACCGGCATGCGCGGGGGTGGCCGCGCAAGCAACATGACGCGCCTGGGCAAGGAGAAATTCGAAGCCCTGCTCAAGTATGAGTATGAACAGGGCGTTCGCTTCTTTGACCTGGCGGACATGTACGGATCGCACCAGTATCTCGCCAGCGCGTTCAAGGGCCTGCCGCGCGACAGTTATGTGATCAACAGCAAGATCTGGTTCATGAATGGCGCGCTGCCCGAGAAAGAGCGGCCGGACGCGAACGTCGTGATCGACCGCTTCCGCAAGGAACTGAACACCGACTACATCGATCTGGTCCTGATCCACTGCATGACCGACGCCAACTGGACCGACAAGATGAAGAAGCAGATGGACATCATGGCCGATCTGAAGTCCAAGGGGATCATCAAGGCGCAGGGCGTGTCGTGCCACTCGCTGGCTGCCCTGAAGGCCGCGGCCGAGAGCCCGTGGGTGGACTCGATCCACACGCGTATCAACGCGTTCGGCGATTCCATGGACGACAAGAACCCGGCCGTTGTCGCCGAGGTGCTCAAGACGGCCCGGGCCAATGGCAAGGGCGTGGTTGGCATGAAGCTGGTCGGCGAAGGCCGCTATCGCAACGACCCGGCCAAGCGCGACGAGTCGATCAAGTATGTCCTGGGTCTGAACGCGGTGGACACGATGATCGTTGGGTTTGAGAAGACCGAAGAGGTCGATGATTTTGCGGCGCGGGTGAAGAAGGTTTTGGCCGGGAACGCGGCTTAGTCGGAAAGGAAGATTAAACACGAAGGCACGAAGACACGAAGCGGATTTTGGTTGGCGGATACGGCTTGGCAATTTGAGAGAGGAGAGGTGGCGTTTGAGATTTGAAATCTGAAATCTGAAATTTCAAATTTCAAATTCCAGATCAAAATGACGACGTGCCGATTTCGTCGTATCGCATCCAAGAACCAAGCATCGCTTCGTGTCTTCGCGTCTTCGTGTTTAACTCTGCGTATCTACTATGATTGCCTATCTCGACCTGCCTTCCGGAATCTCGGGTGACATGTTCCTCGGCTGCCTCGTGGACGCGGGGTGGTCCGTCGAGCAGCTTCGCAGCGCCATTGCCCGGCTGAAACAGCCGGCCGACGAATGGAAGATCGACGCACGCACGGTCATGAAAGGCCCGCTACGGGCGACAAAGGTGGATGTGCACGCGGCCGAGGGGCACCACCACCGGCATCTGTCGGACATCCGCCAGATCATCACTGCGTCAGATACCGCCAAGCCGGTTCAGGAGAAGGCCCTGGCGGTTTTCGGCCGGCTGGCCGACGCCGAGGCGAAGGTCCACGGTACCACGCCGGACAAGATTCATTTCCACGAAGTCGGCGCGATCGACGCGATCATCGACATTGTCGGCACCATCACCGGCCTGCACGAACTGGGAATCGAAACGCTCTACGCCTCGGCCCTGCCGATGGGCGGCGGCTGGACGATGAGCCAGCACGGGAAGATTCCGCTGCCTGCGCCGGCCACGCTGGAACTGCTGGCGGCCGCCCGCGCACCGATCTGCCCGTCGCCCGCGCCGGGCGAATGGGTGACGCCCACCGGTGCCGCACTGCTCGGCGAGATGGCACGATTCGAACAGCCGCTGATGACGCTGGAGCGGATCGGCGTCGGCGCGGGTGGCAAGGATACACCGTGGCCGAACGTGGCCAGGATGTGGGTTGGGCAGTTGCACGATCACGGCCCGATGGTGCAGCTTGAAACGAATATCGACGACATGAACCCGCAGCTTTTCTCGGCCGTCAGCGATCGCCTGTTCGCGGCCGGCGCCAGGGATGTCTGGTTCACGCCCATCCAGATGAAAAAGAACCGCCCGGCGATCCTGCTCACGGCGCTGGGCCCGGCATCGCAGGAGGTGGCGCTAAGCCAGGTGATTCTCGAAGAAACGTCGACGTTGGGTGTCCGCGTGCATGCGCTGCGTCATCGCCACGAGGCCCGGCGGGAGATCATGTCGGTTGCGACTCCGTATGGAACGCTTCGTGTGAAAGTGAAATGGCTCGGCGACAAAGCCGCCGGAGCAACGCCGGAATACGACGACTGCAATAAACTGGCCGGCGAGGCGAAGGTGCCGGTGCGAACGGTGTATGAGACCGCCGTGGCGGCCGCGCAGGAGCTGCTCGCGGGTTTGCGGTAGGGTCCGCTTCAGCGGACGCGATCGCGCAGAAACACGGTCTCTGCGTTCACTGAAGCGGACGCTACGTAATTGGCCGGCGAGGCGAAGGTGCCGAGCAGGGAGAAAGACCATGTCCCAATCATATGGGTCCAGGTTCTTCAGGCAGAGAGGCGATGACGCCAGGGCGGCCGTGGTTTATCTAAGGTCGCTGTGGAGGACGATATCGCTGTCGCGGCAGCGGCGGGGGATGGAATCCGCATTGACCGCAGCGCAGGCCGACGTTGGCGAGGCGGCAGAGAAGGCGCAGGTGGGGGGTGACTTGCCAGGCATGGCAGGGGTGCGCGAGGCACGGACGGCTTTGATCGCAGGGCAGGCCGAACTCGAACTGCGCACGGGTCTATTGGCGGCGGCCGAGGAGAAACGGAGGCAGGGGGAAGTCCGGCACAATCAGATCGTTGCGCCGATCGAGGTCGACTGTGGCACGCTTCGCCAGGAAGAGTCGGCGGCCGCTTCGGCGGTGACTCTGGCCCAGCGGCAGATCTCGCAGATCGAGAAGGACATCCAGCGCACCCAAGCGATGTTGACCGCGCCATCGCAAGGCAACGCCACGCCGCAGCCGGCGACGGTTCTGCAGCAGCAACTCGCGAGCTTGCAGGAGTCGCTTGCGCCGGCCCGGCAGAATCTGGCGGCGGTGACACGAACGTATCAACAGGTGGTTGCGGCGGCCGAGCAGAAGCAAGGGGAACTCAACCAGGCGAAGGACGTGCGTAAGAAGGCGCTGGCCGACTGCGACGAGGAGCGAAGGGTATGTACTTCCGCGATCGGCGACAGCAAGCGGACGATTCTCGGCTGCCGATTGGCGCTGGCGAAAGCGCTCGGCGAGTTCGGCAAGGCCGTGCTTGAGGCCAAGTTGTCCGGCGCGGGGATCGATGAGCCGGTCAGCCGGGCACGTTCGTTGATGCAGCAGATCGCGGCCGTTGGCGAGCAGTCGTCGCAAACGCGGGCGCAGGCGAATGCCAATCGCGGTGCGGCGATCCGCTCGGCCGCGACGCTGATCGTCGTGGTGTTGGCCGCCAGTCTTGTGTGGATGGCTGTGGCGAAATTGACGCGGCCGCGGCAGCCGGTTGCAGCCGGTGGCACGACGCAGCCGGCGCCGGCCGCGACGACCACTCAGGCAGCGGCCCCAAACGCGACTCGATCCACCTCGCGCACGGGACCAGTGAATCTCAAGCCAGAGGACCTTCACCCCGCCATTCTGGCGATGCCATCGCTGGCCGTCCGGACGGACGATTCGCCGCAGAAGAATCCGCTGTTCAAACCGAGCGGCAAGATCACCTGTACGGATCGGCGGCCAATGGCGGGTGGCAATGAGACGCTTCGATTCGCGGTCGAGGTACAGAGTCGGCCATCAGTCACCGTGCC
Source organism: Phycisphaerales bacterium (assembly GCA_025361735.1). Classification (GTDB taxonomy): domain Bacteria; phylum Planctomycetota; class Phycisphaerae; order Tepidisphaerales; family Tepidisphaeraceae; genus JANYKD01. The sequence continues at coordinate 20,563 of JANYKD010000300.1, forward strand.
GCTGGCGAGCAGCGAAATGACGGTTGAGGTTGTTGTCGACGAGGCCGGCCAGGTGCTGTCCTTGCGCACGACCGGCTACACGGATCCGGACATGCTGGAGATTCTCCGCAACGAAGAGGCTCGGCCGGGCCGAAAGTAGAAACAAGACGAATGGGAGGAGATGCCATGTTGGGACCGACGTTGTCGTGCGATTCAGTAGGGCCAGCATCCTCGCTGGCCGCATTTTGTAGCACAGGCGTTTCGCCTGTATTGGCTGAAATGCGACCCAATGACCACATCCGGGGCCAGCGACGACGCTGGCCCTACTGCCTGTGCGTCTTGCTGTGTCTTACTGCCGCCGTCGTGGTCCGTGCCGCGGATACACCAGTATCGGATGAGCAGCCCAGGGTTCCCGGCATCGTCCGCTTCATCAGTGACTTGGACGAGAAACAGGTGGACTGGGAGCAGGCGTGGCACAGCGGCGGTGAGAGCGAAGGCGCCAAGGCCGCGGCCGATGCGGTGGTCCGCATCGGCAAGGCCGCCCACGACAAGGAGAACCCGTACACGCGCGACCAGCTCAAGGCCGATCTCGCCCAGCCCACCGAGATGCGCCGATCACTCAGCAACAAGCTGGATCTCGGCCGGCGTATCGCGGTCGATCGCATGGTCAATGACGCCATCGCCCTGGCCAACCAGTCGCTCAAGGGCCTGCCCGGCGGCGGTCGATTGCCGATGAAGGAAGTGCGCATCGTTGACTCCGGCAGCACCGGTAACATCACGCGCGACCTCGACCTGACCATCTTCGGCGGTGATCCGGTGAAGGAGCACGCCTTCTTTGCCGCGCTCAATCAAGTGGCTCACGACCTGGGCTTCAGGCCCGACTACCAGCCCGGCAGCGGCATACGCATCCCCGAACTCGACATCGCCATGCACCCTGGCTCGCAGGACCGGCCGTTCCTGTATCAGACGCTCGATGTCATCGACTACGCCATGCGTTACGGGGCGATCGTCGAGAAGCAGGCGAAGAATCCGGAGGCCTACATCGGCTGGGGCAGCGACACCGAAGTGCTTGGCCGGCGCGTGGGCACATTCAAAAAGGGGACCGTGCGCATGCGCGTCTACAGTGTCGCGCCGACGGGAACGGTCACCATTCGGCCGTTCAGTGCTCATTCCACCGAGGCGGCCGCGGCATTGCTGCGCATGCCGGTCGAAAAGACCTTCGGCCCCGGCAAGCGGGCCATGAACATGCTCGGCAATTTCCTGCAGGCGGTGAATCATGAGGAGCAGTCGCAGAAAGCGCAGCGGCAGTACAAGGAAATGCTGGCCGAGTATGAGAAGATCAAGAACACACCCGAAGGCAAGGGCGTGAAGCCACCGGTCGAACCGAAGGAAGATCCGACGCAAGGCCCGTTGAAATACGCCGAGCGGCAGGTCAATCAGCTCATGGAGATTCATCACCCCGGATCGGGCAAGACCTTTTGGAATCTGTCTCCGGCGGAGCAGGAGGCACTGGTGTGGCGGACGTTTCCGGATGAGGCCCGCCTGAACCCACAGCAGCAGAAAGTTGTCAAGGCCCTGGCCAACACGCTTGCCAATTTGCCCAACACGCTCAAGGGGCAGTTGCCCGAAGGCGGCCGGATTGACTGGGAAACCGGCAAGGCGCTGGTGTTCCTGCGGCAGTCGTCGAGCAACGCGGCCGTCACCGTCGCCCAGGAGATGCTCTATCCCAGCTACGACGCGGAGTTTGTCGAGTCGATGGTGAAGACGGCCGGGTGGGATGCGCTGCCGGAGAGCCAGCGCAAGGCGCTGCGCGTCAAACTGGAGGAGAATTCGCGGCCGGGACGTGCGCTGGAAGCGATGGAGAACCTGCTGGGCATGATGTGGACGATCGAGCGGGCGGAGTTGCCGGACTACAAGCCCTTCGGGCGGGACATCGGCAAGTTCACGATCGATCAGATTCTCGAACAGGCCCGGCGCATGCAGCCGGAGAACCCGAGACTGGCGGAGATCCTGGAATTGTCCGCAAGATTCGGCATCGCCCACCAGATTCACGCTTCGGTCAGGGATGTGACCAACCCCGTCCGCCAGGCTGCGGGCGACGAGATGTCGCGCATCCGGGTCAAGCTGATCCAGATGGTCCTGGAACAACGGGGAATGCTGACGCGGCCGGCCGGGCAGGACATTCTCAAGGAAGGCAGCGCCCTTAAGCCGCCGGCGCTGGTGGAACTCAAGAGCCGGGGTCAGAAGCTGGCCGCCGAGGTGGACATCTCCCGCACGGAGAAGATCATGCGCCGGCAGATCATCGAAATGATGACGCCCGAGCAACAGGCCAGGGCCATTGAATTGCTCGGCGTGACATCGCTCGACGCCGACGTCGAGGCCGGCCCGGGCCGTGTCGAGTATCTCAAGGCTCGTATCTTCCACGAAGTCGTCTCCCTCAACACCGTGCTGGATGCGCTCAGCCTCCTCGAATCGTGGCAGAAAGGCGCAACCAACGAGCAGCTCGAGCAGCAGTTTGGGATTGCCGTGCTCTCACGCGTCCACTGGAGCATCGGCCTCCTGATCGGCGGCTACCAGTCGTGGGGCAACCATGAGTCGTGGACGGAATTCAAGAAGACCCTGGTGTTCACGCCGTTTGCGATGGCCTGGCCGGTGGTGGGCGAGTTCAAGCTGCTCGTGGACATCGGCGTCGGGTTGGTCAAGGTGACGGTCACGCCTGTGTTCAACAACCTCGATGAGGAACTGATCGACAACCGCTACAAGTCGGGCAACCAGTCGCTCATCACTCCGGCATACATCGTCCGCAGCAAGGACAAGGCGGGCAAGGACATTCTCGAAGTCGATCGTGTCAAGCTCTTCAAGGATAAGTTCAAGACCTGGACGGGCGTTCCGTACGATGAATATGACAACTGGTTTGTCGACGGCAAGCCGCGGTTCACCCGCTACAGTTCGGAAGTGGAAAAGAACGAGGTCATCAAGGCGCACGATGCGTACGTCCGGGCATTGGCGCTGTGGCTGCGCGGCGGCGAGCCCGACGCCCGGGCGCAACTGCTGGCCAGGTACGGCCAACGGGGAATTGTGCCCGCGCCGCTGCGCGGCAGCGCCGATGCGCTGCTGGCCGTGGTTACGGCAAGACTCAAGGCCGAGGTCGACACGCTGCTCGTGGATGTTCCGACGCGTATTTCCACGCGTCGCGGCGAGGAGGGCAAGGACCGCATCGCCGAGGGACTCCTGGCACTCTACGTCGCCGACTTCATGGGCGGCCTGGAGACACTCTGGCGCACTCAGCTCACGCGATACGTCCTGGCCATGCGCCAGATCGAGCACACCGCGGCGCTGACCGACATGGCGGCCATGGCCGAATACGCCACCGCCCACATGGAGCCGACCGGCGGCAAGATGCCGGCGTTCGAGGTGCGTGTGGGTGTGAACCTGCCGACACTCGACTGGGATTACGATGCCTCCGAAGTGTTGATGCTCTCGGCCGAGGTTGCCTGCAAGGGCAACCGCCCCGAAAACATGCCGGCCGTAGAGTTGGAACTCAAGGCGGGACCGGTGAAGAACGCCGACCCGAAAAAGACCAGCACCAACAAGCCGGGAGACGTGCTGATTTCCCCCATCACCGTGACGGCCTATGCCAAGGGCTCGGACAAGCCGCTGGCGACGACAACCGTGAATGTCCGTGTCCGCGTGCCCGATGCCAAGCCGAAACTACAACTGGTCAAGCACGAGGAAATAGGCGGGATTGATGGAGGAGGAAGGGTCGTCTGCTGGTATTACCCTTACAACGCCAAGCTGGTGCCAAAGACCTGGCAGCGCGGGCCTCTGCCGCACGTCGGCATGCCGCTGTTCGCCGTGTACGACGATGCCGTCATTCATGGCAAGGTCGAGTACACGACCAAGGATGGCAGCAGAACCTACCGCGTTGACCACTACAACTACGGCGAGCCTGTCGGAACCTGGGTCGTATACGATGTCAACGGCAAGGTGGAAAGAGAGAAGGTGTTCGCCGGTGGCCGGATCATTTCGGTCACCACGTACCATCCAAACGGTAAGCCCAGGAAGATCGAGAAGTACTCCGTGAACGGCGAGACGGCATCGGGAACGGTCGAGGAGATCAGCGCGGAGGGCATCACCTGGCTCAAGGCGGGGTTTACCGGGTGCGCCTGGGGCGGCGTGGACACGGGCTGGAAGATCACGAGTTATCACGGGGCGTATGAGAAGCGAGGGCTCACCAGCGTCGGCAACCGGCCGGCGTATGTGAATGTCGTCGAGAAAGGCGTGTACGCCGACGGCAAGAAGAGTGGAACCTGGACGAGCGACTTTTACTACAACCCCAACAAGCCGGACCTGCTGACCGCGCACAGCGATATTCAGTACGGCGCCAACGGAGAGTACACCAGGCTGGTCGAAAAGGACTTCTTCCCCGGCGGCCAGGTCAAGTCTCTGCGGGATACCAGGGTCAACGCCGACGGCAGTCGCGTGCGCCAGGCCGTCGATTACGACGAGGCCGGCAAGGTCTGGTACGACACCACCACAACCACCGAGGCCAAAGGCAAGGAAACGGTGAAGCGCAACAAGTGAACGGCATGGCCGGGCGCGGTCTCTACATGCCCAGCATGCTCGGCGGCAGGCCCATGGCGGAGGCGCGTTTGGACATCTCGTCCTTGAGTACCTGACCGGCGCGGACCTGCGCGGCATGCACGGCGGCCACGACCACGTCCTCCAGCAGTTCGGTGTCGGCCAGGTCGATCTTGCTCTTGTCGATGCGCAGCTTGACCAGTTCGAGGCGGCCGTTGACCGTGGCGGTACACATGCCGCCGCCGGCTTCGGCGGTGATCTCGCGTTTGGCGAGTTCTTCCTGGATCTGCTGCATCTGCCCGGACATTTCGCGGGCCTTGCTCATCAATTCGTTGATATCAAACATGTTCTTCCTCGGATACCCAGCCGACTTCCGCGCCGAAGCGATTCATGATCTCGCGCACGAGCGGGTCGGCCTCGTATTCCTTTTTCTGTTCATCGGAGGGTCGGGTGAAGGCCGGGCCGACGGGCGCGGCCGGTGGTTCGGGGTCGGGCCGGGCGGGAGCCGGCCTGCGCGCCTCGGGCCGGCTGTCGTTTCGCGCCTCGGGCCGGGCCGCATCGGCCGGAAGACTTGCGGGCAGCGGGGTGGAAGCGGCCGCGTCTACGTCGAAGCGCACGCCGACCGGGCGATCGAGCACGCCGGTGAGCGCCTCGGCCACCTGGTCCTTCTTGCCGTTTCTCGACCACGCGGAAACAAACGTGGCATGTTGCGGGCCGAGCAGGACCACGGCGACGTCGTCGCCGATCTCGGCGAGTTTCGCCGACTTGAGCACGCCGAGAATTCCGTGGTTTTCGCTGAACTTCGCCAGCACCTGCTGCCAGACCATGGGGAGATTATCGGGATCGACCGGGCCGACATTGGACGGTTCGGGAGCGACGTCCGCGGGCGCGGGTTTCGCTTGTGCCGGCGGCGTGCGCTGCGCTTTGAACATGGCGCCGAGCGAGCGGGTTTCGCCTTCCCAGACCCGGCCGACCGAGGGGAGATCGTCGTTGCCGCTTTCTTCGATGGTCGAAGGTGGGGCGGCTTCGCCGACGCCGCTCGGGGACGAACCTGGATGGCTCGGCGAGCCATCTGTGCCTGCGGTGCGTTCGCCGGATGCGTCGCTCGGGGACGAACCCGGACGGCTCGGCGAGCCGTCGCTACCCGTGCCGCTTGCAGTGGGCAAGAATTTCGGAACCGTCGTCGCCGCTGGCTGCGTCACTGGCAACTGGCAACTATCAACTGGCAACTCCTGCCCTACTTCATACTTTTTTTTTTGGACCGCCGTAGCGGTCCCGGAGTCAACCCGTTCGAGCAGGTCGGCTATCGAGGTAAATTGCGCTGATAGCGATAGTCGCACGAGTGTGGCATCCAGCAGCGCCCGCCCCGCCTGCACCTGCTTCATCTGTCGCCGCAGGTCCTCGAGCACGGTGATATCCTGCGACAGCGTGGCGGCCTCGAAGCATTGCGCCTGTTTGTTCAGTTCTTCCAGGCTGAGCGTGGCCGCCTCGACCAGTGTCGAATCCGGCCCGCAGGTGCGGATGACCAGGAGATTTCGCAGGTGGTCGATGAGCGTGCCGACCAGCGAGTCGGCCGACAGACCCTCGCACACGAGTTTGTCGGCCTGCGTCAGCACATCCTTCACGCGGCCTTCGCCGATCGCCTGCACGAGATCGTGGATCCGCTGGCTCTTGGGCAGCCCGAGCATCTGTTCGAGCGTATCGACGGTGAGTTTCATCTCACCGATGGACAACAGCCGGTCGAGCAGCGACAGGGCGTCGCGCATCGAGCCCGCGCCGCTCTTGGCGACCAGCAGCAGGGCCTCTTCCTCGGCCTCGATCTTCTCGTCCCGGCAGACATTCTTGAGATGGCCCGCGATTTCGCGCGTGGGGATGTTACGGAAATCGTAGCGCTGGCAGCGCGAATGGATCGTCGGCAGGACCTTCTCCGGCTCGGTGGTCGCCAGGATGAACTTCACATGCGACGGCGGTTCCTCGAGCGTCTTGAGCAGCGCGTTAAACGCCTGCTTGGAGAGCATGTGCACTTCGTCGATGATGTAGATCTTGAATCGCGAGCGAACGGGACGGTACTGCGAGTTCTCGATGACGCTGCGGACGTTGTCGACGCCCGTGTTGGAGGCCGCGTCGATCTCGATGACGTCGATGTCCTCGCCGCGGGCGATGGCCAGGCACGATTCGCATTTGAGGCAGGGGGTGGTGGTCGGGCCGTCGCTTTTGGCGCAGTTCAGGGCCTTGGCCAGGATGCGGGCGGAGCTCGTCTTGCCGACCCCGCGCGCGCCGGTGAACAGGAAGGCGTGGTGCACTCGACCGAGGCCGATGGCGTTGCTCAGCGTGCGAGCGACGTGGTCCTGCCCGACCAGGTCCTCGAACCGTTGGGGCCTATACTTGCGGGCGAGTACCAGGTACGACACGCTCGGAATGTACGCTGAACGCCCTTGCCGGCACAATCGCTGTGCTTATGTAGGACCCAAGGATCATGCGACTCGACAAGCTGACTATCAAAGCCCAGGAAGCCGTGGCCGCCGCGCGGGATCTGGCGGAACAACGCAACCATCAGGAGGTGACGCCGGAACACCTGCTGCACGCGTTGCTGACGCAGGATGAAGGCGTCGTGACCGCCCTGCTGAGCAAGCTGGGCGTCGAACCCGGCGCGGCCCTGCGCCCGCTTGAGGCCGCCATCGACAAGATTCCCCAGGTCAAGGGTGCGACCACCTCGGAAGTGTCGGTCGGACGGCGTTTCAAGGAACTGATGGACCAGGCGACCAAGGACTCGGGCGAATTCAAGGACGACTACGTCTCCAGTGAACACCTGTTTCTGGCCATGGTCAGCCGCGATATGGGCCCCGCGACGAAGTGTCTGCGCGAGGCGGGCATCGATCGGGACGCGATTTTGAAAGCCCTGACCGAGGTTCGCGGCAGCCAGCGTGTCACAGATCCCGATGCCGAACAGCGCTACCAGTCTCTGGCCAAGTACACCCGCGATCTGACCGACTTTGCCCGCCGGGGCAAGCTG
>JANYKD010000301.1 GCA_025361735.1 Phycisphaerales bacterium
GGCAGTTGCAGACCATCGGCCCAGGGCACGCCGATGGACTCGACCTCGTTCATATCCGCAAGCACCGGGTAGAGCGAATAGGTCGGGTCGGGAAACGCCAGCAGGTCGGCCGGGCCGAGAAATGTGCGCACGGCGATGGAGAGGATGTCGTCGCTGCCGTTGCCGGCGATAATGTTGTCGCGGGTAACACCGAGCACCCTGGCGGCCGCATCGCGAAACGCGTCGGCCGTCGGATTGGGGTATTTCCGCAGCATGTCCGGCTCGATATGAGCCAGGGCGTGCATTACTTTCGGACTGGGCGGATAGGGATTCTCATTGGTGTTGAGTTTGACCACGCGCTCGGCCAATCCCGGCTGCTCGCCGGGCGTGTAGCCAGCCATGGTGCGGATGTTGGGACGAACGAACGGGGGAATCATGGGAGGTAGTATACGGTCGGTAGTGGATAGTCGGTAGTCGGTAGTGGATAGTTGATAGTCGCTACGGACTACTGAGCACTGACTATGGACTGACCCGAACGCTCACACTCGCCGCGTGGCCATCCAGATGCTCGGCCTCGGCCAGGGCCATGATCGCCGGAGCATCGGCGCGCAGGCCTTGTTCTTCGTAGCGGACGACGCTGGAGCGCTTCAGGAACTCGTACACGCTCACGCCGCTGCAGAATCGCGCGGTGGTGTTCGTGGGCAGGCAGTGGCTCGGGCCGGCCACGTAGTCGCCGGCGGCCACGGGCGCGTAGGGGCCGACAAAGATCGCGCCGGCATGCACGAGCTTCTTGAGCACGGCCTGCTCGTCCCGCACTTGGAGATTCACGTGCTCGGCCGCGAAACGGTTGGCCAGTTCGACGAGCCGATCCATGGAACGATCCACGATGATCGCGCTCGAGCCGGCCAGCGCTTTCTCGATGGCCGGGCGCCGCTGGCGCTGGGCGGACTGTTTGGCGAGTTCCACCGCGACCTCATTGGCCAGTGCCTGGGAGGTGGTCAGCAGGAAGCAACTGCCCGGATCGTGCTCGGCCTGGGCGATGAGGTCGGAAGCGATGAAACTCGCCCGGCCGGTCTCGTCGGCCAGGACGACAATCTCGCTGGGGCCAAGGTAGCCGTCGATGCCGATCGCGCCGGCCAGCAGGCGCTTGGCGAGTTGCACATACGTATTGCCGGGGCCGACGATCTTGTCCACGCGCGGCACGCTCTTGGTGCCGAAGGCCAGGGCGCCGATGGCGGCCGCCCCGCCGGCACGGATGACGTGTTCCAGGCCCAGTTCGTGACAGGCGGCCAGCACCAGATCCGTCCGGCCATATTTACTGGGCGGCGTACAGGCGACGACGGTTTTCACGCCGGCGACCTGCGCCGGCACGGCCAGCATGATGAGGCTGGAGGGATACGAGGCCTTGCCGCCGGGAAAGTAGACGCCAGCCGAATCCAGCGGCGTGAACCGCATGCCGAGTTGAATACCCGAGCGATGCAATATCGGCGGGTCCTTGGGCATCACATGCGACTGATACTCCCGCACTTGCGAGATTGACCGCCGCAGCGCCGACATGAGTTCCGGCGACACGCGCGATGCCGCTTCCTTCATCTCTTCCGGGCGGACGCGGATCTGCTCGGCGGTGAAGGATGGATCGTCGAAGCGGCGGCAGACCTCGACCAGCGCCTCGTCCCCGCGCTCGGCGACGTCGGCCAGGATCTTCTGCACGTTGAGGGCCGCCTCGGCCAGGCTGCCCTTGTTCAGGGCAATGCCCACGGGATCGAGCCGGAGATTGCCCAGCAGCGTCTCCACGCGCTCCCGATCCGGCGCTGATGAGAGTTGTAGTATCGCGATCATGAATATCTCCACTCCGGTTCTGAACCCTGAACCCCGACGTCTGAACGCTTACTTGAAGTCGTACACCTGCACGCGCTTCCAATGCTGTTTGTTCCGGGCAATGAACTGCAGGTGGAACTCATGTTTCTGGTAGATCTCGTGGGCGGCATCGTCATCGAGGATGACGCACAGGCCGACATCGTACGAATTATCCACAATTTCCCGCGGCGTCATGGCCGGGCGGCCGGACCAGAGCTGACGCACGGTCGGGACTTTCGCCAGGTACTGGTAGCAGTCCTCGACAAGCTGCTTGCGAGCGGCGTCGGGAGTTCCTTCATTCATCCAGAAGAGCACGTAGTGCACGAACATCGTTAATCCTCTTTCATTCAAACGGCCGGGGATTGTCGGGGGCGAGGGGTCTGTTTGCAAGCGACAAACATCGAACCACACACTGCTTGCCGCGACTCCGACTTCGTCTTGATTACGGCGATGCCTTGAACAAACCCGCACAATTCATAGGATGCACGACATGGTGACTCAAAGTCTGGCCGACCGACCCTGATCCCCGGTTGTTGGCACTTGCGGTGCCCGGCCAAATCATCCAATACCCCTATTCTGATCGCGAGAGGAAATCATGAACGCAAACTATCTGCAACAAATGTTCGGACTCGATGGCCAGACCGCCGTGGTCATCGGCGGAGCCGGCGTCCTCGGCGGCGCCCTCTGTGCCGGACTGGTCCAGGCCGGCGCCCATGTGGTCGTTGCCGACCTCACCGAAGAAGGGTGCAAGGCCCGCGTGGCGGCCCTGGAAGCCCTCGGCGGCAAGGCCAGCTACTGCCTCGTCAATGTCACCTCGCGCGAGTCGATCGAGGCCCTGCTCGCCACCACGCTGAAGCAGACTGGCCGGGCCGACATCCTCGTCAACTCCGCGGGTGTCAACGCCGGCAGCGATTTCCTCGACGCCACCGACACTGACTGGAACCGCATCATGACCATCAACCTGACGGCCGTGTTCCAGGCGTGCCAGGTCTTCGGCAAGCACATGGTCTCCGTCGGCAGCGGCGCCATCGTCAACATCGGCAGCGTTAACTCGCACCTGCCCCTCTCGCGAATCTTCGCCTACGGCGCCTCCAAGGCCGGCGTGCTCAACCTGACCCGCAGCATCGCCCACGATTTCGGCACCAAGGGCGTGCGCGTCAACTGCATCTGCCCCGGCTTCTTCCCGGCCGAGCAGAACCGCAAACTGCTCACGCAGGAACGCGTCAACAACATCATGAATCACACGCCGATGCACCGCTACGGCGAACCCGAAGAGCTGATTGGCGCACTGCTCCTGCTGGTAGCCCCCAAGGCCGGCAGTTTCATGACCGGCGCCCCGATCAATGTTGATGGTGGCTTCACCGCCGCCTGGTTCTAATCGCGGCGAACTGTCTCGGCGGTTGGCCTGATGGGTCAACCGTTGAGACAGGCATGCCTGATTTGGCAAGAGAGAAAGCCGGTGCCTCCACCGGCTTTTTCTATTGGTGTTCTCAGCCATCACACGTCGCACACGCTCGCGGCGTGACGGAGCGCGAGGACCTTGTCGGGCCAGGTGGGTATGAATTCCTGGGCGACATAGCCGTCGTAGCCAATCTCAAGGATGGCGCGCATGATGGCGGGGTAATTCAGTTCCTGGGTATCAACGAGTTCGCCCCGGCCGGGGACGCCGGCCGTGTGGATATGGGCGATGTAGTCCTTGTGCAGGCGAAGGCGGCGGATGATATCACCATCCATGATCTGCACGTGGTAAATATCAAAGAGCAGCTTCATGTTGGGCGAGCCGACCCGCTTGATGAGGTCGACGCAGAAATCGACGTGATCGCCGAAATAACCCGGGTGGCCCTTCATGGGGTGGGTGTTGTCGCGGCTGTTGAGATGTTCGAGGCAGAGGTTGATCTTCTTCTGCTCAGCGTGAGCCATGACGCTCTTCCAGAGATCGACGCAGTTCTTCGCGCCGGCCTCGTCGCTGATGCCGGGCTCGCGCATGCCCGTGAAGGTGATCACGTTCTTGCAGTTGACCGACGCGGCCAGGTCGATGCCGTCGTTAAGGGCCTTGGCGCACGCGGCGTGATTGGCCGGGTTGAACGGGCCTTTCGTGAAGCCGTGGCTGCCGACGAGCGAGACCGAAAGGCCCAGCTCGCGGATCATGGGATAGGTCTTGGCGTCGACACCTTCCATGGCAATCAGGCCGATCTCCTTGCAGTGCTTGGCGAGTTCCGGCGTGGGCATGGGGTTGTAGGTCCAGCCCATGATCGACTGGTGGATGCGTTTGTTCTTGATGCGGTAGTCCGGTGCGACGAGTTCGGCCGCGAACGCAGCCACCGGAGCCGCGAAAGCAGCGGCAGTAGCGGCCTTGAGGAGGGAACGGCGGGGGAGAGAGTTCGCATTCGTCCGCAAATTATTGAGGGATATACTCATGGTACGTAGTTTAATCGGACAGCAGGCGGCCGCAACAACAAAGCGGAGAAACGGCAATGGCGACAAGAACTATTTTGGCAACGGGAACGCGTGTGCTTGGTCTGACGGCGTTGCTGTGCGTCGTGTTTCTGGGAGCTGGTCGTGCTGTGGGGCAGGTGCCGGCCAAACCGGCGGAGTTGAACGTGTTGGATCGACTGGTCGGCAAGTGGGACTCGGAGACGTTCGCCAAGGTGGCCGAGTGGACGCCAATGGATGCGAAGACGAAGGGCGTGCTGGTGCGGGAGTGGGTATTGGATGGCCGATTCGTGCAGGAGAAGGGCGAGCATTCGGACAATGTGCGGGCGCTGGTTATGTTCGGATACGACGAGCAGAAGAAGGCCTATCGCATCTGGCACTTCAGTTCCATGGGTTATAGGAGTGATTCGACCGCACAATGGGATGAGACGACGCAAACGCTGACGGGGCGTTCAGAGGGGGCCAACGGTATCACGACCACGGCCACAATCCGATTCATCGATCAGGACACGCATGAATGGCGTGCGACGACGAAGGATGCGGCAGGGAAAGTGTATTTCGACGGTGGGGGCAAATGTACGCGGAAGAAATAGACACTGAACTACCTTTTCAGCCAATGTGCATACTGCACTGGCAGCAGCGAAAGCGGCTTCTCGTGGCCGAGGGCCTGCGCGGCATGGAACGGCCAGTAAGGGTCGCGGAGCATTTCGCGGGCGAGCATGATGAGGTCGGTGTGGCCATCGGCCACGGCGGCGTTGGCCTGCCTGGGGTCTGAGATCATCCAGCCAACGGAGTTGGGCAGGCCGGTTTCGCGGCGGATGCGTGCTGCGATTGGAATGAGAAAACCCGGCCCCCAGGGGATGCGCGTGAGGTCGGGGATGACAAAGCCGTGGCTGACGTCGATGAAGTCCAGACCCGCGGACTTCAGGCGGCGGATCAGTTCGATGGATTCCTCGATGGTGACGCCGCCCTCCGTCCAGTCGGTCACGGACATGCGCACCGTGAGCGGCAGGCGTTCCGGCCAGACCTTGCGGACGGCGGCGAACGTCTCCATGTGGAATCGCGTGCGGTTGTCGAAACTGCCGCCGTAGTTGTCAGTGCGGAAGTTGGACAGCGGCGAGAAGAAACTGTGGGCGAGGTAGCCATGCGCGAAATGAAGTTCGAGCCATTGGACGCCAGCGGCCAGCGCGCGACGGGCGCCGTCGACAAACGCCTGCTGGATCCGCTGGATATCGGGGATGGACAGGGCTCGCGGGGTGACGGGAAGATTCGCCCCGAAGGCGACAGGCGATGGGCCGAGGGTTTCCCACGCGCCTTCGTGAGGTTCGAGATGATCGTCGCCATCCCACGGCCGGTTGGCACTGGCCTTGCGGCCGGCGTGGGCGATCTGCAGGCCCGGGACAGCGCCGTGCTCCTTCAGAAAGCCGGTGAGGCGTGAAAGCGGCGCAATGTAGTCATCCGACCAGATGCCCGTATCGCCGGGGCTGATGCGCCCTTCCGGCGAAACTCCGGTGGCTTCGATGATGATCAGCCCGGCGCCACCGACCGCGCGCGAGCCAAGGTGGACGAGGTGCCAGTCCGTGGGGAAGCCATCGACGGCCGAGTATTGGCACATCGGGGCGACGGCGATGCGATTGCGAAGCGTGACGTCTTTCAGGTGGAACGGTTCAAAAAGGGCGGGCATGGAGGAAAGTCCTTTCGGTTGGGGAACATTATGCGCCGATGAGACGAAGATGCGACGGCCCGAGTGGAGATTCGGGCCGTGGCATCCATGCAGTGTCGGCCCTTCGGGCCTCAGGAATTCGGCTTCTGATCTCCGTGGCCTTACGGCCACGGCTACCGCAGGTTTCGGCCCTTCGGGCCTGCGGAGCGGATTCAGCACGGTTCCTTGGGGTCGGCAAGGAAACAACCGGGGGAGTTCCGTTTTCGGACAGTTGATCCTTCGCGGATCCTTATTTGACGACAGGCTTAAGAATCATATTGCGATAGCTTACGCCGCTGTGGTCGCCCTGGATGTAGATCGGACCCGGGCGGAATTCGTCGGACGTCAGCGCGCCACCGGTGCAGCCGAGCACGGGCTGGTTGTCGATGATCTTCTTGCCGTTGAGGATCACGGTGATGTGGCGGTCAACCAGCGTGATGTCGACGGTCTGCCACTCACCGGCCGGCTTCTCGGCCGATTCGGTGGGCTTGATGCGGCTGTAGACGCCGCACATGTTGTGCGAGTCGGTGGGGCGGCCGAACGAGTCGGCCATCTGAATCTCGTAGATGCCGCGGAGGTAGATGCCGCTATTGCCACCCTTGGGAACGTTGACTTCGGTGGTGAGATTGAAGTCCTCGAATTCCTTCTCGGTGCGGAGGTTGCCGTAGTTCTTATGCTTGCCGGGTTCCTGCACCGGGTTGTTGGTGACCACGCCGTCGGTCACGCTCCAGCCGTTGGCGGCGCCTTTTTCCAGGAGCCGCCAGCCGTCGAGGTCCTTGCCGTTGAAGAGCTTGATCGGCTCGCCGAACTTGACCTTGGACAGATCCGGCGCGGCCGGCACCGGCGGAATGCGCTTGCCGGCAAATGTCGCCTTGCCGAATTCGGCCTGGTCGGCGTTGCTCTTGACCGTGGTGAGGGCCAGGGCATCGCCCTGCACCTTGGCGGTGATGGTCTCGGTGGTGACGACCTTGGTGACCTTGCCGTCAGCGGCCTTCTTGTCGTTGCTCTGGACGCGGGTAACGATCAGGGCATCGCCGTCGACCTTCACGGCCGTGACGGGAAGCACGCTACCGCCGCCCCAGAGGATGCTGGCGGCGAGCTTGCCGTCTTTCTCGACGACGCCGAGCCAGCCGGCGCCGCCGCCGGGAAGGGTCAATGCCCAGTTACCGATAAACGGGTTGCTGTCGGCCGCAAAGGCCGGGGCAGCCATGAGCATGGCCGCGAGCAAAAATGCGAGACGAGTGGAGATACTGTGGATGTTCATGCTTCCTCGTTAGATACCGATGCCCTGGATCGATGTCAGCAACCGGCGGCGGTGACAGGGCACCATCACGTATTGGCCGGGCGGTTCGCGAATGGCGAACATGCTTCTTACTTCCTTCCGTTGCATGTGTTTAGCGGGGTGTCATGGCGCGGCAATGTTTCCCGGAGCGCGGTCGTCCCGCCCGCATAAACATGGGCGGCCGAGGACGGCCGCGCTCCCAGGAGCCGTCTCCCGGAAAAATTGCCGCGCCAGCGTGGCAGCTCACTCCCGAATTCTGTTGACAACCGAACCTATTTGCCGGGAGTATATAGAGGCTAAGGTTGTCTGACCGCCGGAAACAGTGCGGACCCTGTTCAGGCCGCGCACGGTCCGGCGAATCGCCGCATTTCGCCAGGAGATCACATCATGACTGCCACTCGAATCGCCGGCCTTGTCGTTTTGATGGGGAGCTTCCTGCTCGCCTCCGATTCCATGGGACAGCAGAGAACCCAGTATCCGCCCCGACCGGCAGCCGACGCGGCCAAGGCTGTGATGGGAAAGGTTACCAAAGCCAGGGCGGAGGTCACCAAGGCTCAGGCTGCGACCGCTCAGGTGGCCGCCAAGATTCGCCAGGGCGCCGAAGCCAGCGCCGATTGGCAGGCCGCCAGCGCCGCACAGAAGCATGCGCAGATCGACACCGATGCCGCCCGCAAACGCGTGCTCGACGCAGTTCATGAATCGGCCGCCTATAAGCAGGCGGAGGTGACCAAGAAGGCCGCGGACGCCACCGTGGCACAACTCCGCACCGACAACGCCAGTTCGGAGGACATCACCGCCGGCGCCACCAAGGCCATGGCGGCCGGGTCCACTCTGAGCAAGATGGACGCTGATGCGCTGGCCGCCGACGCGAAGTTCGTCGAGGCCAAGAAGAAGCTGGCTGAGGCCAACGTCAAGATTGCGGCCCTCACGAAGCAAAATGACGATCTTGTCAAAGCTGATCCCGACTGGCAGAAAGCCCGGAAGGATGTGGACGCTGCGGAGGTCGTCAGGGCCCAGGCCGACAAGGAAATGGCCGCCGCCCAGGCGCAGGATGCCCAGACGCTGAGGCAGTGGCAGCAGCAGTGTGCACAGATTGACCAGCAGAACCGCGAGCAGGCCGCTCAGCAAGCGCAGCAGCGCCGCAATCAGAACAACAGCAACAATCGGCGCGGATGATGCGGACAGCCGACCGACGTTCGTTCGCTGGGCCAAGCGATTTCAGGCGATCGCTCAAGGAGACAGACTGAACCCATATGTCGAGCAGTCTGCCCCATCCGCCTGGGCGTGTTAGAATGCGCGGAATATGGTGACCGGCGGCGTGTTCAATATCCAGCGATACTCCCTGCACGACGGGCCGGGAATCCGCACGACCGTATTCCTCAAGGGATGCCCACTGCGCTGCTGGTGGTGCCACAATCCCGAGAGCCAGGATTCGCGGACGGACATTGTCCATGTATCCGGCCGCTGTGTAGCGTGTGGCGGATGTCGCGAGGTTTGTCCACTGCACGACCCCGTCTTCGACCGCACGGCCGACCCGGAGGCGAATCGCTGCATCCGTTGCGGGCAATGTGTCGACGCCTGCCCCACGGAAGCCCGGCAATACATTGGAAAGGAAAGCAGCGACGAACAACTGCTGGCCGAGCTGATCAAGGACGAGGTCTTCTGGGATGAATCCGGCGGCGGCGTAACCGTGTCCGGGGGCGAGCCGCTTGCCCAGCCGCAGTTCCTGCTGGAGATTCTGCGGGCGCTCAAGCGCCGCGGCATCCACACGGCAGTCGACACCTCCGGCTTCGCGCCGTGCGAGGCACTGCTCGCGACGGTACCGTTCACGGATCTCTACCTCTACGACATCAAGCTTCTTGACGCCCGCCGACATGAACTCTACACGGGCGTTCCAAACCAACTGATCCTCGACAATCTCGCCGCCCTCGCACAGGTACACAACAACCTGTGGATTCGCGTCCCCGTTATCCCCGGCATCAATGACTCGCCGGAGGAACTCGCGGCCATCGCCCGCCTGGCGCGTTCCCTTCCCGCGGTCAGGCAGGTGAACCTGCTTCCCTATCACAACACCGCGTGCCACAAATTCGGCCGCCTTGGACAGACATACGGCCTGCCGGATGTAAAGACGCCAGGCGAGCCGGATATGCAAGCCGCAGCCCGGCCATTCAAAGAACTCGGCCTGCTCACATTTTCAGGTGGTTGAAACATGACTCCTCGAACCGCAGAACTTCGCCGTCAGAGTCTCGAAGCCCGCCCGTCCATCTCGGCCGAGCGCGCCCTGCTTGTCACAGACTTTCACCAGCGCAATCAGGGGCTCTACTCCGTCCCGGTCATGCGCGCCCGCAACTTCCTGAACCTATGCGAGAAGAAGAGCATCTGGATCGGCGAAGGGGAACTGATCGTCGGCGAACGCGGCCCTTATCCCAAGTGCGTCCCGACCTATCCCGAACTCACCTGCCACAGCGTGGAAGACCTGCGCATTCTCAACGGCCGACCCAAGACCAGCTACGCGGTCTCCGAGAGCACCATCAAGGCATATGATGCGACGGTCATCCCCTACTGGCGCGGCCGGAGCCTCCGCGACCGCATGTTCGCGGTCCTGCCGCAAGATTGGCAGGACGCCTACAATGCCGGCATCTTCACGGAATTCATGGAGCAACGCGCCCCCGGCCACACGGTCCTCGACGACAAGATCTACCGCAAAGGCATGCGCGACTTCAAGGCCGACATCGCCGCCGCGATAGCCAAACTCGACTACCTCGCTGATCCGCAAGCGCTTCAGAAGTTCGAACAGCTCACGGCCATGGACATCTCGGCTGACGCCCTGATCGTCTTCGCCCACCGCCACGCGGAACTCGCCCGCAAACTGGCAAAGGACGAGGCTGACCCGAACCGCAAAACTGACCTGTTGCGTATCGCCGACGTCTGTTCATATGTGCCCGAGTTCGCCCCGCGCGATATTCACGAGGCGCTGCAGTATTACTGGTTCTGCCACCTCGCCGTCGTCACCGAGCTCAACGGATGGGACTCCTTCTCGCCCGGCCATCTCGACCAGCACCTCTGGCCGTTCTATCAGCGGGGTTTGCAGGATGGATCGCTCACACCCGAGTCGACCCGCGAACTCCTCGAAGCGTTCTTCGTCAAGTTCAACAACCATCCCTCGCCTCCGAAAGTCGGCGTAACGGCCGCCGAATCGGGGACATATACCGATTTCGCCAACCTCAACCTCGCCGGCCTGCTGGGCGACGGCTCCGACGGCTCGAACGAACTGACCCACATGTTGCTGGACATCATCGATGAGATGCACCTGCTCCAGCCCTCGAGCAACCTCCAGTTGTCGCGCAAGACCCCAGACTCCGTGCTCAAGCACGCCCTGCGCGTGATCCGCAATGGTTATGGCTTCCCCTCGATCTTCAATGCCGACGCCGTCGTCTCCGAACAACTCCGCCAGGGCAAGACGGTCGAAGACGCCCGCGCCGGCGGCTGCTCAGGCTGCGTTGAAACCGGCGCGTTCGGCAAAGAGGCGTACATCCTCACCGGCTACTTCAACCTCCCCAAGATTCTCGAACTGACCCTGCACAACGGCCACGACCCGCGCACCGGCCGCCAGCTCGGACTCAGATCCGGCAACCCACAGGACTTTGAGACGTTCGATGATCTCTTCGCCGCGTTCAGCACTCAGGTTCGCCATTTCGTCGATGTCAAGCTGCGCGGAAACCAGCTCATCGAGCAGATGTACGCCACCGCGATGCCCGCGCCGTTTCTCTCGCTCATCACCGACGACTGCATTGCCAAAGGCAGGGACTACAACGCCGGCGGCGCCCGCTACAACAATTCCTATATTCAGTTCGTCGGTATCGGCAGCCTCACCGACAGCCTCGCAGCCATGCGGCAACTCGTCTTTGACGACAAACAGATCACCCTTGGGGAACTGATCGGCGCGCTCGGCCATGACTTCCAGGATGCCGAACCGCTGCGCCAGCGACTGCTGAATCGTACGCACAAATACGGCAACGACGACGACTATGCCGACGACATCATGAAGCGGTCGTTCAACCTGCTGTTCGACACGCTCGATGGCCGGCCCAACAGCAAGGGCGGGGCCTATCGTGTCGAGATGCTTCCGACCACGTGCCACATCTATTTTGGCGAGGTGACCGGCGCGTTGCCCGATGGCCGCCGCGCCGGGTTGCCTGTGTCGGAAGGCATATCGCCCGTCCAGGGCGCCGATCGTCACGGTCCCACGGCGGTGATCCGCTCGGCCGCCAAGATGGACCACCTTCGCACCGGCGGCACGCTGCTGAACATGAAGTTCACCCCCGCTCTGCTGGCCGACGAGCCCAGCATCGACCGGCTGAGTTCGCTGGTTCGGAGCTACTTCCGCATGGATGGGCACCATGTTCAGTTCAACGTGGTGAAGGCCGACACGCTGCGCGAGGCCCAGAAGAACCCCGGAGCCCACCGCGACATGATCGTCCGTGTGGCCGGTTATTCCGACTACTTTTGCGATCTCTCGACGGCGTTGCAGGATGAGATCATTGCCCGCACCGAGCATGAGGGCTTCTGAACACTCCCCTTCGCCATTACTGCGACAGAACAGCGCGTCGGGTGCTGACGTCCCGAATTGGTGTCGGATCACCTGTGCCTCGGCGGTCGGGTATTCAACAGCCCACGCCAATTCCAAAGAGCTGCCCGGGCTATAATGGTACTCCGTCATCAAGGCCAGTATGTTGTGCGGCAGTCCGGGAGGACAATCGTATGAAGCAGACCCTTGTGCAGTGGATGATCATCGCAACGACGGCCGCATGGTCGGGAACGACGCTGGCCCAGGCGCCGGCGACCCGGCCGGCCACGCAGCCCTCGGCGGCGCAGATCGAACCGGTCATCAAACAACTCGGCAGCGAGAGTTTCCGCACACGGCAGGAGGCCGAGGACAAACTCGTGGATATCGGCGACGCCGCCAGGCCGTTCCTGACCAAACTCCTTGCCGAGACGAAAGACCCGGAGGTACGCTCCAGGGCGGAGAGCGCGCTGCGCGAGATCTCCCGCAAGAGCACCGCCGAGCCGTCGCTCGTGTCGCTGCACCTCAAGAATGCCCCGATGAGCCTGGTCGTGGCCGAACTGTCGCGGCAGATCGGGGCGGACATCAACATCTGGCCGCCGGGAAACGTCGGAGGCATCCAGAAGACGGTCACGATCGACGTCGACCGCCAGCCGTTCTGGGAAGTAACGCGACAGGCCTGCGCACAGAGCGGCTGGGGCCCGGAACGATGGGGCAACGGCCGCAACAACGTCCTGACGCTCTCGCCCAACGGGGGCATCTGGGGCAAGCGGCCGGCCACGATGCAGGGGCAGTTCATGGTGATGGCCGCCAATGTGCAGCGCCACGAGACGCTCGATTTCGGCGACCCGAACAATCCGAGCCGGCAATATTCGATCTACGCCCATGTGTGCGTCGACCCGAAGATGCGGATCATCCGGGCCAACTCCAACATTGAGGTCTCGCGGGCCGTCGATGAGAAGGGCAACTCGCTGTTGGTCAAGCAGGAGGGATACGCAAGCTATAACTCGGGCAATCAGAACCCGTGGTTCTGGGAAGTTCAGGCACCGCTGCAACTCCGGCCGGACATCGGGAAGAGGCTCGTGGAGTTCAAGGGCATCGCCCGATTCAGCGCACAGACAAAAACGGAAGTGTGGCAGCTTGAGAATCCGTTGAAGCTCAAGAACGAACAGAAGAAGCTCGCGAATGACACGGTGACACTGACCATCAAGAGCGTGGCCGCCAACGCCAACAACAATAACAGCGTTGAAGTGCAGATCGGGATTACCGTCAAGAACAAGCCCAACCTCAACATCTTCGCCCGGGCAGAACCGCAAAACCCGCTGACCGACTACAGCATACTACAACAGAACATTAGAATGCTCGACGCCAAGGGGCGGCAGTTTCAAAACGGAGGTGGCGGAGGAGGCGGTGGCATGACAAGCTGGGACTACAGCTTCAACTTCCAGCCGCGCGACGTCACCGGCCAGCAGCTCGGCGAACCGGCGAAACTGATCTGGGAACTGCCGATGGAGATCAAGGAGATCGCCGTGCCGGTGGAGTTCAAGGATCTGCCGCTGCCGTAGGGGAAGTGGTCGAAGGTTCCAGGGTTCAAGAGTTCCAGGGTTCAGCGTAGGGTCCGCTTCAGCGGACGGCATTCCACCGCGTCCACTGAAGCGGACCCTACGCATGACTACATATCACTCAGCACTCAGGACCGCGCTCGCCACCGTGACAATC
>JANYKD010000408.1 GCA_025361735.1 Phycisphaerales bacterium
CGCGAACAAGGCAAATAGCGCCGCGGCAACCCGTGAGGTGCAATTCATCGGGAATGATCTCCGATTCGAGCAGGTGTACGGACTGGGTCAGCTACTTTCCATACCCGCTCCATGAGACAGAGTTGCCCGGGCACCGCCATGGCATGTTCACATCTCTCACTTTGGATCGGCCTTGCGGAGCGATTCGGTGTGTTTCTTAACACGGATCTCCAAAGCGTTCTGCCGCTTCCGCAACTCGGCCTCGATCGCTTTGGCTCCTGTGATATCCGCAAAGGTAACCACCACGCCGTTGATTCGGTTGTCCAGCGTGCGGTAGGGCATGATGCGTACCAGGAACCAGCGTCCGTTTGAGGTGGCCACCGCCTTTTCAGAGAACGCCAGCGTCCGCATCACCTCGCGGGCGTCGGCCGCCAGCTCGGGGTAGCGCAAATCCGTCGTGATATCGGTAATCGGCCGGCCCGCGTCGGCCGGGATCAGGTTGATGATCGACGTGGCCGGCGCCGTGAACCGCCCGACGCGCAGATCCTGATCCAGGAACACGACGGCTATGTCCGTGCTGTCCAGCAGATTCTTCACGTCGTTGTTGGCCCGCGTCAGATCTTCCACCTTGGTCTGTAATTCCTGGTTGACGGTTTGCAGCTCCTCGTTCAGGGACTGCATCTCCTCCTTGGAAGTGGTCAGTTCCTCGTTGGTGGACTGGTACTCCTCGTTGGACGACTGCAGTTCTTCCTGCGAGGTCTGCATCTCCTCCCGGAAGGTCTGTAGTTCCTGGCGGGTTTGCTCGAGTTCCAGTCGCAGCCGCGCCGTGCGGGCGTTCTCGGACGGACTGGTGCCGGCCTTGCCCGGTTTGTCCTCTTTGACAGCCGCCACGTCCGTAAAGACGATCATCACCATGCCCCGCAGGGCTTCGGGTTCGCTGATCGCCTCGACGGTAACATTCACGATTTGCGTCCCGCCGTTGGTTCCGATCTTCAGGTTGTTCAGCGTTATCGCGCGTTTCTCGCGCACGGCTTTGCGGAAGGCGGTAGTCAGTTGCAGGCGCAGCCCCTCGCGGGCCATGGCGAAGATGTTCAGATTGGCTTTGCCTGCCGCGGGCTCGAGGTATTTGCCCGTCCGCCCGCTGATGTAAAAGATGTCGCCCTTGTCGTTCACCAGGACGGCGGCCGGCGTATATCGTGCCAGGAGAAAGTGCGCCGCCATATTCTCAATGCTTGCGGCGGGTTCCGCTGGCGCGCGTCGCTCGGACGCACCCGGACGATCAGGTGAGAACGGCACCGGAAACGCCGTGGGTTGGGCAACATGGGGCGCCGCCAGGCGCTGATAGAGCTGCGACTTGCCCTTGAGCGGGCTGAAGAGGTTGGCGAAATTTCCCGCGGTTTCCGCACTGCCCAGGAACAGTATGCCGCGCGGATTCAAGGCGAAATGAAAGACCGGCATGAGTCTCTTCTGCAAATCCGGCGTCAGATAGATCAGCAGATTCCTGCAGCTCAGGATGTCGAGTTTGCTGAAGGGCGGATCCATCACCAGGTTCTGCGGGGCGAAGATGACCATCTCGCGGATTTCTTTGGACACCTGGTAGCCATGCTCCGTCTTGACGAAGAACCGGCTCAGTCGTTCGGGCGATACGTCCGCCGCAATGTTGGCCGGGTAACGAGCCTGTCGCGCCCTGGCGATGGCATCACGATCCAGGTCCGTGGCAAAGATCTGCAACGCCGACGTCTTGGGGAGTTTGAGCTCCTCGTGCAGCTCCTTGTAGAGGATGCCGAGCGAATAAGCCTCCTCGCCGGTGGCGCAGGCCGGCACCCAGGCGCGCAGCGTCTGCGTGGGCGGGCGCCCGGCCAGGAGTGCGGGAAGCACCTCGTTCTTCAACTGCTCCCATGCCGCCGGATCGCGGAAGAAGCTGGTCACCCCGATCAACAACTCCTTGAAGAGCAGCTCCAGCTCGTGCGGATTCTCGCGAAGATACGCGACATAATCCGCCATCTTGCCAATCCGGTGGATCCCCATTCGCCGCTCGATGCGGCGGCTCACCGAGGTCTTCTTATACAGACAGAAGTCGTGGCCGGTGTGCGCCCGCAACAGGTGCAGAATCTTCTCCACGCCGGTCTGGCCTTTCGTGTCTGCCTCCGGCCCGGTGTCCGTGATCAGGGGTTTATGATGAAAATACGCGGCGATCTTTCCCGGCAGTTCCTCCGGGGTCAACACGAAGTCGGCCAGGCCCGCCTCGATGGCGCTGCGCGGCATGCCGTCGAACTTCGCGGACGCCGGCTCCTGCACGAAGGCAACGCCCGCGCTCTCTTTGATGGCTGCCAGGCCGAGCGTCCCGTCGCTTCCCATCCCCGACAGAATCACGCCCACGGCCAGGTCACGGCTGTCATCGGCCAGGGAACGCAGGAAGAAGTCTACCGGCAGGCGCAGCCCGCGCGCTTCGGCCGGGGCGCACAAGTGCAGCACGCCATCTGCGATGGACATGTCCTTGTCGGGGGGGATCACATACACACAGTCGGGTCGGACCTTTGTGCGGTCTTTGACCTGCGAGACCGACATGGTCGTATTCCGCTGGAGCAGCTCCGCCAAGACGCCCTTGCGCGTCGGGTCCAGGTGCTGAACGACGACAAACGCCATGCCCATGTGTTCGGGCATGTGGTGCAGGAACTGCTCGAGGGCTTCAAGGCCCCCCGCGGAGGCGCCAATGGCGACGATGGGAAAACGGGCTCCGGTGCCGACCGTTTCCGTGCCCTGGCCGGGCGAACCCCTCAATGCGGGCGTGACGGCAGTTCTGTCGATTGCGTGCTTGTGCCCGGAAGGCTTTGCCATGATCATTTCCTCGACGCGCGCAAGGTGCGTTCTTAAAAAGTGAAAAGGAGGAGCTCTTCGCCGGTGACGGTGCTGATGTCGTGGTGCAGGCTGAGAACCCTGGCGACCGTGATCTCCGCCACCAGGGATACCAGGATGGGGTGTGCCGTCTCGATCAACTCGGTTCGCACTTGTTTGAGCAGATCGCGGCCTCTGTTTTTGTCGGACGTGCTGAGCAATTGGCGTTCGGCCGCATTCAGCACACCATGCAGCCGGACGACAAGAAGGTCTTTGAGCAGATGGGCCTGGATGGTCGTGGGCCGGTGACCCAGGTATTCCTGCGCAAAGCGGACGAGCCCGTCGGAGACGGCGGTCTCAATCTCGCGCGGCGTTTTGATGCTAGCCTCGACCATGCTTCATATCCTAACCGGAATCGATGAAATAGCGCATACAAATTGCCCGCATTGGCATCGGTCTTCGTCGCGTCGTTGCGTGAGGCTCTACTTGTGCTCGTGCCCCGCATCTGCCTGACACCGCCACCCAATCGCCGGAGAATCACCGCCGACAAATCCCGGCCTGAAGACCCCTTGTGCAACCAAGTCCATGGCCGCATCGATCGCCCCAATCCACTATAATCGGGCTCGCCAAACGAGGACAACCCATGCTCAAAGCGTCGTCCGCCATCTGCATCTTGCTCGCCGTATGCGGCAGCGCTTCGGCGATCATCAACATCCAATTCACTCCACGCCAACTGGTCGACCAGGCCGAGGCGGTCATCGTCGCCACCGTCGTCAAGGATGGCGCGAAGTGGAAAATGCGGGTGGACGATGCCATCAAAGGCCCCGCGCCGGCCGGCATCGCCCTGGATCTGAGCAACTGCGACAAGGACCAGATCGACGACATCAAGGCGCTCCTGGCCGAGAACATCTCCCGGCAAGCGGTGCTCATCACCAGCAAACGGGTCGCCAAGGGCAAACTGCACATCGGCAGCACGTGGCTTGAGGTCGCCAGCACGACCAAGGACCAGTGGCAGATCACCGGCAACTCCGCGCCGATGGCCGGCACCTTCGCCGGCGGCTCCGACATGCTGGCCCGGATGCTCAAGCATCTGGCCGACCATCCCGATGCCACCGTGCCCTGCACCGTCGGCGTTAAATGGTCCGACGACTGCATCGCCGCAAAAGTCCCCGGCGCCTCGGCGCTGGCGGCCATCGAATGGCCCACCACCGGCAAGCCGGCGTTGTTCGTCGCCAGTCCCAACGGCGACAGGCTCCTGGCGCCAAAGGACAAGGAGGACGCGTTCGAGGATGTCACCACCGCCGCCGGTCTGACGAGCAAGAGCGTGCTGTTTACGTTCGTTGACGTCGATGGCGACGGCTTGGCCGACCTCGTGAGCTACGATGGAACGACCCTCAGCGTCCATCTCGGCGGTAAGCCCTTCAAACCCGCCAGCCCGCAATGGACCCGCACCACCGACGGCTGCGTTGGCCTCGCGCCCTGCTCCGTCGACGGTCGCCCGGGCGTGCTGGTCAGCACGCAGGCAGGTCCGATCCTGCTGGCCGCCGGGTCCGACGGCTGGAAGCAAATCCTCCTGCCGAGATTCGCGGGCAACATCGGCCGAGTTTCGCCCTGCATCGGCGCCGACCTGGACAACGACGGCTACGTGGACATTTTGCAGCCCGGCGAAACTGCCGGCATCCTTTGGCGGGGCAAGGACGGCAGCTTCCACGATCCGGTGAAGTCACCCGTCTGCACCGGCGGCGGCATCGCCAGGCACGCCATCGCCGACTTCAACGAGGATGGTTTCGCCGACATCTTTCTCGCCAGTTCGGAGAAGAACACGCTCTGGGAAAACGACGGCAAAGCCGCGTTCGCCGATGTCCTCCGCTTCGCCGGATCGGTCAGCTACAAATGTGCTCCTGGCGCAGCCGTGGCGGCCATGGACCTCAATCACGACGGACGCCCCGACCTGTGCCTGGGCTATCCCAACGGCGACCTGAAGTATCACTTCAACCGCGGCTTCCGTTCGCTCGCCGAAGAGAACGAACTCCGCCTTCCCGGCACCGAACGCGTCGGACTCATAGCGTTCGCGACGGCCGACTTCAACAGCGACAGTTCCGCCGACCTGGCCGTCCTGCAGAGCGACGGCACCGTGCGTGTCTACTTCAACGACCGGATCGACGCACCCGCCCTGCTGCTCCGCCTGCCCAAGGGCATCACCGGCCCGGTGACCGTTTCGTGCTGGACCGACGAGAAGACTCCCAGCCTGACCGCCTTCGCGATCGTCCCCGGCCACTCGCCCGGCGTATACCTGCCCATCCGCGACAAGGGCACCGTGCATCTCAAATACCGTTTCCCCGCGCGTCCGCCGACGACGATGTCGGTGAAGGTCGGCGATGGCACCAGTGAAGTGGTTCTCGACCCGCGAGGGAGCGGTGAGTGATCCAGGCAATCGTGCTCAAGTTTAGCGGCCTTTGAGCAGCGGCCTGACTTTGCGAGCACCATGCAACACGCGAATCAACTCAATACCGTCGTTGGTTGGCCTGTAGAACAGGATGTAGTTTCCGACAGGGAAACTGCGCAATCCTCGACCGAGTTCCGGTCTGGCTCGGCCGATACCGGGAAAATCGGCCAAACACCGCAGTTTCTCGTCGATCGTCAACAGCCAGCGGCGCGCAGCCCGGCGATTGTCGCGTCGAATGTACAGGATGATCTCGACGAGGTCGGCCCGGCTTTGAGGCGTGCGTAAAATGCGGGGCATCAGGCCGTCCGGTGTTCCTGACTCCAACGACGTTCCACTTCCGCCGCGATCTCGGCAGGATCCCACGGCGCGAGGTCACCGCGATCCGCTTGTGAAACCCCGACTTGAACCTCGTCCCGCAAAGCTTCAACTTCCGTTGCGGACAATTCTTCCTCTGTCTGAAGTGCCAGAAGAGCGCTGTTGATGACATCCTCCGGGGACGCGTAGTCTCCCTTACGCACCTTCTCTTCGACAAACGCCTGAGTCTGTGGATTCAATAGGATATTCATCGCTGACTCCTTCGAGAGTATATCATTGGCGAGTCCGACCGGCCACCCGTTCTGCAACACCCGTTCAGCAAAAGCCCGCCATCCGCTATGATGGTCCCCATGCGACCCAAGACGCTGATTCTTCGTACCGCCGGTGTGAATTGCGACCGAGAGACAGGCCACGCTTTTGAGCTGGCCGGGGCTCAGGCCGACTTCGTGCATCTGAACCGGATCCTCGAAAATCCGGCCATGATTCAGCAGTACCAGATCATGGCCTTTCCCGGCGGCTTCAGCTACGGCGACGACATCGCGGCCGGGCGAATCCTGGCCAACCAGGTGCATCATCACCTGGCCGAGGCCTTCGCCAAATTCATCGAGGCGGGCAAGCCGATCATCGGCATCTGCAACGGATTCCAGGTGCTCGTGAAGACCGACCTGCTGCCGGGCAAGGTGGCCGGGCAGAACGGGCAGACGGCCACGCTGGCACACAATGACTGCGGCCGGTTTGTCGACCGCTGGATTCATCTCGCCTCCAAGCCGAGCAAGTGCATCTGGACACGCGGCGTCGAGCGAATCGAACTGCCCATCGCCCACGGCGAAGGCAAATTCATCCCGCGCGATGAGTCGATCCGCAAGGCGCTCTGGGACAACGGCCAGGTGGCCCTGGTCTACACCAACGCCGACGGCACCCCGGCCGGCGGCACGGCCCCGGCCAACCCCAACGGCAGCACCGACGACATCGCTGGCGTCTGCGACCCGACCGGCCTGGTCTTCGGCCTCATGCCCCACCCCGAGCGCCACGTCGATCCCACCCAGCACCCCGCCTGGACCCGCATGACCCCCCTGCCGTTGGAAGGCCAGGGCTTGCAGATCTTCCGCAACG
Organism: Phycisphaerales bacterium; assembly: GCA_025361735.1. Taxonomy (GTDB): domain Bacteria; phylum Planctomycetota; class Phycisphaerae; order Tepidisphaerales; family Tepidisphaeraceae; genus JANYKD01. Next base: position 6,689 of record JANYKD010000408.1, read on the forward strand.
CGGTGCGGCACATCGCGTAGGGTGCGATTTATCGCACCACACGCGGTGCGAACGGCAATCGACGACCAACCCATACATGGTGCGACGAATCGCACCCTACGTGGCGCCCTGTGTTTGCGTAGGGCGCGATTTATCGCAGTACATCCGGCGCGAACCGCGATTAACGACCATCCATACGCGGCGCGATGCATCGCACCCTACACCGCTACACCGCCTAATGCCCGCCGGCCTGGCCCTTTAACCAGGTGGCCCAGCCGATGATGATCGTCGAGAGAATCAAAGTGACAATGCCGCCGGCGATGAGCCCGTGGGATTTCTTGCTCGCACCCTTCCACTCATGGAAAATCCAGCCCCACATCGTGCTGAAGATAATGATGCTGGCCATGTGCAGCGTCCAGCTCGCAAAGCCGAACTTGCCCATCTGCGTCTCACCCATGCTGTAGAAGAAGAACTGCATGTACCAGGTGGTGCCGGCCAGCGCCGAGAAGAAGAGGTTGCCCAGACGCGGGATCCGCAGGTCGGCCTCCGAAGGCCCCGCGGCGGCCACCGCGCCGCCACCATGTTCGCCGCCCGATGCGACCAGGCCAGCATGCTCGGGACGAACGTGCGTCGCAAGATATTGATAGCCGGTCCGGTTCTTGATGTTCAGCAGCACGCACCAGATGAAGTTCGTCGTGAATCCGCCCAGCAGCACGATGCACAGCCGGGGAAGCCCCTGCCACAACTGATGCTTGGAGTGGATTTCAACGTAATTGGCACCGGCGAGCACAGTGGCCACGGCGACTTCCTTGACGGCGAAGTCCTTCAGCCCGCCGATGGTCGTCGCTTCCTCGGTCTTGGCTGCGATTGAGCCGAAGTCGTGGGCATATTTTGCCACCTGCGCAACCAACGGGCTCTTCGCCGCCGCCAGGGCGCTCTGCTGTGCTGCCACGGCCACTTTGGCTTCCTTCAGGTCCTTCTCCACGTTGGCGATTGCCTCGGTCTTGCCGGCGGAATCCTTCTTGAGCGAGTCAAGCTTGGCCTGAAGCACGATCGGACGCTCGAGCGCCTCGACGATGCCCGCCAGCGTGGGCTTTTCCTTCGCTGCCTTCGCATCGGCGCCGAAGAAACCGGCGGTCTTCAGTTCCTCCGCCAGCTTGGATGCCTGCTCGGGATCGACCGGAGCCACATTGACAATCGTCTTACCGGCGGCTTTGGCCGAGGCGATGTAGTCGGCCTTGAGCGTGAGGTGCGCCATGGGCTCACCGGCCGTCAGCCCGAAGGCAAAGCATGCGCTCATGATGCCGGAGAACGTTGCGACGAGAATGCCCTTGGTAAAGGAGAACTCCGCCACGGCCTTCTTCTTCTCCGCGGCCGGCATCTCACGTTCTTTGGTCAGACCCGCAAGCGCCGCGATGATGATGCCGATGAGGCAAACCCCCACGCCGGCCAGCGTGATCTGGCCGGGACCCGTGCTGGCGATCTGGCCCAATGTCTCAGCCACGGGAATGTTGGGCAGGAACTGCTTGAAAATTGGGGGCATCAGCGTGCCGAAGGCGGCGCAATAGCCCAGGGCCACGCCCATGCCGAGCGACATGCCGAGATAGCGCATGGTGAGACCGAAGGTCAGCCCACCCAGGCCCCACATGGCGCCGAAGAAATAGGCCCACCAGAGCGTCGAGCCCGAGGCGCTGCGAATCACGCCGATGGTATCGGAGGTCAGGAGCATCGCCAGCAGCCAGGGCGCGATGATCCAACTGAAGAACCCGCCAACGAGCCAGTAGGTTTCCCAGGACCATTTCTTCACGCCCTTGTAAGGCACGTAGAAACTGCCCGAGGCCAGGCCGCCCATCCAGTGAAAGAATACGCCGAGAAAGGGGTTTGCAACCATGTGTTAGACCATCCGCCTTTGCTAGAACTGTGACGCGAAATATAACCGGGGATTGCGAGCATGGCCAGTGGAGGCACGGGAGATTCGGGCCCGAGAGCCCAGGCAGTCGGTGATGGTTCGCTCAGGTTCGGAGATCACGCTTCAGCGTGTCTTGATGGGCAACACTCACAAGACACGCTGAAGCGTGAACTCCGAACCTGTTATGCCGCCTTGCGGTCGAGGATCATGGCCGCGGCAAAGACGCCGCCGACCAGCAACGTGAGGATGGCCGAGAGGACGATGGAGCGGACGAGGTGGTGCGGGCCGATGGTGTTGAACACGGTGTAGGCGCCGATGTAGGTGATGACGAATCCGAAGATGAGCTTGAGGGCGCGGTCGTCCAGATAGGAGGAGATCTTCCAGCCCAGCAGGCTGCCGGCGGTGACCCCGACGGCGATCCAGATGGCGACGGGAATGTTGACGGCGCCTTCGCGGTAGAACTGGATCAACGCCGGAAGCATGACCGGGGGGAGCATGACGGCGAGGCTCGTGGCGTTGGCCGACTTTTGCGTCATGCCCAGGAAGAGAACCATGACGGGGATCATGATCGTGCCGCCGCCCAGGCCCATCAGGCCGCCGTAGATGCCAACGCACACACCGATGAACAGGAGAAATGCAGGGTTGTTCATGCTGGTATTATTGAGAGAAATGCCGGCGGAGGAAAGATCGGAACAGACGGATTAAACACGAAGGCACGAAGACACGAAGCGGTTCCCGGTTTGCCACGAGCTTCCGCAAAGACATCGATTCAATTGTATCTAATATTAATACAATAATATCTCAGTTTGCCGGATCACCTCCGACAACCGGAACCCGCTTCGTGTCTTCGTGTCTTCGT
>JANYKD010000429.1 GCA_025361735.1 Phycisphaerales bacterium
CCACGACAGCATCGTGGTCGCTGGGCACATAGGCTTCGCCCAGGCAATCCACCAGTCCGGCACGCATCCCATCGACCGGTCCGAGATCGAAGATCAGCACCTGATCGGCGCGGTGGTCGATGATCTCCGTCAGCGCGGCCATCATTCTAACCTTGTTGGCCGGCGAAAGCTCGCAACGAAACACCGAGTATTGAAGATGATCACCGAAACCGTTCATTGTCTTGAACACCGCCCGCAATCGCTTGTCGTTGCGAATGTCGTAGGTAACCAGATAGATGTTCTGCATACCGGCTCCCCAGGCTCATCGGGTGGTGAACGGCACGTAAGTTGGCAGCTCACCCAGAAGCACGCGCGACAGCAGCCGGGCCTGAACTTCCAACACTCGTCGGTAGCTGATGCGATAGCCGAACAGCGGGTGTGTCACCAAGCTATCCATGCGCCGTTCGTAGGCTTGGATGAAGCGGCGGCGGCTCTCGGGGCGAAGGGCCACCGCCGGCCCACGGCGGATAAAGTCGCGCGGCGTGACGGCGCCGGTGTTGATGGCCGTGAGGGCCACCGAATCGACGATGATGGCGCGGAATTCTTCCATCAGGTCCAGCGCCAACGCCGGCCGGCCATAGCGGGGCTGATGATAGAAGCCCAGGAACGGATCGAGCCCCACAATCCAGCAGGCAATTGTCAAATCCTTGGCCAGCATCGCATATCCCAACGACAGCAAGGCGTTAACCGGATCGGCCGGCGGCCGGCGGTTGCGGCCCTCAAATTGAAAGTTCAGCGGTTCGACGGCCGCCCCCTGGCCATCATGCGGCCGGAGCATCCCGGAGAAATGGCCGAAATAGATGCGGGCGGCGTTGCCCTCAACCCCCAGCAGGCTCGGCAGCCCGCCGGCCAGGGCGGCTTGATCCATCGATGCCTTCATGTCTTCCAGGGCCATGGCCGGGGCGTTGGTGTGGTTGCGGCGCAGCATGGTGCGCTGGTTCTCAATCTTCCCCGCCGTCCACGCTCGGGCCAACGCCAGGCAGAAGGCCGGATCGGCCGCCTGCCGGTATTGGCTGATGCGCAGCTCGATATTGCGGCTGGGCAGGCCGGTGGTCAACCCGTGGAAGTACCCGCCATAGGAGAAATAGGCGATGGGGATTTGCCGGTCGCACAGTTCCTGCACAAGCTGCGTGGATATCTGCACATTGCCGAAGATGCAGATGTGCAGCAGTTCGGCCAATCGCACCTCGGCCAGCACCTGCGGAGTCTCATCCCCCACCGACTTCACCTGCACCACATCGCCCTTCTTGCCGATATACGCCCGCTGCTCTTGCACATACAGCGGCCGGCCATCATCGCGGGTGGGGATGAGCTGGCGGATGCGCGGCTCCTCTGCCGGAGCGGTGACATTGACGGGCTGGCCATCGGCCAGAAACCGCGTTTCATCTGGCAGGCAGATGCCCGCCAGCGAGCAGCGCCGGCACTTGGGGCTGTCATTCAGCGGCGGCGGCAGATGCGGGTCGCGCGACAACTGTCGCATCTCCTCCAGCAGTTGGATGGTCCGCCCCACCAGTATCTGGTCGAAAATGACCGGAATGCGGGCCTTGGATTGCACGTAGTAGATGACACCATCGTCACAACGATACCCATTCTCGCGAAGAATCAGCCCCTGGGCGCAAAGCTGCACGCGCTCCGGCTCCCACGAGCGCTCGGCGTTATCCGGCACGCTGCCGCGCTTATAGTCCACCGGGCTAACCACCGGCGGGCCGCCATCGGCGGCCGTTTCCCCTTCAATCAGGTCGATGACCGCGATCATGCCCAGGTTGGAACCCGAAAGCTGGACCGACCGGCTGTGGATCGGCTCGCCGGCAGCGGCATCGGCGTCCTCCCCTTCTTCGCTCTTCTCCGCCTGCGGCAGCTTGCCGGAAGGCTGATCCACGCGACGATGCTGATAGGAGCCATCGAGCGTATCGGCCGACTCGGCGAACTCGCCCTGGACCCATTCCAGGTAACTCAAACGAGGGCAGTAGGCATACTCGTTGAGCATGCGGGCGGGGATGAGGTCGGGGAAGTCGGGGGCGAGGATGGACATGGCGATGTTCCTTTACTGTTCGCAGGCGGCAAGGGTGCCAAGGCCACAATGTCGGCCAGCGCCGATGGCAAGCGGACCGGGAACAGGGTGCACAAATACAAGCTTCAAGTGAACTGCCGTGAGACCGTTGAGATGAGCCGGGCGGTGATACCCGGTGTGCCGGCCATTGCGGTCGTACTTATGGGCGCTGAGGCAGTTCTTCAGGAATGGAATGGCTTGCCAAGTGAACTCGCACGGTGTCTCAATGCCGGCTCGCTGGAGAGCTTTGCAGATCAGCTTCTCGGTTTCGCGGGCGATGGCCTCGGGCTTGTCGGTCTTCGACTTCTTGTTGTGACCGTCGAGAATGACCGGCGTGACCGAATGCCAGACTTCGGACGTGCCGAGATAACGCTCGGCAATGAACTTGTTAGGTGGCGGAGTGAACAGGCGAAGATCGGCGCGATACGCGTCGGGTGGTGACGAGTCCGACTCGCACTCTTCGAACTCCCCCTCCGGCTTGAGTGGCTGCCCGTCGATGCGACGGGCCAGATCGGCAAGTTCACGCTCCATGCCGATCGGCGCGACAAGCATGACGTTGCGGATGATGCCGTCGGCGTGCTCGTAACCGATCGATGGCAGCGGCACGTAGGAAATCTGCTTGTGCTCATCGCCGGCGGATGGGTCGCGCTTGCCGCGAACGACGCGGTTGACGAAATCGGCGTTCGCTCCGGCTGCGGTCATCGCCTCGATCGCCACATGCCGCACCATCCCGGCGATGTGAAGGAGCTTCGCATGCGGATATCGCGCAGGGTCTTCGTTCGGATCGAGCAGCTTGAAGACGGCGTGGGGACGGGGCTGATCGATCGTGTAAGGGCGAAGTTGATAGATAGGACCGCCCGATTCGAGGACGGTCGTTTCGTTCGACTCAAACCGCCCGAGATATTGCCCGTAACACTCTTGCAATGACGCAAGGCTTCCCGGACGAGGCGATCGCAAATCGGCACCGATCGCGCCTGGGTTTCGACTGGGGATAAAGCGGAGACGCGAGACGGTTGTCTGAGGTATACGCTCCATGATCCTTCCATGTCCGATTGCCAGATCGATGCCCCAACCGAATGCGCGGAGGTGACGAACGGCCCGAATGAGCGCGTCGGCATGGTCTTGTGACTTTGCGTCTGCTGGGTCGTAGGTCCATGCAAACTCGATCAAACGATCGCCGTTGAGCAGTGTTGGCCGAATGAACTTTTGAGTACGACTTTGTCCTTCAGCGTTGTTGAGTACGTAAGTCAGAAGCACTCTGCCCGGCTGCGTGCTCGGGACAATGATCTCAGGCGGTTCAAGCGTTTCTAACCACTGAAGAGCATCTACCACTGTTTGCGGAATGGAGTCGCCATGTGCATTGCCGGCGACGATCGCCTGAAACAATCT
>JANYKD010000447.1 GCA_025361735.1 Phycisphaerales bacterium
CCGCTTCAGCGGACGCGGAATCGCGTGGTCACACCCCATCCCGCGTCCGCTGAAGCGGACCCTACTTCGGAGTCTGGCCCTATCGTGCGACGCAGGACATCACGCCCGCCAGCGCAGGTCAGCGACATCCCCGTGCTTGGGATGCTTGGCGTCCAGGCAGTGCAATTCCAACCGCATCCCTTGAACCGAAATCCGACAGTCGACCCAGCCACTCGGTTGAGTGGGGTTAAACACGTAGGCCACCGTCGGCAGATTCACCAGATGCAGCCCGTTGAGTTCTTTGATGGACCACACGTGCGTATGCCCGAAGACCAATGCCTTGACCTGCTTGCGGGGCATGACAACCTCCAGCAGGGCCGGGGTGTCCACCAGTCCGGTGACGGTCGCGGGTCGTGTTGAAGCCGGACCCGTGGTTGGCCGGGCGGCCGGGGCGACGATGGGGTCGTGATGAATCATCACAATCACCGGCTTGGCGGCCCGTTCCGGTGCGTCCAGCACCTCCTTGAGCCACTGGATCTGCTCCCGGCCCAGCAGGCCGGGCGTCTTGTTTGTCTTATCGAGGGTATCGAGAATGACCCAGTCTACGCGTGGCGAGCGGACCACCAGCACCTGGCGGCTTTCCATGCCGCGTTTGACCACGCCATTGCCGAGCTTCTCGTAAGGTACGGCCGCCCAGAAGCGTGATCGGTCGTCGTGGTTACCCATGGCCAGATGCATCGGCAAACCCGCCGCGCTCAGCGGCGCCAGCAGCCCGAGCATGGCCTCGTAGTCGCCGGTCTCGCCGGTGTGGTAGGCGCAGTCGCCGTTGACGATAGCGGCGGCGGGCCGACGCTCCGACTTTTCCAGTTCGAGCACCTCGGCCACGGCCTGTCGCAGATGCTCCGTCATGTTCACGCCGTGCTCGGCCTTGGTGGGATCCGTGGCGATGTGGATATCCGACAGCAGCACCATGCGGTCGGGGTCGCGTTGTTCGCCCAAGGCACCGAAGGAACAGGAGTCGCCCAAGGCAATGGCCGCCGCACCGGCGACCGATCCTGCCAGAAACCTGCGACGCGAAATCGGGTTGATACTGATGGGCATGCTTCAGTCCTCGTTGGAGCCTGGTCGGGGGTCGGGTGATTCTGTTCAAGGATATCTTATGCCCATTTGGCCCGGCCACAAGATCGGAAAGAAGCACAAGGTCGGAAGGAAGCCGGGAAGCCGGCCAATCGATGTGGAGTGACTCCTGCTTCTCTATTCTCTGCGCCCTTTGCCTGAGACATGAATGGGGCGTAGCGATTTCCATGTGACTCGTCTGAACATTGATGGTATACTGAACGCCACGTTCGGGAAGAACGTCGGCGACAAAAGTGGCGGTGGCGGCCCGTGAGGCGTGGCGCTTCTACTCGGCAGTCCGGCACGCTCCAGGGCAAGCATATGACAGCTTTTTAAACGAGGTCGACTCATGGGACGATTGGACAAACAGGTGCCGGATCCCCGATTTGAGATGCTTCCGCTCCCGCAACGAATGCTGTTGTCGGCGGCCACGGTCCTTCCCGCTGCCTGGCTTGATACACCCCCGACAACGCCGGCGGTCTCCGCCAAGGCAAGTCTCGCTACCACGCGCCAGGCTCAGCCGGCTCAGCGTCACGTCCAGCGAGCGCCAGTAACCGTCTCGTTGACCATGGATCGGACTCGCTTCAGCACGGGCGAACCGATACTGCTGACATTCACCGTGTCGAACCACTCGAAAAAGACCATTTTCTTTGATACGCCTTTTACGCCATTCTACTATCCAGCGGAGGCGTTGGTTGTGAAGTCGGGAACCCAGGAGGCCACATGGGCAGGATCTCGGATACAATTCGTCTGGGGCAAGTCCGAGTTTCGGCCGGTTCGCGCCGGAGGTTCGATCCGAGTGACCATCGATCTCAACGCCTTGTACACATCAGATCAGACCAATCATCTGCCGGGGCTGGCTCCCGGCCAATGGAGCGTTCGCCTTTTGACCCCGAGGTATTGGTCGGGCCCGCTTTCCGCCGTCCATAGTTGGTCGCGCCTCAAATCGGCGCCCGCCGTCGGGAGTCCTCCGAGCTTCGTCGTCAGCGCGCATCCATGGTGGCAGTGGTGGTAATTTGCAATAATCGGTCGGCAGGGCAATCGGATGTTGCCTCGAGAACACCGGCACCGCCGCTAACATATTTGGAGTACCGCCGACGGACGCTATCGCATACCGCCTGAAGGCGGTACTCCAAACAACCGTCGCCTACTTGCTCTCGATCGGCCGGATCTTGATGTTGCGGAACGCGACCTGGCCATGGTCGCCCTGCAGGCCGAGGAAACCCTTGTCGAATTTCGCGAACTTGGCCATGCCGCCGAACTTGCTCTTGGCGATGCGGGCCTTGAAATCATCGCTGCCCAGCACGAAGTCGTAATACTTCACGCCGTTCATATCGACTTCGCACTTGTCCTTGCTGATGAGCACGCGCACATGGTTCCACTCGCCAGGGGGCTTGGTGGCGTCCAGCGGCTTGCTGGTCTTGGGATCGACCGCGGGCTTGTAGAGTTGATAGATCCAGCCCGACAACTCCGGATCGTGCCACTCGATGTTGTCCTGAAGCTGGATCTCCGGACCCGTCGCCCACATGGCGCCGCCTTCGTTGCTGATATGGAACATGATGCCGCTATTGCCGCCCTTGGAGATGTTGTACTCAAGGGAAAGCTCGAACCAGCCGAACTCGTCCTTGGTCACCAGGTCGCCGGCCTTCTTGGGGTCGACGACGGCAAGCGTGCCGTCCTTGACCTGCCAGCCGACATTGACCGTGTCCTTCTTGAAGTTGTGCCAGCCATCGGTGCTCTTGCCGTCGAAAAGCAGTTTCCAGCCGGCCTTTTTCTCGTCGTCCGTCAGCGTGTTCACAGGGGCGGCCGCGACCGCAGCGGGCGCATCCGCAGCCCACAGCATCGTCCTGCCAACCGGCAGAGCGAGCACACTGGCCAGAACCGCCAACGCCAATTTACCATGTCGTGTTGCCATAATTCAAAATACTCCTTGCTCGATGTACGCGTGAGGCGCATTCACGTTGAGGATTGAAGTTTGGCCCCATGCCCCCGGCTGCTTACAATCCCATCCATGAACCGCCCGACGCCGAAGCTCACGATCCCACTTGTCATCCTCCTTCTTCTGGCCGGTTGCCAGGCAACGCTGCCACCGAAGCCCACGTTGACCCCCGCTTCCGAGGAAGCGCTGCGGACGAGCCTTACCTATCTTGCTTCCGATGAATTGGAAGGCCGCGGCGTTGGAACCGCCGGCATCGACGCCGCCGCGTGCTACATCGAGGGCTACTTCAAGGGCCTTGCCCTTCGTCCCCCACCGGGCCAGGACTCCTACTTTCAGGTGTTCGATCACACCACCATCACCGGTGCGTCCGCCCAGACGGTCGTGTCGTCAGCCGGCAAGACCTACTCGCTGAGCAAAGACCTCATGCCGCTCGCCCTCTCGGCCGAGAAGCCATTTTCCGGCCCGCTCGCCTTCGTGGGCTACGGCATCTCCGGGGCGAAGGAGAAAGACAGCGGGCAACTCTACGACGACTATGCGGGCTTGGACGTGAAGGGCAAAGTCGTGCTGGCCATGCGTTTTGAGCCGCACGACAGCAAGGGCAAAAGCCGCATTGCCAAGATTGACTTCTCGGAATTCGCCGCGCTCAACCGCAAGGCCCGTTCGGCCGCCGATCGCGGCGCGGTTGCCCTGCTCGTGGTCCAGCCGCCAACCCATCACGGCGAAGACGCCCTGAGCCCGATGGGCCGCCGGCAGATGGACGCCGTGTCCATCCCGGTTGTGCAGGTGACCCAGGCGGCCGCCAACGAGATGCTCGCGGCCGCCGGCCTGAAGAATCTGCGGGACTACCAGAACGAGATCGACACCACCTTCACGCCACAGTCGGCGGAGTCGGGCTCGGTCATCGTCAAAGGCAATGTGATCTTCGAACGAGTCACCAACAAGCTCCGCAACGTCATGGCCTGGCTGCCGGGCAAGGGTCCGCACAGTGACGAGATCATCGTCATCGGAGCCCACTACGACCACCTCGGCCGGGGCGGGCCGGGTTCGCGCTCGCCGCTTTCGCACGAGATCCACCACGGCGCCGACGACAACGCCTCGGGAACCGCGGCCCTGCTCGAACTGGCCCGCATTCTCTCCAGCGGCACCCCCCTGCCGCGATCGGTGCTGTTCCTCTCCTTCAGCGGCGAAGAAATCGGCCTGCTCGGCTCGCTCTACTGGGTGGACCATCCCACGGTGCCCATCGCGAACATCAAGGCCATGGTCAACCTCGACATGGTCGGCCGGCTGCAGAACAACATCCTGCAAGTCGGCGGCACCGGCACGGCTCCGGCGTTCGAGCACCTCATCGAGAGCCTGCCGGCCGGCAGGAGTTTCACGCTCAAGACGATGTGGAAGGACGGCCGGGCTCCCAGTGACATTACCTCCTTCGTCGCCCGGCGGATTCCAGGCCTGTTCCTCTGGACCGGCTTCCACGAGGACTATCACCGGCCAACCGACACCGCCGATAAGATCAATTATGCCGGCGAGGTTCGCATTGTGAACCTGACTGCGCAAGCGACCGTCGATCTTGCCTACCTGCCGGACAAGGAGTTGGCCTATACACCGCCCCCACCATCCACGCAGCCCGCGACTCCTGCCGCGACACGACCCGGGGCGGGCGTCTCGCTGGGCGTTATTCCCGACTACAGCTCAGAAACCGGTGCCGGCGGCGTGAAGATCACCGGAGCAACGCCCGGATCGGCCGCCGACAAGGCGGGATTGCACCCGGGTGACATCCTGGTCCGCTTTGGCGGCCACAAGATCGAGAACCTGTATGACCTCACGGCTGTCCTCGATGCCGGCACCCCTGGGGTGCCCGTGAAACTCCAGGTCATCCGCAACGGCCAGCCGCTTGAGCTGGAAGCCACCCCAACGCCACGGCGAAAGCCGCAGCAATGAAGAACCGGCTTTGACGCGGCCGGGCTCTGCCAGTAATATGCGGGGCTTGCCGCTGGGAGCGAAGGCTTCCCGTGGATTTACTAGAACGTACTTGAACACCAAGGATCTGATATGCGCGCGAGCGAAATTCGTCGAGGAACGGCCGTTGTCATTGATGGGAAGCTTTACGTCGTGACCGAAGCCGATCACAACACCCCCGGCAACCTGCGAGCCAAGGTGCAGTTCAAGATGCGCGACGTGAGCAAGGGCACTATCATGGACAAGCGCGTCGGAGCCACCGACGACATCGACGTGGTCAACCTCGACCGCCGCCAGGTGGAATATCTCTACACCGACAACACCGGCATGGTCATCATGGACCTGGAAACCTTTGATCAGTTCGCGCTTGCCAAGGAGGTTTTCGGCAATGATGCCCTCTACCTCAAGCCCAACACCGAGATGAGCGCCCTGTTCCACGATGGCGTGCTCGTCAGCTATGAACTGCCCAAGACCGTCGACCTCAAGGTTGTCGACACCCAGCCGGGCATCAAGGGCGCCACGGCCACCAACCAGCTCAAGGACGCCGAGATGGAAACCGGACTGAAGACGCGCGTGCCGCCGTTCATCGAAGTCGGCGAGGTGCTCCGCATCAATACCGAGAAGGGCGAATATCTCGGCCGCGCCTAAACCAAACTACGCAAGGACAAAG
>JANYKD010000465.1 GCA_025361735.1 Phycisphaerales bacterium
CGCCAGGCCGAGCAGGAACTTGAACAGCAAATGCAACAACTTGAGGACACCGCCGGCAAGCTGACAGCGCGCCTCGAGCAGCGGATGTCCCAGCGAATTGATGAACTTGTGCGCCGCGGCCGGCAGGCGATGGGCGACCAGCTTTCGCTCTTGGACGAGGCCTCCGCCAGGCTGCAACGATCCGCCCCTCGCCCGGACGGCGAAATACCGATCCCCCCGGCCGGCCTGGAGCTGAATGTGAATCCGGGTCTTGCCAACGCCGAAGCTGCGACACAAACTCTCAATTCCTCCGCGGCCTGAGAGCGATTCTATCGCCTGTTGGGTACGCCGGCCGTTTCTTCCACTTCGTGCCGGAGCCTGCCTTGAGTACGCGAAAAGTCTGCCTCCGTGCCTCAATCCCTTGGCTTACGGCTATGCCCGCGCTGTGCAAGCCGTCGCATACGACGATTCACTCGCAGCCGCATCCATGAACTTCTCGCAAACCCTCAGCATGGCCGCGCTGTCGATCGGCTTGGTGATGTACTCGTCACAGCCTGCCTGGACGCACGCATCACGATCGCTGGTCATGGCGTTCGCCGTGAGCGCGATGATCGGCCGCGTGAAGCCACTACGCCGCAGCGTCCGTGTCGCGTTGTACCCGTCCATGACGGGCATCTGCATATCCATGAGGATGATGCGAAACGGCGTGCCCTCAGCTTGGGCCTGCATGGCGTGCTCCACCGCGAGTTTCCCGTTGTCCACGATGACCACTTCGGCGCCGGCCCGGCGCAGGTGGAACGAAATCAGTCGCTGATTGTCCAAGCCGTCCTCAGCCAGCAGAATCCGGCCGCTGAGGCGGAGATTGCCCTGGTCGTGTATCTGCGGCTGGCTCGATGACCGAATCTGGGCCGCGCTCTCGATAATCGTCGCGTTGGGCGGTGTATCGGCGCGGATCGTCAGCACAAAGCGGCTGCCGGCGTCCGGGCTGCTTTCCACGATGATGTCGCCTCCGAGCAGTTGCGCCAGGCGGCGGGAGATCGCCAGCCCAAGCCCTGTCCCGCCGTACTTCCGGGTGGTGGAACTGTCCGCCTGGGTGAAACTCTGAAAGAGCTTTGAAATCTGTTCCGGGTTGATCCCGAGGCCCGTGTCGACAACCTCAAACTTCAGGCGGCTCGTAGCGGGTGTGCTGTTGTCAGCACCAACCAGGATTCGCACACCGCCTTTCGCGGTGAACTTGACCGCGTTGCCCACCAGATTCGTGAGGATCTGCTGCAGCCGCACGGGGTCGGAGAGGATCGCGCCCGGTAAGGGAAACGCGTAATCAACTTCCAGCGACAGGCCTTGGGCGGTAGCGCGGGGGCGCATCAGAGCGGCCACATCGGCGACGATCTGGCATGGCGAGCAGGGGATATGCTCGACCAGCATGCGTCCGGCCTCGATCTTCGACAGGTCGAGCGTGTCGTTGATGATCGAGAGCAGGTGCTGGCCGTTGCGGCGTATCGTTTCGATGGAATTGAGACGATCAGATGGCGTCTGCTCGCCGTTCTGCAACAGATCCGCAAAACCGAGGATCGCCGTCATGGGCGTTCGGATCTCGTGGCTCATGTTGGTCAGGAACTCGCTCTTGGCGCGATTCGCGCTGTCAGCAGCCTCTCTCGCTCCGGCAAGCTGCACGAGCTGGCGCCGCAGGCCCAGGTATGCGAACAGCAGGCCGATCACACCAACCGCCCACAGTCCTCCGTAGCGGAGCACGGTGTGCCGTTGATGGCGCGAACTCACCGCCAGGATCGGCGCCATGGGCACGGCCACGCTGATACCACCCCTCACTTCGCCGACTTTGTATCCCTGCACCGCGTGGCACTTCAGACATGATTGCTCTACGAAGAGCGGACGCATCAGGCGGAAATACGTGCTGCCTGCCAGATCCTCCACCGAACCCTGTTCTGGGCTGCCTTGTTCGAACGAGCGCAACGCCTTCTGTTCCCACGCGTCAGGGGCGTTGCCCGGATTCAGCGGGCGAAGGCTGGTAATGTGCCCGAGCACGCTGCTGTCCGTTTTCTGCAGCTCGTGGACCTGCCGGGTCATGTACGCCGGATTCACCAGTGTCAGACGCGTTCCATCCGAGGCAGTGATGTCGCGGTTCGCCCCGGTCAAGAACGGGTTGGGCGGCGTCAGTTCACCCGCGCGCACATATACTCCGCCGCGCAAAGCGCTCCATCGACGGTAGAGGACGTCTTTCTCGAATGCCGCGCGGGCCTGTATGGCGGCGTTATCGAGGGTTTCGTGGCGGTGCGACGCAAACATCCAGATGTACATGCTGGTGGCCAGCGCGGTCCAGCCAAGCGCCACCACGCAGGCATACCGCGTCAACCGGCCAGTGACATTATCGGACAGACTCTGAAGCACGCCAGAACACTCCATCGGGAATGTCGGCTCAACGGTGTGTTGACTTCAGGCGGTTCCACAAAAGGGGAGCCGACCAACCAGCGCCAACGGTAGGACAGACACTCTTGTCTGTCGATTCACCCAACGCCCGACGTCTGCGGGAGCATTCCCTCGGCACAGTCAAGTTGTCGTTATTGCACTTCAAACGCTCCGGCGTCCGGCGCTTTGCCCTTGAAGTAGCCCGGCTCGCAGCCGGGGAGCGGACCGCTACGCAGGTACGTCGAGAGGTCCAGCCCGGCGTCGATGGCAGGGCTCTCGGGGCGGGGATGGAGGTCCGGGCCAAGTGGAAGCTTCTCGACATAGCGCGAGTGCATGTCCTTCCGCGGATCGGCCGGCCAGGGCTTGCCGCCACCGGCGACGACGTTGTAGTCGGCCGTCCACCGGCGTCCAGTCTTCGTAAGCACCGCGGAAAATCTCGTTCTTCTCGACCAGGCAGCCCGCCGCACCACTGCCGAGCCGCACGCCGGTCCGCTCCCATGGCCCGATGGTGCATGCCGAGACGCTGCACTGGCGGGACTCGTCCAGGAAGGCGACGCCCGTGAAACTGTGAGCGATGGTCAGGCCGCTGACGGATGCGCCCGTGGCGCCGCGGAAGGCAATCGCGGAGTCGGCCTTCCAGAGAACGCTCCAGTGCAGTCCCGCCGGATCGGCATCGTCGGCCAGATGAATGTAGACCGTCTTCTCATCGGCTCGGTACATCCACAATGCCCGGATGAACTTGAACCCCGCCCGCGGCGGCCCGGAAGCAAGCAGCGTCTGCCAGTACCATGAGCCTTTGGTTCCCGTGCGCCGCTCGGCGATTTCGGCAACCACCCAGCGGAAACGCCCGTGCCAGTCAGCCGACAGGGCACGGAACATGCGGGTTTGACCTTCATCAGTTCACTCCGGAGTGGTCGGCCAGGAGATCAGTGCGTCTTCGCTGGTGCTGTTCGAGCGCGGGAATTATATGCGCCATCGGACATAACCATACATTGCACCAGTTCTGCGCGCTTCATTCCCACGCCTGATACAATCTCCGCCATGAACAATCTGGCTATGCCAACCATGTTTCGCCTGATTTTCGGCCTGATGTTCCTGGCTTGTACCCCGTTCGCGTGGGCGGGCACGTGGTACGTCGCGCCCGATGGCGATGATATCGCCGGAGACGGCTCGGCTGCTCACCCATGGAGAACCATCACCCACGCAACCGCGCACGTGCCGGATGAACAACCGACGATCCTTCTACGCGATGGGCTCTATGTGGGCGGCCAATCGGCGACGCGAGCTTTCACTACGACCTGCACCATCCGGGCGGAGAACGCCTATCGGGCTCGCCTCAGCCCGGCCGCCGGGCAGGTTCGCGCCCTGTCATGCAACGGCGCCGCCAACATCACGTTCAAGGGTCTGGATATCTGCGGCAGCGGCGAAGGCAAGGGCGAATACCTGGTCCACGTCAGTATGCCCACGGCTCACCATCTGGTCTTTAATGACTGCATCATTCACGATGGATACGGGAATGACATGGTAAAGATCAACGATGGTGCCCACGACATCAGTTTTCGCCGCTGCGTCTTCTATAACCCTACCGATCACGAAGGCGACCAGCACCTGGACATCAACACCGTCACTGACATCGCCATCGAGGACAGTATCCTCTTCGACGACTATGCGGGTAGCCAGCGGGTCAGTGCCCACAAGGGCCAGGGATTCATCGTCATCAAGAACTCCGGTAGTACACCCGACGTGACGCGTCGGATCGCCGTGCGGCGTTGCATCTTCCTCAATTTCGACGGTCGGCCGGACCAGGCGTTTCTCTTGCTCGGTGAAGACGGCAAGCCGTTCTACGAGGCGCAGAAGATCACCATCGAGAACAACCTGTTCATACACAATTCGTCCGTGCGCACCTGGGGCACGCTCCTGTTCAAGGGCGGGTTGCGCGACATCACTGTGCGGGCCAACACTGTTGTCGGACATCCGGCCGTGAAATACTCGGGGGCGTT
Organism: Phycisphaerales bacterium; assembly: GCA_025361735.1. Classification (GTDB taxonomy): domain Bacteria; phylum Planctomycetota; class Phycisphaerae; order Tepidisphaerales; family Tepidisphaeraceae; genus JANYKD01. The sequence goes on from JANYKD010000465.1 coordinate 4,404, forward strand.
TGCCGCAGTGTGTCTGGGCATCGACCGCAACCCACCCATGGGCGACATCAGCTTCAGCAACAACATCTGGTCCGACCCGACCGGCCAAATGCCGCGGCTGACGATCAGCAGTGCCAGGACATTCTCTCCCGATAGTCGACAGACACTCCAAAACAACGTCTATTGGAATGGCGGCAGGCCAATTCCGACTGAAACCGGCGACGTGCTCACGCCCGGGCGTGATTCTCGAAAAGTGCTGGCCGACCCGCGTCTGCCGGGCTTCGACGCCGATAAGGGCCTGATCCTGCCCCGTTGGGATGCTGCCAAGGGGCAGTTCGTTTCGGGGCAGACGACCATCCGCGGCGAGTTTGAGCGCCTGGTTGCCCGCCATGCTGTGCCCGCAGGCGGCAGTGCCGCGCTGCATGCCGCCGACCCGGCAAACATACCCGCCGACGACATTCTCGGCACGCCGCGCGGAGACAGCCCCGACATTGGCTGTTATCAGACCAGAAGCGAGAGCAAACCGTAGTGCTACCAGTTCCGGCGACCGCACTGTCCGTTGGGCCCCAGGGTCTTTCCTTATTGAAACTCAGTCTCAACAACGGTATAGTTCTAATGTGGTACGATTAAATGATCGAGTTCGGAGTAGGGCTATGGAAAAACCGTGCAACAATCCCGTTTGCGAGCATCAGGGAAGCATGGAAACCTGCCCGCTTAACCAGCTTGGCGTGGGCGGTTGCGGGAATGTTGTCGGCGTTTCAGGGGATACCGAAGTCCGCCGTCGGCTTCTGGAGATGGGGTTCTGTAATGGTGCGGCCGTCGAGGTCGTTCGCCGGGCGCCGATGGGGGATCCCACCGAATTTCGGCTTCGTGGATACTCGCTCTCCTTGCGCAATGAACAGGCGAAGTTCGTCCAGATTACGCCCGCGCCCAAACCGAAATAGACGCCTGGCCCTATGATGCTCCCATGCTGACTTGTTGTCACCCAGTTGAACCCAAGCGTGCGGCCGACGGCAGCCTGACCGTCGCGCTGGCCGGCAATCCCAATTGCGGCAAGACGACGCTGTTCAACGCCCTGACGGGTCTGCGCCAGAAGGTGGCCAACTATCCGGGCGTGACCGTTGAGAAGAAGACCGGCAAGTGCAAGCTGGATGATGGCCGGCGGATCAGCGTGATCGACCTTCCCG
>JANYKD010000481.1 GCA_025361735.1 Phycisphaerales bacterium
GCTGGCGCTGCTGGCGGCCGTGCGCCTGCGGCCCGTACTTCTGATCATGGCGCTGGCGGCGTTCCTGATTGGCGGTGAAATCCTCGCCATCGCCGACATCCGCCTGTTCAACCGCGAGGGGGACGTGTGGCAGTTTATCTACAACGGCCCGGCGATCATGGTCATCACCTGTGTCGGCCGGTTTGGCTGGATTGGGCTGGTCGCCGGCTTCGCGACCACCGGCGGCGCCTGGCGCAGCCTGCGCGACACGGCCGCCGTTGATGGCGCGGGGACATGGCAGACCATGCGGCGCGTGGTTTGGCCGCTGGCGTGGCCGGTCTTGCTTGGGTCGGCCGTGCTGGTAATGATCCTGGCGATGACCGAAGTGTCGGCCGCCGTACTGGTTTCGCCGTTGCGGCCGACGATGCTCGTGCCCAGGCTCATGGGATGGGTCCATATGCTGCGCTACGACGACATGCTCGAAGGGACGCTGCTGCTGGCCGGCTTGGCCGCGACGCTGGGGGCGGTGGCGATCGGGCTGATCTGGTTTGGCCGGCGCATGTTGCGTTGGGCCAGGGTGGCGCCGCTGCTCATCGCACTGTTGTTCCTCTCCGGTTGCCGCGACAAAACCAAGCCTGAGGCGATCTGGCTGGAAACCGGAATGTCGCCGGGGCAACTCGTTTACCCTCGCGGCATCGCTTACAGCACCAGAGACGACTGCTTTTTCGTCGTCGATCGTTCGGCCCGCGTCCAGCGCGTCGAGCACGACGGCAAGGTCTCGCTTTGGTGGCGCATGCCCGAGTGGGATGCCGGCAAGCCGGTGGGCTTGAGCGTCGGACCCGACGGCAACGTGTACGTGGCCGACACGCACTACTACCGCATCATGGTCTATACACCAAAAGGCGAGTTCATTCGCAAGTGGGGTTCCTATGGCAAGGAGCCGGGACAGTTTGTCTTCCCGACGGATGTGGCTTTCGACGCGGCCGGCAATATCTATGTGTCCGAGTACAGCGAAAGCGACCGCATCCAGGTTTTCGATCCCAGGACGCTGACGGTGCTGCGGAGTTTCGGCGGCACCGGCCAGGGCAACGGGCAGATGGCGAGGCCGCAGTCGATGTTGATTGATGGAAACACGATGTACATAACCGACTCGTGCAACCACCGCATCGCCGTTTTCACGATCGACGGCAAGTGGCTGCGGAACATGGGCTCGGCCGGTGGGGAACCGGGGCAGTTCCGCTTTCCGTACGGGCTGGACATGGACGCGGACGGGCATCTTGTCGTCTGCGAGTTCGGCAACAACCGCGTGCAGTGGATCGACAAGGACACGGGCAAGGGCCTGAAGATCTGGGGCAGCGGCGGCCGCGATCCCGGTCAGCTTGCGTATCCCTGGGGCGTCGCCGTCGACAAGCGCGGCCGGGTGGTTATTGTCGATTCGGGGAATAACCGATTGCAGATTACGCGGTATTAGATGCAGAAGGAACGGTAGGACAGACATTCTTGTCTGTCATCGGCACGTTCTCGTCTGTTGTACGACAGACATTCCTGTCTGTCGTGCCATGTGTTACGTGTTCGGACGGTAGCTACCAAGTTCGAGCTTGTTTGATGGGAGCGACTATGAAACTGTTCTTGACGACGCTGATGATGTGGGTTCTGGCATTCGCAGCCGCGGCACAGCCGGCGAAGATTCCCGTGATTCTCGACACGGACATCGGCGACGACATCGACGACACCTGGGCGCTGGCCATGCTGCTGCGCCATCCGCATTTCGACCTGAAGCTGGTCACCACCACGCACGGCTCGGCCGAGTATCGTGCCAAGCTTGTCTGCAAACTGCTGGCCGTGGCCGGCAGGACGGATGTGGCCGTGGGCCTGGGCGCCGGCGGGCGCAAGGGAGGCGACAAACAGTTGGGCTGGGTCAGCGACTACAAGTTGACCGACTACGCCGGCAAGGTGCATGAAGACGGCGTGCAGGCGTTGATCGATCTGGTCATGAAGTCGGACCAGCCGGTTACGATCATCGGCGTCGGCCCGCTGGAAACACTTGCCGAGGCGCTCAAGCGCGAACCCGCCCTCGCCGCCAAGGCGGTGCTCGTCGGTATGCAGGGCAGCGTGCGCGTCGGCTACGGCGGCAAGGCCACGCCCGATGCGGAGTGGAATGTCAAGTGCGACATCAAGGCATCCAAGGCCGTCTTTGCGGCCAACTGGAAGGAAATGCGGATCACGCCGCTGGACACCTGCGGGTTGATCCAACTCAAGGGTCCGAACTTCGCGAAGCTGGCCGCCAGCCAGGACAAGCTGGCGCAGGCCGTGCTTGAGAACTATCGCATCTGGTCCAAGAAGCCCAGCGTCTCTGATCTGAAGGCCAGCAGCACGCTCTTCGACACCGTGGCCGTATACCTCGCCGATCCCGGCAAGGACCCGCTGTTCGAGGTCGAGGAACTGCCGATCTCCGTGGACGACAAGGGTTTCACCGTGATCGACCCGGCCGGCCGGAAGATGAAGGTGGCGACCAAGTGGAAGAGCTTGGATGCGTATCACGAATTGCTGAGCAAGGCGATTGAGGGGACGGACTGGTAGCCGCTGCCCAAATCACCGCTCTGGCGCGGCCTTTGCCGGCTCAGGCTGCCGTCCGGCCGGCAGTGGCCGCATGCCAAAGATGATGTAGAGACTGTCGGCGAATCGACTATTCGTCCCCGCGCCGGCTTCGATGCGGACGTACTCCTGGCCATTCGCTTTCTCTCTGGTGATGTGAGGATCGTTGTTGTCGCCGTGGTGGATCTTCGCCGCCGGTCCATCCCAGGCATTGAACGTCGAACTCAGCAGCGTCGTGTACGCGCCGTCGGGCTCGATGCGCGTCACGGCCAGGAACAGCAGCTTGCCATTGATCGATTCGTTGAATCTCTCCGTCAGCTTGCGGATCTCCTCCTTGTTTCCCGCCTTCGCCGCGGCGCGAATTTCGGTCCTGTAGCGCCTGTGCAACTCGCGATAGGGCTCGTCGTTTCCTTCCGGCGTCGCATTCACGGCGACGGGTGAGATCTGCTGCTGGGCCACATCCGCTGCGAGTGCCTGTCGGATCTCCTCTTTCACGCCCGGCCAGGCCTTGAGCCCGCTGACCGGGATGTGCATGTAGACGTGCCAAAGCGAGATCTTGCCGACATATTCGCCGGAGAGCTGTGGGTCGCCAATCGCAGGCTGCTCGGGCGCCGGTTGATCGGTGAGCCAGAGCCGGATCCTGGGGCCCTTTTCGTTTGTGCTGGGATACACAAATGCGAAGGACCAGCCGGGACCCTCCGGCCAATTGCCCTCGGGGCGAAGCTTGCCTGCCGCGATTTTCATGGCCTCAAACTGCCAGCCCTGTTTGACAAGCGGAAGAAGCCGGCCGATGGGATCGCCATCGGCGGCGATGGCTGTGTTGGCCGCGATTTCGAATTCGATCTGCGGTGTCGCGGGGAGAGCGACGCTGCCGAGGCCCGGCAGCAGGAACTTCGTCCCGGGCCAACTGACTGTGTATTTGCCGGGCCGCCTGAGGTAGTACCATTGCGCAAGATCGAAGGGATCGAGTGCGACATCTTGATGGGAACCAATGCTGATTTCTGGAACAATAGCCTGCACGGGCGCGTCAAGATAGGGAACATCACGGCCGCGATCGTCTCGAACGATCAGTGTGCTGTTCGCAGGCTCCGTGGGCCTTTGGAACACTCTGACTTCGTCGCTGGCATTGCGCACTACGAGGTGTATCGGAACCGGATCACCTGCTTTGAAGCTTGTCTTATCGATGGAAAGGCGTGCGGCAAGACCACCCAGAGGCTGGCCCCAATCAGTCGCGGGCTGGGTGGCTGGCCGTGTCGAGGTCACATCTGCGCCGAGTGCCCGCCCGATGTCCCCCTTCGCATCCAGCCGCGTGACAGATTGAGCTGCGCTGGCATGATACATGATGCTGCCGCCGGCGAGCAGGCATGCCAGTACAAGGATCCCGGCCATCCACCGGGCGCTCCAACTCGATTCGCTGACGGGCAGGCGGAGAATCCGTTGGATTCGCCACAGAACCTTGCCGCCGCTGGCCGCCAGGGCCAGGTCGGGCTGCCGCGCGCCCAGTTCCACAATACGCAACAGCGCGTGGGCATAGTTCTGTCGATCGGGGCAGGCTTGCAGCGCCATCTCGTCGCAGCAGTATTCGGATTCCTGGCGGATGCGCTGCGATGCCCACCACACGGCCGGGTGGTAGAAGAACAGCGTTTCGACCACCGCCTGGATCAGCCCCACGAGATAGTCGTGGCGACGAATATGAGCCAACTCGTGGGCCAGCACCGCTTCCAGTTGGGCCGGGGCCAGGCCGCAGATTGCGCAGGCCGGCAGCAGGATGACTGGCCGCAACCAGCCGATGACCACCGGAACGGCAAAGCTCGCGGATTCGAGAAGCTGGACGGGCTCCGACACGCGCAGCCGCTGCACGACATTCTGGAAAACGCGGCGCACACCTGGCGAGACGGGGCAGGTGTGGAACCGGCGGGCCCGCTGCAACAGGATCCAGCCGCCGAGGTGCCAGAGCGAGACGCCACAGACGCCGATCAGCCAGGCCAGCAGCAACCAGGGCATGATCGGGTGCACGCGGCCGGAGATGCGGCCGAATGAGAACGCGCTCTCATCCGCAGCGGCAACCGGCGAATCCGCCGTCTGGCCGGCGGCGTGACGCAACGGTGGCATCACAGATTCGCCGCCCGCGGTCGCGTTCACAGGTGGCACCAACGACGAGGGAATCCGTGTGGCCACGGCGGCGTTGCTGCGAGTACCGGCCGGATCCATCACGCGCGGCCGCACCGGCACCAGAAATGCAGTCAGCAGAGGCAGGATTGCCATGGCCGCAAGCGCCACACAGGCCGCCAGCCAGCGAGACTGGCTGGACCGATGCCGCAGGAGACGCAGGGTGAGTCCCAACATGATGGCAACGAGCGTTTCCTGCCAGAAGGAATGAATCAGCATCCATCCGATCCGTTGTGCCCACGGGCCTGAGAGACAGCCGGTAATAAGATCGCTCATGATTTCTTCTCCTGCATGCGGTCCAGCAATTGCCGGATCTGGGCCACTTCCTCTTTTGGAATGTCACTGTCGGCCATGGCGGCCAGGAGCTTCCGCGCGGAGCCGCCGAAGGCGCGTTGAAGGAAATCGGTGATCAGGTGCCGCTGGGTCTGCCTCTCCGGCACGGCCGCGCGGAAGATCTGCGGGCGGTGCGAATCGTCGCGCAACACCATCGCCTTCTCGTGCATGATCTGCAGCAGCTTCAGCGTCGTGTTATAGCTGGTGTGTTTGGTCGCCATCGCCTGGTGGACCTGGCGAACGGTGCTGGGCCCGCTTTGCCAGAGAACCTGGAGGATTTCAAGTTCTCCGGCGGTGGGGCGGAACAGCGGCTTGCCTCGCATAGTCTCTCCTTCGTCTCTGAAGGGTAAGACGCACGGCTTCACGAAGAGTTTCGTGAAAATTCACGAAAACTTTCGTGGATGATCCGGCAAGGCCAAATTGAGCAGTTCACGCAGTGGTCTCACGACCGTCTTGCTCCAACAGGTTCTCCAGAAACCAATTGACCTCCTCCGCGTGGCTCAGCGACAGCACATGCCCGGCATTGGGGACAAGCACATCGGGTCGCGTGTATTGCGGCGGGAGGATGTGATCGTGGGCTCCGTGAATCTGATGGACCGGCACGGCCGCCGCGTGGAAGTCCGCGCGCCAGGTGACAACGGCCCGGCAGGCCCACTGCAGGAATTGCGGAGCGGCATCACGGACCTGAGCGAGGATCTCGCAATTGGTCTGGCCCAGAAGCGCGCCGCTCCAACTCATCGCCAGGCCCGCCAGCGCGCCGCCCAGTTGGAACAGGGCCGCCGGGATATTTGGCTGGCCACGAAGTGTGCGGATGTGTGGAGGCAGTTCGCCGGGCGAGCGCACACTGCCAATCAGAACACACGAGCGGGCGGGGAGATGGCGGCTGATTTCGATGGCCAGGAATCCGCCGAATGATGCTCCGCCGACGATGCAGTGGGTGTGCGGGTCAATCTGCCCGGCGAACCGGCGGGCGTAGTCGGCAAGCGACTCATCCCGCAGCGGCGCGATCCACGCGGGGACGGTGATCTGCGGAAAGCGCGCCATCTGCGAGGCGAAGACCCGATGGTCGGCGCCCATGCCGGAGAAGAACAAGACGGGGACGGACATGGCGGCATCGGACCCGCACAGCGGCCGGAGGTCAAGCGCACGTTACCCCTGGGAGCGCGGGCGTCCTCGCCCGCTCCGAAGATGCGGCCCCGGGGACGGCCGCGGAACCACGACGGATCAACTGTCAAGATTCTGGGTGCCACGGCTTGTCTACTGCAAGCCGTGTCTGCGTGACCGCGAAGCACGGCTTGCAGTAGACAAGCCGTGGCACCCGAAAAGGGAAACCCGAAAGTTGTTTCGTTGCGGATTCCGCGCTCCCAGATACCTCACCGGGCCAGCGAATACCCGCCCTTCACATTCACGACATCGTCAAACCCGCTCTGTTTCAGGATTCGTGACGCGATATAGCCGCGCAGCCCCACCTGGCAGAAGACCGCCAAGGCGCGATTCTTCGGCACTTCGCCGAGCCGGCCACGCAGGTCGTCCACCGGAAGGTTCACGGCTCCGGGCAACGTGCCCTTGCCGTACTCTTCCTTGGTCCGGACGTCGATGAGATATCGACCGTTGATTTGTGCGGCCGATATGGCCGGGCAGATGTTGTGCAGCTGGTTCTGGGCAACCATCGCGGCGTGATGCACGGGGTCGCGTGCGGAGGCAAATTGCGGCGCATAAGCCAGGTCCAGGGCGGCCAGATCGTCGATCGTTCCCTTGAAATAGATTGACGTGGCAATCACGTCGATGCGCTTGTCCACCCCTGCGCCGCCGACAGCCTGGGCTCCCAGAATCCGGCCGGTCTCCGGCGAATAGACGAGCTTGATCCGCATATTCTCGGCACCGGGATAATAAGTGGCATGGTTGGGCGGATAGACGTAAGCCGTATCAACCACGATTCCCTGCGCCTTGGCGGCCGACTCGGACAAGCCGGTCATGCCGATCGACAAGTCGAACAATTGCACGATCGCGGTACCGAGGATGGCCGGCGCTGTCGGGCCGCTGCCGGTGGCCGCGTGCTCGCCGGCAAGGCGGCCTTGGCGGTTGGCCGGGCCGGCCAGTGGGATGCGCGTGTGCTTGCCGGTAACACCATGGGTGACCTCGGCCGCATCGCCCACGGCATAGATGTCGGGATCATTCGTGCGGTTGAACGAGTCCACGGCGATCGCTCCCGAGTCGCCGAGTTTCAGCCCGGCTTCGGTCGCCAGGCTGACATTGGGCCGAACGCCAATCGACAGCAGCACGAAATCGGCCGGGACACGGCGGCCATCTTCCAGCACGATATGGGTGACCATGTCGCCGCTGGTTTCCACGGACTTGAGCCCGACGCCGGCGATCAATTGGACGCCATGCTTTGCCAGCTCGTCCTGCACCACCACCGCCATCTCGCGATCCAGCGGCGGCAACGGATGGCCCGCCTTTTCGACCACGGTCACGGCCAGCCCGCGGTCGCGCATGGCCTCGGCCATTTCCAGGCCGATAAAGCCGGCGCCGACAATCATCGCCGACTTGGGCGCATGCTCGGTGAGCCACTTGTCCAGCGCCAGCGTGTCCTCGACGCTCCTGAGCAGGAACACGTTCTTCGAGCGTATGCCCTCGATGGGCGGAACCACGGCAGACCCCCCGGGCGAGAGAATGAGTTTGTCATATTCCAGCCGAAATGGCGTACCATTGGTGTGATCGATGCCCTCGACGACTTTGTTGGCCCGGTCGATGCGCGTGACTTCATGGTGGACGCGGGCGTCGATGTTGAAGCGTGCTTTGACCTTCGCAGGTGTGGTAACGAGCAACTTGTCGGCGTTGGCGATCCGCCGGTTAAGGAAATAGGGCAACCCGCAGTTGGCGAAGGAGATGTGGCCGTTTTTCTCGAGAACGATAATGGACGCTTGTTCGTTGAGCCGACGCGCGCGGGTGGCCGCGGACATACCGGCCGCGACGCCGCCGATGATGATGATTTTGAGCTGCATAGTTGTGAGTTTCCCGTGTAGTTATGCCGGCTTTCGCGGGCTGCATGAGCAGGCGCCGGCGCAGGTCGCCTGGTTCCAGGGCATCTTTGCCAACATCATCGCCATGCCGCAGGTGTCCGTGATGCCGGCGAAGACCAGCCCGGCGCCGACGAACGCGGAGAGGCCGATGAAGATCGCCGACACCTTCCACGCCAGCAGAACGCCGAGGAGCACCAGCGAACCCGCGGCGATGCGGACCTGCCGGTCCAAGGCGATCACGCCCGAGCCGCTGCGCTCGACCGGCAAACCGGCGGCCACCCAGGCATCGGTGCCGCCGTCGACGTTGACGACGTTGGTGCAGCCGGCCGCGATGAACTTTTCGCAGGCTTTCTTGCCGCGCGAGCCGGCTTTGCAGATCAGGTAGATCGGCTGGTCGGTCGCCGCCTGGCGCGAGGCCAGAACGGCCTGCACGTCGAGGGCATCCAGTGGGACGAGCCGTGCCCCGGCCGCATGCACGCCGGCGAATTCGCCGGGTGTGCGGACATCGATCAGGTCGCAAGGCGTGCCGGACTGGATCAGTTTGGCCAGTTCGGCGGCCGAAATCGTGGCGATGCTCATGACTTGGTTCCTTTGTGTTTGGGTTTGGCGGCGAGCAAGGCGGTATGCTCCTCCTCGACGTGTCGCATGACTCCGTCGCAGACGAGCCGGCAGAGGTCGAAGATGGGCTGGTCCTTCACGAAATAGATGCACTGGGTGCCCTTGCGCTGGCAGTCGACAATTCCGACGCGCTTGAGCACGCCCAGGTGCTTGGAAACCGAAGCTTGGCCGATGCCCAGATCCGTGCTGAGCGTCCCGACGTTGGCCGGGGACGACTTGAGCCGCATCAGCAGGCGGATGCGGCTGTCATCCGCCAGCGCGGAGAGCCGCTCGACGATGCGGGCGATGAAGGCGGGGTTGGCAGTGTCAAATTTCATTCTTGTATTCTTTATACGGAATATAAGCATATATGTCAAGGAATTCGAGAGGAAAAAGAGCGAAAGGAGAGGGATGCCGAACGATCCGGTGCGCTCAGGGCGATTCCCGGTGGGACAGGCATTCCTGCCTGTCATTGGATGGCTGAGTGGGGGACATTCTTGTCCCCCCGAAGCCATCCAAGTGGCGTGATGGGCTCAAATGCGGTTGCCCTGCCGGCATGCCTGGCTTCCGCGTTGGCCGCTTCCCACCCGCCGGCCCATCGCGTATTATCGTGGCGCGATTTTTCGACGTCAGGCTCGGTCGCTCTGGGTTCTAAATGGAACATCGATTTCAAGTCAATCTCCGCGGCATTATCGGACTGCTGGCCAACAACCTCTACAGCGGGCCGTCGGTTTTCATACGCGAGTTGCTTCAGAACTGTGTCGACGCCGTTCACGCCCGCCGGTTGCTCGACGGTTTCGATGAAGGCTCGATCCAGTTCGAGCTGATTGAGAATCGCGGCGCTGCGCCAACGCTCGTTGTCGAGGACAACGGCATCGGCCTGACCGAGGCGGAAGTACACCGCTTTCTCGCAACCATCGGGGAAAGCTCCAAACGCGATGAACTGGGAGCTGCCCGCGAGGACTTTATCGGCCAGTTTGGAATCGGCTTGCTTTCGTGTTTCATGGTCGCCGATGAAATCGTCATGCTCACACGTTCGTCGCGCGAGAATGGGCCGGCCGTCGAGTGGCGCGGGCGGCCCGACGGAACCTACTCCGTCCGGCCATTGGAGCAGTCAGGCGTGCCCGGCACGCGCGTGTTCCTTCGTTGCAAGGAAGGCTCCGAGGCGCTGTTCAAGCCGGCTCGCCTGCGCGAGTTGATCGCCCACTACGGCGGCCTGCTGACCGAGCCGATCTGGCTCACGACCGGTGGCGCCAGGCGTCGGATCAATGGCGAGCCTCCGCCCTGGCGCGATGGCCCGTCGGCCGGGCGGGGCGATCTGCTCGACTTCGGCCGGCGCGTCCTTGGCGGGGACTTCTTCGACGCCATCCCGCTGCGCAGCGAAGCCGGAGGCATCGAGGGAGCGGCCTACGTCCTGACGCACTCGCCCAGCCCGTCGGCCCGGCAAAAGCATCGGGTGTATCTGAAGAACATGCTTTTGACCGAGCAGGCCCAGGGACTGCTGCCCGACTGGGCGTTTTTCGTGCGCTGCGTCGTCAATTCCGATCGCCTGCGGCCCACTGCCTCGCGCGAAGGGTTCTTTGAAGATGAATCGCTGGAGCGTACGCGCGAGGAGCTTGGTGGCTGTCTGCGCTCCTGGCTGCTGAAGCTCGCCCGCAGCGATCCGGCTCGGTTGGAACGGTTTATTGCCATCCACTACCTCGCCATCAAGAGCATGGCCGTACACGACGACGAGTTCTACCGCATCTTTATCGACATGCTGCCCTTTGAGACCTCGCGCGGTCAGACAACCATGGGCGAATACCGGCGGGCGAATCTGCAGGTGCTCTACGCACCGACGGTCGACCAGTTTCGCCAAATCGCCGCCGTGGCCGGGGCGCAGAACCTGTGCGTGATCAATGCCGGTTACACCTACGACCAGGAGCTGCTGCTGCGTCTTCCCGAGGTCTTCCCCGACCTGACCGTGGAGCGTATCGACGCCGAGTCGCTGGCCCAATCGTTTGAAGATGTGTCGCTGGAGGAGCGGGAGAGTTGCTTTGACCTGATGCGGCTGGCGGATCTGGTTCTGCAGCCGTTCCGCTGCGCCGCTGACGTACGGCGGTTTCGCCCGACGGAACTTGTCGCGCTCTACAACATTTCCGACGATGGGCTGCTCATGCGCGCGGCCCGCGGCGCGGCGGACCAGTCGAACGAGAACTGGGCCGGCATGCTCGCCAACGCCCTTGGCGACACCGGGCGGTCAATCTACGCGCGGCTGGTGTTCAACTTCGACAACCCGCTGGTGCGCCGGCTGGCCAGTCTGACCGATCGCAAATTGCTGCGGCGATTGATCGAATTGCTTTACGCCCAGGCGCTGCTGGCAGGGCACCATCCGATGTCGATGGCGGAACTGAAGCTGCTGAACCAGGGGCTGATTGAGCTGATTTCGCTGGCCGCCGGGAAGGGAGAAGAGCCGTGAACGATAATGATCAGGAACCGGAGCACGCGATTGTCTTTGACACGCTGCTGGTCACCGCGGGCGACGATGAGGAGGTGCTCGCATCGCTCAAGGAGGCGGTCGCCCTGGCCGACACCCACGGCGACTTGGACCGCGGCATGATCGCCCGCCTGCGCCTGATCCGCAAGGCGACTTTCAGCGGCAACCACGAGGATGTGCTGGTTCACTTTGCCTGGTGCCTGGCTCAATGCCAGAAGAATCCTGGGGATAACGAACTGCTGAAGCGATTCGGTTCCGAGGTGCGCTGGTGCTTCAAATGGGTGATCGCCTCACTGCCCAAGTTCCACACCGTGACGCGTGCCCAGATCGCCCGGGCATTCGATGACATGACGGAGCTCTACGATATTTCCGGCGAAAGTCACCGGGCGATTCACAGCCTGCGCGGCCAGACCGCGTGCATATTCGGGGATCTCGGCCAGATTGAGGGTCATCGGGATGCGTGGCTGGCAGCGCCGGAAGACGGTTCTGAGGATTGCGCCGCGTGCGAAGCGCATACGCTTGTCACGCTCAACCTTGCACTGGGCCGCCCGGCCGATGCGGTCAACGCGGCGGCCGGGCTTATCAAGGGACGGCTGCGATGCGCCGAGCAACCGGCCACCACCGACTCCGATCTCCTCGTCCCGCTATTCAAACTCGATCGAGCGGACGAAGCGCAAAGGCTGCAGCAGCGGTCTTATCGAGCGATCCGCCGCAGTCGCGACTACCTGAAAGAAACCGGCGGATTCCTGGCCTTTCTCGCCGCCACCGATCAACTCAGCCGGGGCGTCGAGATGCTCCAGACCGGCATCAAGTACTTTATCCAGGTTCGCCGCGGCTGGGACCGCATGCACATGCTGGCCGGGGCGCGGCTGCTGTTGCGCAGGCTGTTGCAGGTGGATCGGCGAGAGGTGAAACTGCGCTTGTTGCCCGAGTTCGAATTGTATCGCCGGGACAATCGCTACGCCGTTGAGCCCCTGCTGGCCTGGGCCGACGGCCAGTTCGACGACCTGGCCGGACAATTCGACAAACGTAACGGCAACACTGTTATCAGCAATGGCCTGCGCGGTATGGCCAGGTTGCTTGAGACCGTGCGGCCGATCGCCAAAGATGAGGCCACCGGCGGGGAATAGGATTGCTTCGAGCTGATCATTTCTCCGCTTCGATCCTGGCGCCAACCAGGAAGTCCCGGAGCGCATCCAGTTTGTCGCTGTTGATCAGGTCCACCCCGGCGGATTGCATGGCCTTCCAGCCGGCCGGGCTGTCGGGGATGGACCAGAAGCGGATGCGGCGGTGTTGGTCGTGGGCCAGTTTCACCAGCGTCTTGAGCCTGGCTATTTCCTCGGCCGGCATTTCGCCCCGGCCGCGCCATTTGAAACTCTGGGTGAAATTGCTGCTGATCCAGGGGGTCAGCGTGGCAGGGGGGTTGGATTCGAGGTCGGGAAGCCGGCCGTCGATGAAGGCCAGACGATCCTTCTCGGCCGCCAGCACCTCGATGGGCCGGTTGCCGGAGAGGATGATGGTCACCGCTTTCTCCTCAACCTTGCCGTCCGCGTAGTGGGTGAGGATGTCGGCATATTTTTGGAAGACCGGGCGGAGGGCCGTGTACAACGCAGGCCCGTCGGTCTTGAGATCAATGAGCAGGGCGATCGTGGGCACTTCGGGATAGACGCGGCCGCCGTTTGTTCGGATTCGCTGGGCCAGCGGGGCGAGATAGAGCGATTCGAGCGTGCGGCCCGGGCGGATGTCAATGGGCGTGTGGGCCACCAGCAGTTCACCGCCGACCAGATAGATGTCGGCTTCGACCGAGCAGAATCCGTGGTCCAGGGCGTCGAACAGCGGCCGGGGTTGTTCGTAGTCGTTGTGTGAATGGACGTTGGTCAGTGGCCGCGTCGTGGGAGTGGCCGCGATGACTGTCAGCAGGAGTATGATAAGGCGGAAGCTCATGGGGCTCTTGGCCGGATTATAACGTGCGGCAGGTTCGCTGTGGAGCAAGAGGACGGAATCTTGCGCCGGGCTGTTGCCAAAATCGCGGTGGAGGTACAATGAGGGGCAATAGTGTTGTTTTTTCCCGGAGAACCACCGATGCCCCTGGGGTGGATCGACCTTGAGTACCTGCCGGCCTGGAAAGCAGCGTCTCTGTTTGCGCTGCTGGCACTGCCGATTATCCTGCTCGGCCTGCGCTCGCTCGCGGGGCTGGGACCGGTGCGGCGCTGGGTGGCCGTCGGGGCGCGGCTACTCGTTCTGCTCATGTTGGTGCTGATTGTCGGCGGCGCACGCTGGCAGCGCACGCAGAAGAGCGTGCAGGTCTGGGCCATCCGCGATATCAGCCGCTCCACACACCTTACCTCCGGCTATACCGGCAAGAACGTCCAGGATGCCATCGAGCAATACCTCCGCCAGGTTTCGGCCAAGGACCACAAGCACGATCCGGATGACAAGATCGGGGTCATCAGCTTTGCCGACTCGCCGCTGATCGACTCGCTGCCCAGCCTGGAACTCGTGCTGGATGCCCGCGCCCTGCGCGAGCCCGGCGATCAGACGAATATCGCCGAGGCCATCCAGCATGCCCTGGCGACTTTCTCCAGCGATGCGATGAAACGCATCCTGCTGCTCACCGACGGCAACCAGAACGCCGGCGATCTGGAAACGGCGCTGTCGGCGGCCATCGCCCAGCGCGTGCCCATCGATGTCATGCCGCTGCATTACGCGGTGAACAATGAAATCATTGTGGAAAAGGTCTCGGCGCCGTCATTCAAACGGGAGAACGACGCCTTCGACATTTTCGTGAGCATGTTGTCGACCAATCGCGAGAGTGTCGGCGGTACGCTGGAGGTCTTTCAGGAAGACTCCTCGCTGGCCAAGAAGAAGATCACCATCGACGGCGCTGAAGTGTTGGCTGATGGCCGGATCGAGCCGCGCAAACATGTCGAACGTGTGCGCGTGCCGGCGCTGCGACGGCGGGGCGTGTTGCGGTTCAAGGCGATCTTTACTCCGGACACTCTCAATGACCTCAAGGCCGTGGCCGGCGGCGGCAAGAGCATCTCCGGCGATACGCTGACCAGCAACAACTCGGCCAGCGCGTTCACCTTCATCCAGGGCAAGGGCAGCGTATTGTATGTCGACAACAGCCGCGACGGTGCGGGCAAGACGCTCGCTGACGCGCTCAGCCTTGAGGGGATCAATGTCCAGCGCGTTCGCGTCGACCAGGTTCCCGATGATCCCGTGGCGATGCAGGATTTCGACTCGATCATTCTGAACAACGTGCCGCGCGGCGGGAGGGCGATGAGCGGGGAGGGCCTGAGCGATCGCCAGGACAAGATGCTGGCCGCCTATGTGCATGATTTTGGTGGCGGGCTGGTGATGATCGGCGGCGAGAATTCGCTCGGTGCTGGTGGCTGGCAGGGATCGAAGATCGAAGAGGTAATGCCGGTCAGCTTTGACATTCCGGCACAGCGGCAGATGCCCAAGGGGGCGTTGGTGGTGGTGATCCATTCCTGCGAAATGCCGGATGGGAACTACTGGGGCGAGCAGTGCGCTCTCAAGGCCGCCGCCACGCTGTCTTCCCAGGACGACATCGGCGTCATCAGCTTTCACTGGAAGGGCGGAGCTGGCGGCATGAACGCCAGTTGGGACTATGTCCTGGCGCCAAAGGGCGACGGCATCACCGTCGACAACGCCATCAAGCGCATGCAGCCCGGCGACATGCCCAGTTTCGACGAGACCCTCAATCTCGCGCTTAACGGTACCGCGCCGACCGCGCCGTGTCTCAAGAACAACAACGCCGCCGTCAAGCACATGATCATCATCAGCGACGGCGACCCCCAGGCTCCCGCGGCCGCGCTCATCAACGACTGCATAAAGCTGAAGATCACGATTTCCACGGTCCCCGTCCATCCGCATCCGCAGTTCCCCATGACCACCATGAAGGATATGGCCGAGAAGACGGGCGGCCGGTTCTATCCTCCCATCGAAACCAATCCGTCGCAGCTTCCGCAGATTTTCATCAAGGAAGCCACCGTGGTGCGCCGCACGCTGATCCAGGAAAGCACCGATCCGCCATTTCCGGTGGCCGTGAACGACGTCGGATCGGACATCATGGCGGGCATTCGCGATGTGCCGGCGATCACCGGGCTGGTTCTTTCGCAGAGGAAGAACGACCCGAGCGTGAAGATGCCGCTGGTGGTGCTCAATGGCGGCAAGACGGATCCGCTGTTTGCGCACTGGCAGGCCGGGTTGGGCAAGGCGGCAGTCTTTGCGTCGGACGCCTCGGCCCGCTGGCAGGCGGCGTGGCTGACGCCGCAGCAGATGGGGCAGTACGCCAAGTTCTGGGCGCAGGTGGTGCGCGGCGTGTCGCGGCCGCCGATGTCGACGGATTTCGCCGTCAGCACCGAGCGTAACGGCGACAAGGCGAAGGTGACGGTGGAGGTGACCAACAAGGACGCGGGCTACACGAATTTCGTGAACTTCGACGGCACGGTCATCGATGCCGACGGGCAGACACAGAACGTGCGCTTTGTGCAGACCGGGCCGGGCAGTTACACGGGCGAGTTTCCGTCGAACAAGCCGGGCAACTACGTCGTGGCGTTGCACTACGCGGCGTCGGAGAAGCAGCAGGGTTGGCTGGTCTCGGGGTTGTCGGTGAATGAATCCGTGGAAACACGCGATCTCAAGAGCAACGACGGGCTGCTGCAGGACATCGCACGCCGCACGGGCGGACGGGTTTTCCCAGCGTGGGATCCCAGTGTGGTAGATCTCTACTCGCGGGATCACCTGGTGGTCGGGGCTTCGCCAATGCCGGTGTGGGATATCCTCATTCCGTTTCTGCTGCTGCTGATCATCATCGACGTTGCCATCCGCCGGATCGCCTGGGACTGGACCGCCACCAAAAAGATGGCGGCCACCGCGGCGGGATTCGTGCGGTCGTTTACGCTGACGCGCGAGGTGGAAAGCAAACAGACCTTGGATGCCCTTCGCAAGGTTCGCGTGGAGTCGGCCGAGTCGAAATCCAAACAGCCCGAACCCGGTATGCCCGGCGCCCCGGCCGGAGCGCGGCCAGACCCCAAAGCGAAGTTTGACGCCGGCAAGGCCGTGGAAGGGGACATCACGCAGATAGTGGGCGGGGCGACCGCGAAGGCGGTACCGCCGCCGCCGAAAGACCCCAAACCCAAGGGCGGCCCGGTCGCCGGCGGGCACACGGGCAGTTTGCTGGAAGCCAAGCGGCGGGCGCAGGAACAAATTCGGAGAAAAGGACAGGAATAGTTGCTAATTGTTGGTTGCCAGTTGTTAGTTGCTAGTTGCCAGTTAATTTCGAGCAATATAGTGACCACTGGAAACTAGCAACTGGCAACTAACAACTACGAAATCGAAAGGATTGCGAATATGGCAGAGAATATCCCCGGCGTGGACCCACAGATACAGGCCCTGACCGACGCCTTTCGGCGCGACTATCACGCCGTGCAGGCGGAGATCGGCAAGGCGATCGTCGGGCACGAAGAGATCGTGGACGGCGTGCTGACCTGCCTGTTTGTCGGCGGGCATGCCTTGCTCGAGGGCGTGCCCGGGCTGGGCAAGACCGCCCTCATCCGCTCGCTGGCGTCGGCGCTGAGCCTCAAGTTCAGCCGCATCCAGTTCACGCCCGACCTCATGCCCTCCGACGTCATCGGCACCAACGTCATCATGGAGGATGAACACGGGCACCGGCAGTTCAACTTCGTCCACGGCCCGATTTTCGCACAGATCGTGCTGGCTGACGAAATCAACCGGGCCACGCCCAAGACGCAGTCGGCGTTGCTCGAGGCGATGCAGGAGCGCCAGGTGACGGCCGGCGGATCGATCCGCAAGCTGGAGGAGCCGTTCTTCGTGATGGCCACCCAGAACCCGCTGGAACAGGAAGGCACCTATCCGCTGCCCGAGGCCCAGCTCGATCGTTTCTTCTACAAACTGCTCGTGAAATATTCCGACCGTGAGGAACTGCACCAGATTCTCAATCGCACCACTACCGGGCATGTTGTTGACATCAAACCCGTGATCGATGGCCCGCGCATCGTCGCCCACCAGAACCTCGTCCGCCGCGTGGTCATTGCCCAGCATGTGCAGGACTACGCCATCCGCTGCGTGCTGGCCACGCATCCGCAGGGCGCGTTCGCGATCCCGATGGTGAACCAGTTCGTCCGCGTGGGCGCCAGTCCCCGCGCCGCCCAGACGATCGGCCTGGCGTCGAAGGTCCGAGCGCTGCTGGATGGCCGGTTCCATGTGAGTTTCAAGGACATCAAGGAAGTCGCCATCGCCGCCATGCGTCACCGCCTGATCCTCAACTTTGAAGGCGAAGCCGAAGGCATCACCACGGACATGGTGCTGGAGAAGCTGGTCGCCGAAGTCCCGACCACTTCGCCTGAGGAGGCGGTGGGGCGAAAGTAGGGTTTGCGCTGCCTGCCCTTGTGTGGACGGGTGTCTGTACATGATGGTGATGTATGTTGGCAGACTCCGACTCTCTGGGAGGCGTCATACTCGGTTTCTTGTGCCTCGCTTTTCCAGTTATTTTGTTCTCGTTTGGGTTCTGGCGGTTGCGGCGACTCAGGCGGGGCAATGTCTGTGAAGATACTCCTCACTGCAAGAAGTGCGGATACGACATGCGCGCAACGCCGCAGCGGTGCCCAGAGTGTGGGTGGATTGTAACAGACGCACCGGTTGAGGGTTTTGACCTTGAGAAGCTGCGCGAGGATTGGCCGACAACTTCGATCGCCTGCCGCAAAGTCGAACCGTGGGAAGAGTTGGTGATCGTCTACGAGACGGACAACGGCTGGCTGGCCCAACTGCTCGCCGAACAGTTTCTGGCGCGCGGTGTGTGGTGTGAGACAACGCGTACGCGCCGAACCGAGGTCGCCGGCGCAGTTACCCGATCATTCGTGCATTTCGCCATTGTCGTGGCTAAGGACGATTCGGATGCTGCGCTCGCCATTATGGCGCGATGTCGCATGAGAGCTTCGTCCGGCACAGGCGTAAAAGCGCCGTCCGAAGAGCAGGCCATGTGAGCGCTGCCCAGAGAGCGGTGTCCTAGCGTACGAGCGCCCGACTGATCCGGTGGACGAGGATGATTGGGAAGCCCTCACATGAGAAGACCATGAGCCATGACGAAGACCCAGCGAAGATTCCGATGGCCCATCGAGTGCCCGGGCCGGGGGAACAGAAGGTCGTGCTCCTGGAGGCGACTGACCACGGTCTGATCACGTCGATAGAACGGGGTTTGAACGCCCAGGGCATCACGGCCGAGATCGCCATGGCCGCGGGCGATGTCGCGGCCAGGAAAACCTGGCGCATCCTGGTCTGGTCGGAGGACCTGGACCGATCTCGAATCGCGGCCACGATCGTGATCAAGAGACGAAAGCGGCTCAAGGAAGCCCCACGGCAGGATCCTGACAAGCCTGAGTTCCGGATTGATGATGCCGGCAGTTCGTTTCCGGGGTGGTAACGCGCGAGACGCGGGAACCGGGATCTGCGCGTCTTCATTGGCAAAGGGCGGTTTCGCCGAAACCGCCGTCCTGGCGTGCGAATCGGACCGCTCGGCGAGCGGTCCCTACCCCAGTCGCCAAAGAGAATGGTCGCGCCTCGGCAACCGTGGTTGCGGCAACAGGGCATTCCGGGGACAATGGCTGGCGAGGTTGTAACGCGCTATGGCGATTCACAAGATACCGCAGAATGCCGGCAAGGTCCGCGTGGCCGTGACGTCGGGGAACACCTGGGTCGTTTGGAACGGCAAGCAGGGGAGGTACGAATTCAAGATCCCCTGCAAGGACCGCAAACAGGCGGAACTGGTGGCCAGGATGATCAACAGCGGGCAGCACAATGGCGAGATCGATCCGAAGATGATGTGAATGGGGCGACTGCGTTCGTAAACCCTATGTAGCCGCGATCGTCGATCGCGGTGTGGCGGCCGGGTGGATGGCGGAATGGGCGGGCTGAGGCGTGCGGGATGCTGGGGGTTTGGTGCCGGCGGGACGAGGAACAAGCGAAAAATATCTCTTGGTGCTCTTCTGGTCGGGTGTTACTAATGTAAGTGCATGCGTTTAATCCGGTTAGGAGCGATCCAGGGGGTCTCCGGCTGCGCAAAAAACAAGGTCCTTTCAGGGTCCAAGCGGTGTCCCGTTGGGTCCGGGTGGGTCCCGGGGTGCAGTTGCCGGTTGGTCGTTGTTAGTAGCGAGTGAAGAACGGGGGAGACGAAAATGGTGCAATTTCGCGCAGTGTCGGGCGGTGGTATCATTCGCAAGTTGTTTATTGGCGATTATTTACGAATATATCGCTGCGGGCCGGGGGCGAAAGAATTGACATAAAAGTGACCGAAAACGATTATGAGTTTTCAGGGCGGTACTCCGCCGTGAAAACTCGGTTGGGCTGAACGGCTGTCGCCGTGGTGGGCGTGGGAGGGCCGGGGGAACGGCGGTGGACGTTGTGGAATGCAGGCGATCGTGGCCGGGTATACC
>JANYKD010000492.1 GCA_025361735.1 Phycisphaerales bacterium
GGTATACCCGGCCACGATCGCCTGCATTCCACAACGTCCACCGCCGTTCCCCCGGCCCTCCCACGCCCACCACGGCGACAGCCGTTCAGCCCAACCGAGTTTTCACGGCGGAGTACCGCCCTGAAAACTCATAATCGTTCCTGTCGAGTTTTCGGTCAGTTTTATGTCACTTCTTTCGCCCCCTGGCCCGTAGCGATCAGTTCGTAACTGATTGCCAATAAACAATTTGCGAACTATGCCACCGCCCGGCACCGCGCGAATTTGCACCATTTTCGTCTCCCACGTTCTTCACTGGCAACCAACAACTACCAACTGGCAACTACTCCCCGGGACCGAAAAGGACCGGAAAGGACCTAACCGGACCTCTTCTGGACCCTCCTCAAAGGACACTGTTTTCCGGCTCCCGCCGCCACTCCAGATCTTGTAACCATTTGACAAATAATGACTTGTGCTCTCTACGCCCCGCCAAAACAACATTTTCCCAATTCCCACCTTGGACCACCGATCACCGACGACCGACCACCGATCATGACCACAGACTACTGATGACCACGGGCTACGGACTACTGACCACGGACCACTGACTACTGACCACTGACTACGGACCACTGACTACCGTAAGAGATTTCCCAATTGACGCCAACCCCTCCACACCGCAAACTGTCTACCACAGTGCGGCCGTGTCCGCGACCCAGGCACGGGCAAGCGTACTTGCCCATGCCACCCCAGATTCAGAAAGCCGGCACTAACAACTAACAACTAACAACTGGCAACTGGCAACTAACAACCAACAACTATCAACTCATTCCCCATGAATCACCTAATCACCCTCCTCTTCGTCCTCGCTGTCGCCCTGCCGGCGTTGGCGCAGGATTCGTCGGCACTCATCAACAAGGCCCTGGACGAGAAAGTGAAGCTCGTCCTCGACAAGCCCTTGCCCGAGGCCATGAAGATCATCACCGAGCAGACCGGCGTCCGCCTCAAGGAAAACCCCGCCATCTGGGAACTTCTTCCCTGGGGCCGGGAAACGTCCATCCAGCTCAAGACCGAGAACGTCACGCTCCGCGAGGCCTTGAATCTCATGGCCGCCCGCGTCGGCCTGGTGATCCAGCTCCGCGGTGAGTTTGTCGAGTTCGAGCCTTCGCCGGCGCTGGCCCGGCTGGGCCAGCGGGCCAGCCGCGATGAGTTGCGGGCCCTGGACATCCTCGCTTCGCAGCCGGCCGGGCTCGGCACCGATCGGCCGACGATCAAGCAGCTTCTCGAAGCCGTCGACCTCAAGCTGTCCCAGGTTCAGGATATTTCTCTCGCCATCGAGAACCGCATCGTCGACCTGGTGAAGCAGGACCGCACCGTCTTCGTTCCGCGCAATGCCACGCTCATGGAGGCCCTCGAGGCCATCCCCAAGGAAACCCGCGGCACCTGGTATCCCTGGGGCAAGAACGTCGTCATCGTCGCCAAGGAAGACCGCACGCGGCAGCTCCTGGCCCGGCCGCTGAACATGCGCGGCGGCGCCGGCGGGCTGGATGTGATGCAGGTGATCTTGGACATCTCCTCGCGCACCGGCGTGCCGATCGAACTGCAGCCGGGCGTGCTCCAGTCCCTCCCGGCCGACGCCCGCGTCTTGCGCGGCGCCGATGGCCGCCCGCCCGTCCTCGAAAACGTCCCCGCCCAGCAAATTCTGGACATTATCGCCGCGACCACCGGTATTTCCTTCGCCGTGCAGGATGACAGGGTCATCGCCTCGGCCACCGCCGCCGGCAGCGCCGCCCGCGAGCGGGCCATCGGCATTCTCCAACTCGACAACGGCCTGCAGATCCTTCTGCCCGCATCCCAGGTCCCGGCCGACGTGCAGGAATACATCCGCCAGAAGACCGCAAAAGAGATCGCCCGCCTGCGACAGAAGATGGAAGCGGAAGGATTCAAGGCCACGACTCGCCCGGGGAACTAACGCCCCAAGGGCGGAAATCCGAATTCCGAAACTCGAATTCCGAATCAAATCCGAAGCACGAAGCGGCAACTAATTGTGGAGTGGACACCGGCGCGGCCGTTGCTTCTGGTGAAGAAACGACCTTTCGTCATTCGAGTTTGCTGCTTGATTCGGATTTCGGATTTCGGATTTCGTCATTTCCAGACGCCAGCCTGCCTGTTGCCAACGCCCCGTCCCTCCTGTATATTTCCCGCCCTTCCGGTCTGAAAGGCCGGAGAGTCTTTTTTATCGACCGAGGAAACTATGTCGCTGGATCGCAGCCTCAAGAGTGCCAATTTGCTCATCCGTCACCGCAATGTCCTTACGCGCGGCGAGCGCCTGGACAAGCTCAAGGAAGAGGAGAAGTGGGACGAGAATAAGAGCGTATTCAATCTGCCCAAGGTGGCCCACCGCAAGCTCGTGGTGGCCAAGGTCGCCAAGGAAGCGGTTGTGCCCGAGGGTGCGGCCGCACCAGGCACCGGTGCCGCTCCCGCAGCAGGTGCTGCTCCCGCGGCCGGCGCCAAGGCTGCCGCCCCGGCGGCCGGCGCGAAGGCCGCCGCCCCCGCGGCCGGAGCCAAGGCTCCCGCTGCCGGCAAGAAGAAATAATCATCGCCCATCGCGATGTTTCGGAATTCAAGGCACGACTGGACCATCGGTCCAGCCGTGCCTTGGCGTTTCGTGCGTGGCTTGGGGTCGCGAACCGGGCAGGACGCTTGCAGCCCTGGAAGGGCGACAAATATTAGCCCATGGCGTCAGCCATGAGGAAATGTACGTTCGGTATTCGATAGCCCTGGGCGAAAGAAGCCTTCTTTCGCCCCTCCGGGGCTTGCTTGGACTACGACATATGTCACCCACGGCTTACGCCGTGGGCTAACCTGTATCGCCCCTGTCGGGGCTAAAAGGGCCTCGTCGTGGGTCGGGTGGTCGCCGCGTGCGAGGCTGCGGGGTCGGCCAGTTTTTTCAAATCATCTGATGTCGTGAACGTCAGCGATTCTGAATTGAGGCAGAAGCGCAGCCCGGTCGGGCGCGGGCCGTCGTTAAAGACATGGCCGAGGTGGCCGCCACAGCGGGCGCATTCGATCTCGGTGCGGACCATTCCGTAGCTCTCGTCGGTCAGTTCCGCGACATTGCCTTTGGCGATCGGCTGGAAGAAGCTCGGCCAGCCGGTGCCGGAGTTGAACTTGGCGTCGGATGAGAACAGCGGCAGCCCGCAGCAGATGCAGGTGTAGACACCCTTCTCGTGATTATCGAGCAGAGTGCCGCAGAAGGCCCGCTCCGTTCCTTTGGAGCGGGCGATCTTGTACTGGTCGGGTGTGAGTTGCGCCTGCCAATCCTTATCCGACTTGACGACTCTGGGCATCTCGATCGGGCCGACGAGCTTGCCATCGGCATCGAAGACGGACACACGCACCATGGCACCCTCCGCAGTTTTGGCTTGGGCGGCGGTAACAGTGGGCTGGGACGCCCTTTGTGATATCAGGATCGCCGCCAGCATCCCGACACCCAGCACGATGGTTGTAATCAAACGAGTGGTCATATGAACTCTAACCAGAGTTTAGGCTGAGGTATTCCAAATGAATAGTCAAAGGGAGGCGTAACCGAAGGGATTGAGGCACGAAGGCACGGAGGCACGAAGTGGAAGAAAGGACGGACGCAGGCGAGAGAGGGCGGAAGTCATCGCGCGCTGCGAAGACACATAAAGTAGGTCCGACGCCCTCGTCGGCCGCTTGGCACCAACCGCAGAAGGCCAACGAGGGCGTCAGCCCTACTCATTCGTGACGACTCGCGCCACGCAAGTGCCGTGTGATTAACCCTTCTTCGGCCGGGACTGTTTTCGTGTTGAAGGTCCCACACGATCTGCGTGCATCTTCTCGATCTGCTGTTTGATGCCGTCCAGACTCAGCTTGTCCAGCGATCTGTGCCGTTCTTTTGTGTAGTCGCCTTTGCCGGGCACGAACTGTTGCATGAACCGTACATATCCCGCGGGGCCGAGTTCTTTCAGCAGCGCGGCATATCCCCTGGTCTTGATCTGATCCAACGTCATGTGCATTACACTCATGGTTTCTGCTCCAGCAGCCGGTCCGGCGGGTTGCGCACATCAATCGACAGACGCGACCGGTATCTGGCCGCCTTTCTCAGGAGCAGGTCGCCGGTACGTAGCAACACATCACTTCATCGCTCCATCCTCGGGCGGAGCGGTTTCGCGGGAACACTCAACATGCGCCCATCGGACACTCGGCAAAGTGAAGGCAGCATCACATGAGGGATTCCAGACAGCCCAGTCGCTGCCATTTCGGAAAGCATGAACCTCCCAGCCCGTCGCAAGTGCGGTGAGGATGTTGGTGAACACCGCTTTTGTAGTCACCGCTGGCTGCAGGACGAAGAGCATCTCAAAACAATCGGGTATCTTCCAATATCGTCGCGTATCGGCTTTGCAGATTCGCCCGTGCTCCGCGAGGACCGCCTTGGCCAGACTGGCAACACGTTCCGCCTCGTGTTCATCCGAAGTATCAACGCAAAGCCGACATATGATCCGATTGTCGATCATGGGTTACCAGTGTATCAAGCTGTCTGGGTGACGACCAAGGGCCGAAGTTCAGTTCCGGAGCATTCGCTTCAGTGAGCGATGCAAACCGTGGGGGAGGCAAAGCGCGTCCTGAAGCGGACCCTACGCTTCGTTCTCCACAATCGGCAGCGACCAGCCGGCTATAATCATGCGCGCAATGCACTCTGCCGACAAAACTACTCCCGCCATCAAAGGCCGCGGAACGCCGGAGAATCCGGGGAACCGGTTCGAGCGGCTGGTGGTGATTCCCGATCCGGATGTGCCGCCGGAAGATCGGCCGGCGGCGAGGACGGAGTTTCTGCGCGATGCCACGCGGTCGGTCATCACGACCAACGACAGCCCGGACATTCCATTTGAGGCGTCGCTCAATCCGTATCGCGGATGCGAGCACGGGTGCGTGTACTGCTTCGCGCGCTGCATGCATGAGTTTCTCGGGTTCTCGGCCGGGCTGGATTTCGAAACCAAGATCATGGTGAAGACGGATGCGCCGCAACTGCTGCGGAAAGAGTTGTCGGCGCGGTCGTGGAAACCCAAGCGCATCTGCATCGGGACGGCGACCGATCCGTATCAGCCGATTGAACGGAAACTCCGGCTGACGCGACGGTGCCTGGAGGTCATGGCCGAGTTTCGCAATCCGTGCAGCATCATCACCAAGAACCAGCTGGTTACGCGCGACATCGACATCCTCGCGCAGATGGCAACGCAGGATCTGGTGGCCGTGTATTTGTCGATCACGACGTTGGATGCGAACCTCGTGCGCGAGCTCGAGCCGCGGACGAGCGTGCCGCGAAACCGACTGGCGGCCATCGAGAAACTCGCGGCCGCCGGTGTCAGCGTAGGGGTGCTGGTTTCGCCGGTGATACCGGGGCTGACCGACCACGAAGTGGCATCGATCCTGCGGGCGGCGGCCGGGGCCGGGGCGAAATACGCAGGGTTGCAGCCGGTGCGGTTGCCGGGAGCGGTCGAGGGACTTTTCACGGCCTGGCTGCGGCGGCATCGGCCGGATCGTGCGGAGAAGGTGCTGAACCGCATCCGCGAAATGCACGGCGGCAGTACGAACAGCAGCAGTTTCGATGTGCGGCGTGAAGGCAGGGGAATCTTCGCCGATCAAGTGCGGGAGTTGTTTGACATCACCTGCAGACAATTGGGATTGGAGGACGGCGGGCCGGAATTGCGGACGGATTTGTTTCGACGTGTGGAGCGAGGGCAGATGGAGTTGTTTTGAGCATTGGGTGACCGGGGCAAGGGTACTTGCCCCGGTCACCCAAGTAGAAGGCGCGGTCGGTCGTTCTTTTTGGGGTTGTGGGGTAGAGGCGTAAACGAACAAGATTAAGCACGAAGAACACCAGCCGGGACTTTGTGATTGCTCAGGGCAGGCTTCGGGGGCGCGGTGTGTATCCGGAGAGTCAAGGGAGAGCTACCCGTTGCTCGGCGGAGGAGGCCAAACCCTCACGCGGCGACGCGACGCGACGAAATCTGATCGCGGAAGTGTTTCGCTCGCCAGGGATGTTTTCTGCGGTTGCCATTTGCTGTATATTTCCGACAACGCTCATCAAGGAGTCGCCATGCTTGGACCGCTATTTGTCTCGCTGGCCGCGCTGCCGCTCTTTGCGTTCTGGTCCCGCAAGAGAGCGGAGGTCAAGTTTCCACCCCCGCCTGCGTGGGCGTCGTTCTTCACGCCCGAACGCTATGCCCAATTCGAGCGAGAAATCCATCGCTATTTTCAGCGTAACGAAATCGCCTGCCAGGTCCACGATGGCGTCGTCTACGTCTTTCAAGCCGGCGACAAGACGCCACGCCATCAATGGGGGCTTCTCAACCTCGCGCAAGTCTGCAACCAAGGCGTGGTCGAGGAGTGGGCCCACTACGTCCAGATGCACTTCGATGCGATGCTGCGCTCCGAAAAAGAGCACGCCGAACTCCAATCCCAGATTGGCGACCTCGCCGCCATCCGTGATCGCATCGGCGTTCGCCTCGGTCCGCCCGACATGCCGTTGGACAAGCTCATCTCGCGAGAGGACATCCCCGGCGTGTTCTCCTACATCGTCATCGACCTTCCCAGTTCCATGGTCTCCGTGAACAGTGAGACGCTCGCCAGGTGGGGCATCTCATCTGAGCAGATCTTCGACATTGCCCTGGCGAACCTTAGAAAGGCAGAACGACCCCAATGTCAGGATTTCGAAGTGGGGAAAGGACTCTCCATCATCGCAGCCCTTGGCGACAGTTTCTTCACCGCGAGCCACGCGCTCTTGTTGTCCGAGTATCCGCAATTCGTGGGGCCGCACGGAAGCCTGGTCTCCGTCCCGCATCGTCACGCGCTTCTGTGCTACCCGATTCGTGACCTGAATGTCGTTGGCGTGCTTCATCACCTCTGGTCAATCACCCAGGGCATGGAGAAGGAAGGGCCCGGTTCGATCAGTCCGCAGATCTATTGGTACTTCCAGGGCAACTTCGTCCCCATCCCCTGTGAAATCAAAGACAGCTCCATTGCTGTCACGCCGCCCGAGGCCTTTATTAACATGCTCAACAGTCTTGGCGACCCCGATGCCCCGGCAGCCAGTCCCGCGTGAACGGCCGTTTGAGCCGTTGCAGGCTGAGATTCTTCGCTTTGCGCTGAATGATGCGTGGGCCTCGGCAGGGGTTCGTTGATCGCTTGAAACAACGATCGTTTTTCCATCAACAGGAGCGCACGTCACCCGTTGCCTTTGTGATCGGGTTGCTTCGCGGGCTATCAGGGGTTCGCGACGTCAGGCCCATATCTTTCGACAGCGTCTTTTCTGATCTGTTCCATGATGGGCCGGTAATGCTCTTTGGGCATGATCCACTCGCCATCATTGTTGGGATAGATGGCTTTGAGGATCCTGCGTCGTTCGAAGAACTCCGGGCGGATGGACATGCTGATGCGGATGCGGTGGCGCGGGCCATCATCGGCTTCGGGCAAGGGGATCTGTTCCGGTTTGACGTTGTCGCAGCCGGGCATCGGCACGAGCCAGGGGGTCACATAACCGGTGTCGAGTCCGAGGTCGAAATTCCGCTTCCTCATGTCGACGGAGCCAAGGCCGCAGGCGTCGATCGCGTACCATTTCCCGCACATCGCCTCGGCCGCCTTGCGGGCGGTCCGGCTGTCCTTGATATCGAGTTGTCTCATCGTGTCCGCGAAGTTTTTTGTGACCGCGTCATTGAAGGATCCATCATTGTCCAGCAATGACATGCGGCCGATCTGGCAGCCTACGACATTGGAGACATTGTCTTCCCAGGAAAATGAGGACGGGTCTTCCGAGTAAATGCCCGTCGAGCTCCAGCCGTACCAGGTGGCAATTTCGTGCCAGGTGCCGATGTAGAAGGCAAACGTGGCCGCGGAATCGATGGCGACAGTCCTGGCGATCTTCTCCTTGTCTGCGACGGAAGCCCAGCCATCGAGATACTCGATGTCAATGCGATAGAGAGTCCAGTCGGACATGAACTCGTAGCGTGTGTGGCCGCTCATAATGGCGGCGACGCTCTTGTCCGAGATACGCCTGGTCCAGTCGGCGCTGATTCTCACATGATCCACATCGATATGCCCGGCCTTGCCGGTGTAGGCGATGCCGTGTCCCTCGGTGACCGACCCATGTCTGCCGAGATCGTCGAGGCCGACGTAAAACGTGCCGAGGGTCGGCGTGGGCAGGGCGCCGATGCGAAAGACCGAACACCCTGTGGTGATGAAAAGGAGGCCGGCCAGGCAGAGCGACTGGCAGATTGTTAGAGCCACGGATGTCGACGATGGGAGACTTGATTTGGCTGCGCGGGTGGCCATGGACGCTTAGAACTCCATAACTGAGGCAATAGAGGCAACATACGGCAAATCAAAGTGGCCGACAAGACGCGGGGGCGGCGCCGAAGCGATGTCTTCCGCTCCGGCCGGGGGCGGTCAGTTCTCGACGGC
Organism: Phycisphaerales bacterium; assembly: GCA_025361735.1. Classification (GTDB taxonomy): domain Bacteria; phylum Planctomycetota; class Phycisphaerae; order Tepidisphaerales; family Tepidisphaeraceae; genus JANYKD01. The sequence goes on from JANYKD010000492.1 coordinate 8,458, forward strand.
CGGAACGATGCAGGTCTTGACGATCGGTTGAAGAACGTTCAAATCCGGACACAGGCGAGGACGCCTGTGCTACAAACGAAAACCGCTCCCCGAGCGGGGGAGCGGCTTGGTTAATTCCGGAATTCAGAAAGACAACATTACGCGCCAGATTTGGCGAGGATTTCCGTGTAGAGTTTCTTGAAATTCTCCTGCTTGGCTTCGTTGGCCTTTTGGTCAACGTCGGCGAGGAGTTCGCCCTTTTTTGGCTGCTTGAGACTCTGGAAGTCGTTGCGGGCCTTGGTGATCTGGTCGTACATGCCGATGAACCAGGCCTTGTCGGCCGACTTCTGAAGCTTGGCGACGACGGCGTCACTGTCCTCGGCGTTGCGGCCCATCAGCTTGGCATGGCCGGCGAGGAAACCGCGGACGATTTCCACGGCCTGCACCTCGGGGTTGGGAACGGCGGAGCCTTCCTTGGTGATGCCCATGGCCCACTTGAAGGAGGCGATCAGGTGTTCCTGAAAGAGCTTGTCCTGCCAGGTCTTGTCGGTGTGGCCGAAATTGTTGTAGAACATGCGGCCCTTGCCGATCTCGCGGCACCAGGAGATTGGCACATGATAGGGCATCTTCAAGTTGGTCTTGGTCATCTGCATGCTGAGGAGCACGCGGACGGCCTTGGGGTCGTACGAATCGGGCGGGTACTGGTAGATCTCTTCCTTGATGTCGTACTCGGCACCGAACATGGCGGTGGCGGGGTGGGCCAGGTCGTGGTTGATGACCTTGAGGGGAGTGCCCTGGCCCCAGGGGTGGCCGCCGAACTTGCCGTTGATGAACTGGGTATAGGTCAGCATCGGGCCGGTGTATTTGGGGCCGAGCGTGGTGTCGGTGGCCGAGTGATAACCGAGGAAGGCGTGACCGGCCTCGACCCACTTGAGGATGGCTTCCCAACTGGCCGGCTCGATGGGCAGGCCGCCGGTGGTGTAGAAGAAGAGCACATCGACGTCCTTGAGCTTGTCGGGCGTGATGATGGAGGCATCCTGCGAGAATTCGCATTCCCAGAGGCCGGACCCTTTGCCGACCTCATCCATGATCCGGTCGACAAGGCAGGTGGTCCCGCCTTTGCGGTTGACCACGTCATGCATGAAGCCCTTGGACTGCGTCAGTACCAGCATTTTGGCTTTCTTCTGCTGGGCCGAAGCCAGGGGCGAGAATGCGGCCATCACAAAGACGGCCGCGACCAGGCAGCGCAGGAGGGGCGATGCCACGAGGGAGAGTGATTTGGGCGATTTCATAGTTGATATACCTACCACGGCGGGGCGGGAGTGTTTTCGGAGTGTCGCCGGGAGAGACGGAGCGATGAATGAAGGCCCAGGGCGGTATTGCCTCAACCACAGGGTATAATGGCCCGGCGTTGCAGGCAGGTATCGGCGCAGTCTGGTCCTGGTTCTGATGCCTGCGGTATTCAATGCCGCCGCCAATCCAGTGCGGCAGGGAACACAGATGATGAGACCACGGATCCTGATCGTGACGGCATTTGCACTTGCCATTGGCACGACCGCGGCTGTCGGTCATAACGTGTTGGTCGAGGCGGAGGGTTTCGCGCAGCGCGGCGGCTGGGTGGTGGATCCGCAGTTCATGGACATCATGGGGTCGCCCTATCTGCTGGCGCACGGACTCGGCCGGGCCGTGGCGGATGCGACGACGGACGTGCAATTCCCGGCGACCGGCACTTATCGCGTCTGGGTGCGCACCAAGGATTGGGTGGCGCAGTTCAAAGCGCCCGGTGCGCCGGGGCGGTTTCAGTTGGTCGTCAATGGTAAAACGCTCGACACCATCTTCGGCGCGGAAGGAGCGACCTGGCATTGGCAGGATGGCGGCAAAGTGGAAATCGCGGCGCCACGTGCGCGCCTCGCCCTGCATGATCTCACCGGCTTTGAGGGACGGTGCGACGCGGTGCTGTTCGCCAGCGATCCGCAGTTCACACCGCCCAACGAAGGACCGGCCATGGTCGCGTTCCGGCGCACGTGTCTCGGCTTGCCCGAGCAACCGGAAGCGGGCGGCGACTTTGACTTTGTGGTGACGGGCGGCGGCATTGCGGGCACGTCGGCCGCGATTGTGGCGGCGCGGTTGGGATTGAAGGTTGCGCTGGTGCAGGATCGCCCGGTGCTTGGCGGCAATAACAGTTCCGAGGTCCGCGTATGGCTGCAGGGTGCGCGCAACAAGGAACCGTGGCCGCGTGTTGGCGACGTGGTGGCCGAGTTGGAGCAGGACAAACGTGCCCACTACGGCCCGGCGAATACCGCCGAGTTGTATGAGGATGAGAAGAAACTGGCGGTCGCCCGCGCCGAGCCGAATATTCGCCTGTTCCTCGAACATCGCGTCAACGCCGTCGAGGCCGATGGCGGACGGATCAGCGCCGTCATCGCCCAGGCGGTACGCACCGGGCATCGCTATCGCATCAGCGGGCGATGGTTTGCCGACTGCACGGGAGACGCGGCCGTGGGCGCGCTGGCGGGGGCGGATTTTGAGATGGAACCGAAAGGGCGCATGGGGCCGTGTAATCTCTGGAATGTCTGCGAGTGCAAGGACACCAACGCCATCAATACCGACGTGGCCGCTGCTGCCGGGCCGGCGTCGTTTCCCCGTTGTCCCTGGGCGCTGGACCTGGCGGACCGGCCGTTTCCCGGCCGCAGCAAGACCAAGCCGGACACCGAGAAACTCGGCGGCTGGTATTGGGAAAGCGGATTCGATCGTGATCCGATCGCTGACATGGAGTACATCCGCGACTGGAATTTCCGGGCCATGTATGGCGCCTGGGATGCGATGAAGAACGTGGACAAGGTGTTGCCGAACCACACGCTCAACTGGGCCGCGTACATCCTCGGCAAGCGCGAGTCTCGCCGCCTGATGGGTGACGTGGTGCTCAGTCTCGACGACCTGCAGAAGGACCGCCAGTTCCCCGACGCCTGTGTGCCGACGGGCTGGAGCAACGACCTGCACCTGCCCGATCCCCTGTATCAGAGTGGCTTTGAGGGAGATGCGTTCATTTCCAAAGCCAATTTCGGTGAGTTTCCCGCCCATCGCGAGCAGCGGCCGTTCTGGGTTCCGTATCGCTGTCTCTATTCCCGCAACGTGGTGAATCTCTTCATGGCCGGGCGCGACCTGAGCGTCAAACACGAGGCGCTCGGCGCAGTGCGGGTGATGCGGACCGGCGGCTGCATGGGCGAGATTGTCGGCATGGCGGCGAGCATCTGCAAGAAACACGAAGTCATGCCGCGGATTGTGTATGAGCAGTATCTCGGCGAACTCCAGGAGGTCATGCGGCGTGGTGCGGGCAAAGCGCCCGCCCCGGCGGATTATGTGAACCAGGGCGAGCCCGCACGCAAGCCGGCCGTGCCGGCTGCACCCGTTGTGCCCGCGCCGGCCTGGTTGAGGAAAGCCGAACTGAATCTGGCCCGCACGGCGCGCGTTACTGTCTCCGGCAGCAGGGATGCCGGTGCCAGCCCGCCGGCTCTGCTGACCGACGGCCGGGCCGATGTGCGCGACAATGATGGCCGCTGGCTCAGCGACACCAGGCTCCCGCACGAAATTGAATTGACCTGGGAGCAGCCCGTAACCCTCGGTGCGGCGCGGATCATCTCGGGTTATCTATCGGGCGGCAAAGTCATCGAACCGATTTCCGACTTCACGCTCCAGTGGCACGATGGCACGCAATGGAAGGACATCCCCGGCGCGGCCGCGAAGGATAACGGTGACCCGTATTGGAACCAGACCTTCGCGCCGCTCCAAGCCACGAAGATTCGCCTGCGAGTGACCAGGACGCGCGGCGATATTTCACGCATCTGGGAGATCGAGCTTTACGGCCTGATGCAAGGCAGGTAGCCGCGATGAGGCGATTGAAGGCCGGCGGCACGTGGTCGCGTCGGCCGAGCGCAATCGTCCCGAACTTCAGTGGCGGGCAATCCACCCTTCGGTGATTTCCAACTGCCGGGGACGGAAGCATTATTCGCATTTCGCGCCTTTTGCGTTTTTCCCGGCCGGGCTTAACCTGTGGGCAATGCCGACCGAGTTGGACCTACAGGCAAGCCGGGCCTTTCGCATCTTCTGGCTGATGTCGCTGCCGCTTCTGGTGCTGGCGGCGTATTACGTTCCACTGGAGCGCAGCCAGGAAGCCCGCGTGCTGGAGACGGCGCGGGAGATGATCAGCGGACCGGGCGAGGAGTGGATTTTCCCCCGGCTCAATGGACAGTTGCGGCTGCAAAAGCCCCCGCTGGCGTACTGGATGGCCGCGTCGGCGTTCAAGGTCGGGGGCTTGTCGGTGTTCGTGGGCCGGCTGCCGTTTGTCGTGGTCGTGGCGCTCACGCTGGGCGTTGTGTACAGCATCGGCCGGCGCTGGTTCTCGCCGATGGCGGGGCTGGTCGCGGCCGCGCTGACCTTTGCGTCGTCGCTGTATCAGTCGTATGGGTTTCTGGCCGAGACGGATGCGCTGAGCACGTTCTTCCTGACAGGCGCCTGCATCGGCTTCTGTGACCTGATTGATGCACGCGACAAGGCAACGGCGATGGGTTCATCTCTGGTTGCGGGATTCTGCGTGGGCATGGCCGGCATGAGCAAAGGCCCGCCGGCGGCGTTTGCGGTGGCGTTGTTCGTGCTGCTGGTCGCCATCGAGCACAGACCCAGGGCGTTGTGGCAGTTTGTTGCACACGGTGGGCTGGCGCTGGCTCTGATGATCGCGGTGCCGTGGTGGCTGATTGTGACGCAGAATCCTGAAGGGCACAGGATCCTCAATGAAGAGGTCGGTGAACTCTCCGCGGGCGTTCGCCACGGAAAGCCCTTCTGGCAGGTAATTCCGATGGCGTTCAAGGCCACTCTGCCGTGGATCGCGCCGGTCATCGCGGCACTGGTGTGGGCATTTTCGCCGGGTCGTCGCGGACGACAGCAGGATGCATTGTCCGCCAGGCCTGACATGGTTCGGCGGCTGCTGCTCTGGGTGGGCATTATTTTCGTGTCACTGATGATGACGCGGCAGAAACAGGATCACTACTTCTTCCCGCTGGTTCCGCCGTTGATGCTGCTGGTGGGGGCGGCCGTTGACGCCGCGCTGCGTAGCGCCGACCCGCGCGGCCGGAAGATCGTTGTGGTGGTCTTTGGTGGCACCGCGCTGGCTGCAGTCCTGGCCGCGCCGGCCCTGCTGTTGCTGCCCAAAGGTTACGGTCAGCCGTTGCGGCCGATGGATGTGGTTCTGGCCACGGGGCTTCTGGCGGCATTCGTCACGGCGGTGCTTCTCTACCGCCGCTCGGTGGCCGCGGGATTGCTGTGTACGCTCTTCGCGGGTGCCCTGGCTATGACGCTGGTACTGGGCGTCTGGGGGCCGACGCTCAAGCCGGCCACGTTTGCGGGGATCGCCCGACAGATTCACGAGCAACATCCCAAGGCTCGCTTTGTCTTCTACCCGGAAGAGAACTATCGGCTGAACTTTGAACTGCGTCGCGTCATCCCCGTGTGTCGGACGGTCCAGGAGTTGGAGGAGACCCTGATCGAGAAGCCCACGCAGCTGGTTATCGTCGAAGAGTCGGACAAGCCGCTGCAGATTCCCAAGCGAATCCGGTTGCTGGACAAGTACCCCATGCATGGGAGGATCATCTCGGTATATGGCGTGGCGCCGGAGTGGGCGAAATAATTCGCGTCCGCTGAAGCGGATCCTACATAGTCTTTTCCACGGCCACGACATCAACCGCGTACATGGCCGTGTAGCGGTCGTGCATGCGTACCTGCCACGGGACCGCCGGGTCGTCGGCCACAATCCGCACGTTGTCGAGAGAGACAGGGTGCTTGCTTTGGGTGAGAATGGCCCGCAGCACCTGCCCGCTATCGCCATCGAAGAAGCCGCGCGGCGAGTGGCCGCCCAGCCACGCTTGTGGCGGTGAGATGACGCTGGACCAGTCGTAGGGACAGCCCACGACGAACCGGCCGCGCGGTGCGGTCACCCGCTGCATCGAACGGAGCAGGTCTAGCGGTGAATTGACGCAGTCGAGCAGGTTCAGGGCCATCGTGCGTGCGAACACGCCATCGGTAAACGGCAGGCACAGCGCATCGGCGGCCCAGAAGTCCACGCGACTGTTTGCGGGGAAGTTGACCGGGAATTCCCGCCGTTCGTACAACAGGCCTAGCTTGCGTCGGTCATAGCGGACAGTTCCCTCGCGCAGGACGCGCCGGGCCAGTCGCAGCATGGGAATGTTCACGTCGATGCCCAGCACCAATTCGCCGGTGTGATCCGCCAACTCGAAAGTTGACCGGCCAACCGAACAACCGAGATCCAGCGCGGCACCGTTAAAATCCCCACCAGCCAGTTCCACCACAGTGGCCGCTACCTCGGCAACCATGCCGGGCCGGGGTTCGTGCGTCTCCCGCGGATCGAACTGGCCGTAATGATCCCAGGCGTACGAGGAGAGATGCTGTCGGATCGAATCGAACCACGAGCCGGGTCCGGCGCCTTCGGCGAGGATCGAAGCCATGTCGCCCGAGAGATCATCGCGCAGGGTCAACTCCGCCTGATGATCGGCCAGGAATTGTCGTACATCGGCCAACAGGATCGGGATACCGTCGATGATCGGATATTCACCCTGGCAGGCGGGATTGGCGCAGCGGAGCAGGCCTTCGTCGATCTCAGCACCGTGGCCACGAACGGTCATGGCGATGTCGAGCGAAAAATCGCCGAGTCCGCGCCTGCGGCAGAGCGGGCAAACGGGCTTCAACGTGTGAAAGTGCGCGAGACGCAAATGGGTCGTTCTTTCCGGAGTCTCATCCGCCGATCTTCACGGTCGACGCACACGGTGGCTGGACCTTGCCCGTGGGCGAGGGAATCGGCGCCACGCAGCTTGTATGCGAGGTCGGGTCGTCCATGCGAGCGGCGCCCAGATTGTCGATCTTCACCGTGGCCGACCCCATGGAGATCATGCCTGGCCCGGCCGGCACGCAACTGGGCAGCGAGCAGGGCGCCGACATGTCGGTCTGCCGGGCCGCCGGTTTGTTTTCGATCATGGTTGAGGTCGATCCCGGCGGAATGATCGCCAGCGGCAGCGCCGGATGCGCCACGGGTGTCGGCGTTGGCAATGCCGGGTGAATTGGCGCATGACAGTGCGGCGCCATCTGCTTGATCATGTCGCCCACACGGGCGGCGGCTTTTCCCATACGGAACCTCCGGTGCGATCTGGTCACAGAGTCTAGCACGCTTCGGACATCCGTGGCAATGGAATTGGGCAATGGATTTCGCTTCCCATGACTCGCACCGCCGACTATCCTGTCGCTCTGTTGACTGCGTTGCCGCCCATGTCTCTCGATGAACTGCTCAATTCCTCTCCCGGCTCGCCACAGCAGGCGCTCGCATCGGCGGCGGCCGAGATCCGCGTCATCCAGGATTTCACACCGCTGGCGGAGTCCATCGAATGGCATGCGTCGCGTCTGCACTGGGAATCGGCCGGCACGCAGCCGTTCGCCAACAGCCATGTGCCCTATGTCGTCAATAACGCCGGCTGGCTCGCCCGCCTCACCGCCGACGTGCTGGTGGCCAACTTCCGCCGGCATCCGGCCGAGCGATTCTCGCTTCTGGAACTCGGCGCCGGCACGGGACTGTTTGCAGTCCAACTTCTCCAGGCCATCGAAACCGCCGCGCCGGAACTGCTCGAGCGCATCACGTTCCACGTCACCGACGCCTCCGCTGCGACAGTCCAACATTGGGTTCAGAATGGCCAATTCGAGCATTTCGCCCGACAAATTCGGCCCGTTCGCTGCGACGCCGCGGATATCTCCGCCATCCCCGGCGGGACATTCCGGGCCGTCTTCGCCAATTACCTGCTCGATTCGCTGCCGATGGCCGTTATCCGCCGCACTCCCGCCGGCATCGAGCAACTCTGCGTGCGCAGCCTGATTCGCCAGCGCGACGAGCGCCTGATGCACATTCACGGGTTTGACGCGAGCGAAGCCGCGAAACTCACCGCCAGCTCGCGCGACGAGGATCGCGCCCGGCTGATAGCGCTGCTTCCGCTGATCGAGGCCGAGGCCGAGTTCCGCATCGCAGATCCGCCGCCGCCGTACTGGGCCGAGGCTCTGGAACTCTCAGGTGGCGAGCGCACGATGCTCAACCATGGCGCGATGCGGACGCTCGACGCCTGCCTGGGTCGCCTCGACCCGGCGGGGATGATCCTCATCAACGACTACGGCCCGATCGCGTCCGATCAGGTTGCGGCGGTGGCGTACGTGCAGAGGTTCGGCCTGTCGTCGGCGGCGTGCCTGAACTTTCCGCTCATCGAATCGCACGTCACCCGCGCGGGCTGCTCCGTGTTTCGCCCCAGCCGCGATCAGCACCGCACGATCCACGCCCGCCTGGTGATGCGAACGCCATGCGATGTCACTGCGAAGGCATTTGTGTCGGCGTTCTCGCAAGACTGGGTGCTGGCGGCCGACGAATCGGGCAACCGTGCTATCGGGCACATCACCGCCGGGCACTACGACCAGGCCATGGATGTCTTTCAGCAGGCGCTGGCGAATATGCCCGACGACTGGAACCTGTTGTCGCAGGCCGCGGAGTTTCTTTTGCAGCAACTCGACCGGCCGGCGCAGTCGCTGGAACTGGCCTTGCTGGCCGCCAAGGCCAACCCGTGGTACAGCCCGCTGGTGTGGAATACGCTTGGCAATGCGCTGTTTCGTCTTGGCCGCCATCACGAGGCCTATGAGGCGTATATTCGGGCCGAGGCCATCGATCCGGGCGATCCACAGGCACAGTTGAACCTGGCGTACGCCCACACTCATTTTGGCGATTACGAGCGCGCCCTGTTGGCCGTGGCCCGGGGGCTGGCCAACGACCAGACCGGGCGGTTCAAGACGCACCTGCTCGACAAACAGGGACAGGCACTTGCACTGCTGGCGGCACAGCACCAGGCGATGCGGGATCGGGCCGACCAGCGGGCGATTACGCTGGGAGCGGCGAAGTAGTATCACCTTGGCGTCCAAATTCGAGAATCGAAATTCGAATGACGAATGAGGGCTGGCGCTCTGCCACACAAAACGCGATGGGGGACGCGACAGACAAGAATGTCTGTCCCACCGTTCACCCACCAGTCCGCCGGTGGCGGAGCACCGGCGCACTCACGTAAGGCGGAATTTGAAATTTCAGATTTCAAATCCCAGTCCACTAGTCTTTTTTCTCCGTCGCTTTCGTAGGCGCCTTTTCCGCTGCCGCCGCCTCTTTCTTTTTCGCCGGCTTCTTCGCTTCTTCCTTCGCCTGATTGGCGGCCTCGACGATGTCGGCGGCGGGGATGATCACGACGGTCATGTCTCGCTGCAGGCCGGCCATTCCACCCATGACATCAATGTCTTGCTCGCCGCGACGATGCGCCAGCACGATGCCCAGCAGCTTGCCCTCTTTCGTGAACGCAGGCTGGCCGGCCGAGCCGCCGGCGATGTACTCCGTACGCGGCTTGGTCAGCCGTGCGCTGACCCGGCCGAGTGAAACCGCGGATTCATAGCCCACATGTTTGCCCAGGCGCGAAACGAAGATCACCTGATCCAGAAGTTGAATCTCCCTCGTCGATTCGCTCAGGTTGAGCGTTGATATCTTCGCTTGGTCGGCCGCCTCAAGCGGCTTTTCCGGCGCGAGGAACGCCAGGTCCAGGTCTTCATCTTTGAGCACGACTCTCGCCGGAACCTCGGTGCCGTCGGGAAGGCGGTACTTCGCTTCGCTGATATCGGCCTTGATCCGAAACGACTGCTGCTGGCCGCCGACGTTCACTTTCAGGTTGCCCATGGCGCTGGTCGGATCGAGGGCGGTCAGCGAGCAGACCGCCAGGCCGGAGGGATCGAGCAGCGTGGCCGCGATCTCGTTCTTCTTCTCCTGCTCGTTGAGGTGGGCCATGCCCGCCATCTCGCCCTGCATCGATAACTTGATGGTCACAGTCACTGATATGACCGCCTTCTCGTAAGAAGCGAGGACTTTTCGCCCCGTCTCCGCAATGGCCGCGTCATCAGCACGCACCGTCGCCGCGGCGCCGGCCCACAATGTGACCGCCAATGCCGCCGCGATAATTCTCCGGGAAATCATGTTTGCCTTTCGTGTACGCGTATCGAAATCAGGATTTGGAATTTCAAATCTCAAATCTCAAATTTGAAATCCACATGTCCATCTCATCGCCAATCCGGCTCGATCTCAAGATACTTCGTCGAAATCCCCCGCCGTATGAAGAACACCAGCCGGCGCGGCTTGTCCTTGCGGGACTGATCCAGCACGGTCTTGAGTTCGGCCACGTTCGTGGTCGCCTGGCCGTTGACACTGATGAGCACATCGTTATTGCCCAATCCGCCGAGCGCTGCCCAGCCGGCCGGCTCGACCTGCTGCACGAGCACGCCGGACACGCTGTCGTCCAGTTTCATCCGGTTTCGGTCGTCAAAGACCATGTCGCGGGCCGCAAACTCGAAATCCGTATCAATATATTGTTTCGCGTTTTCGATCCGGCTCGGGGCGGCTTCGAGCGTCATCTTCAGCGTCTGCGGCTTGCCGTCGCGGATAATCGCCAGTTCCACTTCGTTGCCCAGCGGGAATTTCCGCACCAGGGAATCGAACACCTCGGTATCCTCCGGCTGCGAGGCCTCGATCTTGACGCCACCGATCGCCGTGATCAGGTCGCCGGGCTTCACGCCGGCCTTCTCGGCCGATTGCTGCGCAAAGACATCCGTCACACGCACACCCTTAGTGCCCGCGATTCCCATCGCTTCGGCCAGGTCGCTGGTCAATACTTGTGTTGCCATGGCCGGCCAGGCCTTGCGCACGCGGGCAGGTTTGTCCTCCGGCTCGTCCTTGCCGATCTTCACGACGCTGGCCATCTCCCGGGCATTGCGTTTGAATCTCACGAGCACAGGCAAACGCTCGGTCTTGCCAGCCATCAGTTCATCGGACAGCCTGGCAAGCTCAGTCGTGTTGGCCACGTCTCGACCGGCCGCCTGCACGATGATGTCGCCGGTCTCCAGCGGCAGCTTCGAGTCGGCATTCGGCCCGCCGGTGCGAACTGAATCGACAATCACGCCGCGGGTGGATTCCAGGTGATGCTCGAGCATCACGTTGCGGGTGATGTCCCGTGCGGTGATGCCCCAGCTCTTGAGCTCTGCCGGTTTGCCCAGAGGGCGCTGGCGCTCGATGGTCGTCAGTTGGACGGTCTGCTCTTGTCCGTTTCGCTCGATCTCGATCGGCACCGTCTGCCCGATCGGCGTGGCCAAAACAAGCTGGTTAAACGGCGGCATGTCCTCGGCCACGCGCACCGACACCGCCTGGCGGTTGTAACTGAGAATGATGTCGCCGCTCTTGAGCCCCGCCTTGTCCGCGGGCGAACCGGCAATGACGCCTGCAACAAGGATGCCTGTATTGCGCGGGTCATCCTTGAGTCGTGGCTGGATCGACATGCCCGTCCAGCTTCGCGGGACATCGCCGTGCTGGAGGAGTTGCCCGACGATGTACTGTGCCAGATTTGACGGAATGGCGCCGCCGAGCGAGGCGACACCTATCTCGTTAATACCGATGATCTCGCCGGCCAGGTTGACCAGCGGTCCGCCGGAGTTGCCGCCATAGATCACGGCGTCGTGGGCGATCCAGCGGACCGTCGAGCCGACATCCTCGCCGTCGAGCCGGAACGCACCCGACAGGCCTCGCGGCAGAATAAGCCGGGTATTGGATACGATACCACGGGTTACTGACTGCGAAAGCGCTCCCGGCGAACCCATCGCCAGGACGACATCGCCGACCTTTACCTTGTCCGAATCGCCCCAGGTGGCGACCGGCAGCGGCGCCGTCTTATCCTTGCGTGTTTCCAGTTTGAGCTTGAGCACGGCCACATCCGCCAGCGGATCGGTGCCGACCAGCGTGGCGTCCACATCCTCATGATCTGACAGATTTACCACAATTCGCGTGGCATTGCCGGCGACATGGTGGTTGGTCACCACATAGCCGTCGGCCGAGATGATGGCGCCGGACCCGGCCGCCTGCATTCGCTGCATACGGCCGCTCTCGGGTTCCTGGATGACGACGAAGATCCGCACGAGTGCTGGATAAACGCGGTTGAGCGCGGTGTCGATCTCGGCCGCCCCGTCCACGACCGGGCTGTGCGAGGCGCACCCGGCGGCCAGACTCAGTGCGGCGGACAAAGCCAGGACGAGAACGATCGATCGCATAATCATCTTGGCCATATCCATAACCCATCTGCTCGGAAGGTCAATCAGAATGCGCGGTCGGGCTGGAAGTTTCGCCAAGTGGCCGGTGCCGGCATGGCGGCGATTCTGGACGACGACAGAAATGCACGACTATACCTTGTGACTCCTTGCCGCTAAGATTCCTCACCTTGTTGGCCATGACACAGACGATGAACACAATCGCGTCCAAGCCCTCGATCGACCGGCAGCCTGATCAGCCCATGGGATTCTGGGGCAAGCTCTGGGTCGAATACCTCAAGCCATTCCTGATGGTGGCGCTGGTGCTGACCATGGCCCGGTCGATGTTCATCGACTGGAACGACGTGCCCACCGGCTCCATGAAGCCGACGATCGTTGAAGGCGACCGCATCCTGGTCAACAAGCTCGCCTATGATCTGAAGATTCCCTACCTCACCTGGGACAACGAAGCCTTCCCGATCTTCAAGTGGAGCGATCCCAAGCCCGGCGACATTGTTATCTTCTTCGCGCCCAAAACCGGCACGCGACTCGTCAAGCGTGTGGCCGCCGGACCGGGCGACGTCATCCAGATCGTGAACGAGAAACTGATCGTCAACGGGGTGGAAGCCAGTTACGGGCCGTTGCAGCAGAACATCGCCAACCAGGTTTCCGTGGGTGAGCGGGCCATTGCCAAATTCGAGCGGGAGAAACTGGGCACGCTGAATCATCCGGTGATGCTGCTGCCCGGCCGCTACTCGCCCGCGCGCGACTTCGGTCCGTTTACGGTCCCCGCGGGGCACTACTTCATGCTCGGCGACAACCGCGATAACTCGGCCGACTCCCGCTTTATTGGCCCGGTCCCGCGGAACTCAATTGTCGGCCGGGCCAGCCGCGTCGCCGTATCGGTCGATCCCAGCAACTCGTACGCTCCGCGCTGGTCACGATTCTTCCAGGCTCTCCCGTGACCGGCTGGCTTCTGGTCATGCTGGGCGCGCTGATGGTCGGAATCACCAAGTCCGGCTTTGGCAGCGGCGCGGGGCTCATGATTGTCCCCATCACGCTGTTGGGCACCCACTACCTCGGCTGGGAAAACAAGACCGCCCTGGCGATGATCCTCCCGCTGCTCTGCTTCGGCGATATTCTCGCCGCCTGGCAGCACCGTCGCGAGTTCGACAAGCGCATGGTCGGCCGGCTGCTTCCGGGCTCCATCGTCGGTGTGATCATCGGTTCGCTGCTGCTACGGTGGTTCAACCACCAGCGGCAGCAGGTGGCCGAGGCGATGGTGAATCTCGACGTGGGCTTCGAGTCCGTGGTGCTGGTCGGGCTGCACTGGTATCGCCTGTGGCGGGCGCGAGGCCAACTGCCGCTGTTTGTGCCGACCTTCGTCCGCACCTCCGTTGTCGGCATGTTCGCGGGTCTGAGCAGCACCATGGCCCACGCCGCCGGGCCGATCATCGCCCTGCATCTGTTGCCGCAGCGGATGAACCGCCGCGTCTATGTCGGCACCTGCGCCATCTATTTTCTGATCGTCAACAGCACCAAACTCCCGGGTTATTTCGCCGCGAGCATGTTTACGGGCGACGTGTTGCTGAGCGCTCTTAAGTTCTCGCCGCTGGTGCTGCTCGGAGCGCTGCTGGGCGTCTGGATCAACAAACGGATTTCCGACCAGCTCTTCTCCGCCGTTGTCTACGCCCTGGCGTTCGGAACCGGCTGGTATATTCTGTTCAAAGGAATCAGACAGTTGTCTGTCGGGCTGTAGCCATGAGCGCGCCGGCCTTATCATCCAGTCGTTCGATTCGCCCAATACCCGGGTTTGCGAGCACTGTGGGCGGCGGCGAAGATGTGAATGAGATATCCGTCGGTCATAAGTCATGGACGGCGCGCCTTGTGCAGCGACTCCCGGATCCGTTTCACCGCCTCCGGCCAGGGGATCATCTTGACTTCACCACGATCGACTTGATCTACGCGCCGCTGCAGTTCCGCCGCCCACGCCTTATCGACTTCTTCGGGCGATTCCGGGGCCGAAGGCTCCAGACTCACGAGCAACCGATGGGCCAGATCCGCACGCTCGGTTTCGGAGAGGGCCAGAGATCGGTCGATGAGATCGGAGTCCAAAGGCATACTCCAATCTTTCTCTGGAATGTCTTGTGTGTCAAGGATAAACCGCCGAAACTCACCCTACCCTTGCGGCTTACGCCCACTTATAATTTCGGCATATGTCCACCGTACTTCAAAACATGTTGGACCATCAGGCGTGCAGGCGTTGACTGCCCGCACCAGAGCAACTTGCGTAGCCGCACTCGACTCCCGGGGAATTTCAATATATAGTAATAAGCATGATCTTCGCTTGGGACGACAACAACCGCGAGCACCTAGCGACGCATCATGTGAGCCCCGACGAAGCGGAAGAAAGCCATGGCAACACACACACACAAGATCGACGAGAATGACTTCGACGCACTGGAGAAGCTCGCTCGCTCGATGACCCCCGAAAAGATGCGTCCCCTGAGCCCGGCTATGCGCCGCCGCTGGGAAGTGGCCAAACGTGGCCGGCCGCGCAAGTCGCCCGGCACAAAGGCGGTCCCCACCATGATCACAGTTGACCCCAAACTCCTGAAACGCATTGATGCCGGCGCCAGGAGCGCGGGCCTCAGCCGCTCCCAGTTCCTCGCCAACGCCGCCCGGCGAGAATTGAACTTGGCGTGATTCTGGCCCCGCGACACAGTCGCCATCGGTGATTTTCCTGGAAAGGTCCGCATGACACGTAAAACCGCTCTCATTACCGGCTCGTCCCGAGGTATCGGGCGGGCTGTCGCCATTGAACTCGCCCGCAACGGCCACGACTGCGTCGTGAACTATGCCCGCAACGCGACGGCGGCCGCGGAAGTCAAACGCGAAATCGAAGCCGCAGGTGGCCGGGCTGTGCTGGTGCAGGGCGACGTCTCGGTGTCCGCCGATCGTCGCCGGCTCGTTGACGAAACACTCGGCGCCTTTGGCCGGCTCGATTTGCTGGTCAACAACGCCGGCGTGGCGCCCGATGTTCGGGCCGACATTCTCGAAGCTGGCGAAGAGTCCTTCGATCGCCTGATCAATATCAACCTCAAGGGTCCGTACTTTCTCACCCAACTCGTCGCCAAGGCCATGTTGGCCCAGGCACCGGATGAGCAGGGCTCACGCGGTCGGATCGTGACCGTGACCTCCATCTCGGCCTACACCGCCTCGGTCAACCGTGGCGACTACTGCATCTCCAAGGCCGGACTGGCGATGATGACCCAACTCTTCGCTGCCCGGTTGGCTGACCAGGGCATCAACGTCTACGAGATCCGCCCCGGCGTCATCGAGACCGACATGACTGGCCCGGTGAAGGCCAAGTATGACAAGCTGATCTTTGAGGGGGATCTTACCCCCATCAAACGCTGGGGCCAGGGACCGGACATCGGCAAGGCCGTCGTCGCCATTTCTCTTGGCCTCCTGCCCTTCTCCACCGGCCAGGTCATCGACGTCGATGGCGGTTTCCATCTCCGGCGGCTGTAAAAACGTCGCTGACACGGTGGGGTATATAGTGTCGCTGACAAGGAAACGGTTCATGAGGAAGTTCACTGTGATCGCGTCGGGGCTGCTGCTGGGGCTGGGCATCGTGGCTTGGAAAACAGCCATCGCCGCCGATGCTCCCAAAGCCGCCGACGAAGCGGCCGAGCGGGCGAAATTCGTTGGTGTCTGGAAGGGCTACGCCGTGGAAGGCAAGGGAGAGAATCCCAACCGGGGTCCGGTGAAGCTCGAGATTACAGCCACCGACAAAACCATGCACGGCATCCAGATCAAGAGCGACGGCAACGTCGACCACGGCGTGGGCGAGTTCACGTTTGATCTCGCGGCCGAGCCGCGCCGCCTCGATGCCGCCAAGACCAACGAGCGGGGCCGCAAGCAGGAGTATATCGGCATCTACGCACTCGAAGGCGATACGCTCAAGTGGTGCGTGAGCCCACAGAAGGTGCGGCCAGAGACGTTTGAGACCAAGAAAGGTCAGTTTCTGGTCATTCTCAAGAGGGACAAGACCGCCGCCAAGTGAGGGCAGGCGATTTGAGCATTGGAAATCAGTTGCGGAACTAGAGAAGTCGAATGAATCGACTAAACTCCGCCGCAACTCATGAACCTTGCCTACTACATATCCGGCCACGGCTACGGCCATGCCCGTCGTTCCGCCGAAGTGATTCGTCGCCTGCTCCAGCAGGAGCCCGGGCTCACTGTCCACATCCGCACCAGCGCGCCGGCGTTCATCTTCGATCCGTTGCCACAGCAGCGCATCGCGCTTGAATCGGCCGCACTCGACCCCGGCGCCATTGAAGATGACGCCCTCCGCGTCAGCCGCGACAAGACGGTGGCTGCGGTGCGGGCGACGCTCGACCGCGCCGAATCGCTCGTGAGCCGCGAAGTCGAGTTTCTCCGGCGTGCCAACGTCTGTGGCATCGTTGCCGACATCCCGTTTCTCACCGGCGAGCTCGCCCGTCGCACCGGTCTGCCCGTCATCGGCTGCTCCAACTTCACCTGGGACTGGATCTACGAACCCTGGCTCCACGATACCGCCCAGGACCGCGACCTGTTGGCCACGATCAGCGGCCACTACTCCCACTTTTCCGCACTGCTGCGCATGCCCTTCGGCGGGGTGTCTGATGTCTTCCCCGAGGTCCACGACACGCCGCTTGTCGCCTGGCCTTCGGACATGACGCCCGATGCGGTGTTGGCGTGTCTGCCGGCGCGTGCCCGTGCCAAGGGTCCGCGAATTCTCGTGGGGATGCGCGGCGGCTGCTCGGCGGAGATTCTCCAGCGTGCCGTGGCCGCCATGCCGGATGTGACATTCCTGGTCACCGAAGGCTCCGCGGTGGCCGAGAACGTCGTACCGGTCAAACTGGGCCCGAGCCTGATGTTCGGCGACGTGCTTTCCGTCTGCGAGGGCGTGATCTCCAAGCTCGGCTACGGCCTGGCGGCCGACTGCGCCGCCATGGGTGTCGGCATTATCTGGCCGCCGCGTCACGGTTTCCGCGAAGATGGCGCCATGGTTCCCGAGGCCGAGAAGGTCGCGACGCTCGTACGGATCGAGGTGGAGGATTACCTCGCCGGAAACTGGACCCGCGCGGTTCGCGGGCTGCTTTCCGGCCCGCGCAGATCCGCTGCCCCCGCGGAGGGCGGAACGTGGTGCGCCCGCTTCATTCTCGATCGCATGTAATTGAATGCGGGCGTTCATGTCGGCGGGACGGGCCTGCGTTGCCGCTCGCCCGACAATGCCCGTCATCCGGGAGCCAACTCATGCGGCTTTCCGTGAGTCATCGTCTGACATCAAGTGTGTAGTAATTGTGGCCAGAAGCAGCGCGCGGTCGATCGGCTTGGAGGCGAAGTCGTCGCAACCGGCCGCGATGCACAGGTCGCGGTGGGTGCCCATCGCATACGCCGTCAGCGCGATGATCGGCAGGCGATGCCCGGCCGCGCGCAGTCGCCTCGTATCCATCCATTACCGGCATCTGCATATCCATGAGGATCACATCGAACGGTTGTGCGGCGTCGATCGCCTTCTGCACCATGTCCAAGGCCAGTTGACCGTTCTCGACGACCGTCACCTGCGCTCCGGATCTCTTGAGGTGGAACGAGATCAACCGTTGATTGTCCGGCTCATCTTCGGCCAGGAGCACGCGAGCGTTGAGCGTTCGCGTCTCGGCCACCGGTACCGGTTGGGCCGCTGTCTGGCTTGCCAGGCTGGCGCCGTCGACCATGGCCACGCCGCCAAGAGGCCCGGTGTCGATGGTGAGCGTAAACGTGCTGCCCTTATCCGCGTTGCAGGCCGCCTGAATGTCGCCGCCGAGCATCTGGGCCATACCGTGGAATCTGTGATGCCTGGCCCGCCCCATCCGCGGTCAGGCCTGAGGGCAATCGCCAATCTATGCCGCGCTCCGTATACTGCATCCTGCCCGGGCCACACATCCGCGCATGGCCTGGGGCGATCAGAAGGAGCATGGCAATGAAGACTGCTCGATGGCTCGTTCCAGTTCTCTGTCTGAATGCGATTGTGGTCTTCGCCGCATTGGCCGGAGAGGCGGGGCCGGCGAGGTCTGACGCCGAATTGGATCGGCAGCTCAAGGGCGCTCCGAAACTGGAGACCGAGGACTTGTGTGAGCCGGTCAGATCGGTGCGGGATGGGATGCTGCTGCGCGTGCCCAACCCTGACGGCAAGAGCTGGGATCTCCTGCAGATTTACTTTCCGCAATACGGCGGGCCGAACACCATTGTCATCATCGATCTGGGTTCGGGGCAGGTGAAGCAGGTTCAGACCGAACGAGGCTGGAACTTTCATCTTTGTCCTTCGGTGGTGGCGCCCAATGGCAGGTTGTTCATCTCGGCCCTGAACAATCGGCTGCAACAGAAGATTTGCATATACGATCCGGCCACGAACGAGCTGACGCTGGATGCGGTGAAGATGCCGGCCGACATACTCGGCGAAACGCATCCGCTGGTGTTGGGCACGGATGGGAAGATCTATGCCATCGGCCAGCACCCGAGCAAGGCGGCGACGGCCGTGCAGATCGACCCGGATACGCTGGCCGTCACGGCCTGTGGACCCATCGGCCCGAGCCATTCCCCGAGTGATTGTTGGGGTTATTCCGGCGGCGCTGACGGCCGGTTCATCTATATCGCCAGTGGCAAGGTGCCGTGGTATCTGGTGGCGTATGACCGGCAGACGGGCAAATCGCAGACGCTGGCAGAAACGGGGACAGTCGGCGGCATGGTCAGCGTCGGCCAGGGCCTGGACGGATGCATCGGCTCGGTGACCGGAGCGGTTGGCGCCGCTGGCCAACGGCAGGATTACTGGCTGCACGAGGGCAAGATGATCCCCAAGGCCGCGGGGCCAAACGCCGCGCCGCCGTGGTCGATACGTAAGGATCATCCCGCGCGGCCGCCGATCCCGGAGATCAATACCAGCCGGGTCGTGCCGGACATCAATGGGTTTGCCGAGATCTGGGTGCGCGATGCGGGGCTTGGCAATGCGGCCGCCGAACCCAAAGCGCCGAATGCGGAGATGTTCGGGCCCGGATGGCGGTGTTTTCGTTTTCAGGTGCCACTGTACACGCAGGCGATCTATCGGCTGATGGAACTGCCCGACGGCCGGCTTCTCGGCACGGCAGGGGCGTATGAAGGCAATTTCGTCTACGACCCCGCAACCGGCCAGGGCAGGCACCTGGGCAAGATCGCTCTGAGCCACTACGCGACCGCAATGCTCGATGGCAAGGTTTACATGAGCGGCTACCCGACATCGCCGCTGTACGTCTTCGACCCGGACAAGCCGTGGTCGGCCGGGACAGTCGCGGGCAATCGTGTGATTGGCGACCAGGATCCGCAGGCCAATCCGCGGCAACTGCTGCTCATGGGGACCAAGGAATTGGGGGGCACGCACAAGATGTTCGCGGCCGCCACAGGCGCCGATGGGCAGGTCTATTTCGGCGGCCAGTGGGTGCGCGATGGCTCGTGCGGCGGCATCGCGTGGTACGACCCGAAAACCGGTAAAGCAGGGGGCCTATGGCAGCCGATCAGCAATTACCAAGTCACCCACATGGCGGCCGCCGACGACGGACGGATCATCGTCATCTCGACGCGGCGGATCGACGACACGGTCCTGAAGAAAGTCAAACCCGATCAGGGGGCGCTGTTCTTCCTCGACACCAGCACGAAGCAACTCGCCGCCAAGTTTGAACCCGTGGCCGGCGCCAAAGGAACCGGGCCGATCGTCTGCCCCCACGGAACTCGCATCATCGGCTGGACTGCCGACCCGGCCAGTGAGCAGAAGAGCATCCTTTACGCGGTCGATGTAAAGCAATCGAAGTCGCTGTTCAGCAAATCACTGCCGTACCCGCTGCCTGTCGCAATTGGCTCCAATCAGCAGGAAGCGTGGGATTTCCGCATGGGGCCCGACGGCTTTGTGTGGACATTTATGAACGGCGTGCTGGTGCGGATCGACCCGGACGATGGCGAGATTCATGCCATCGGCAAACCCCTCAGCGCCGGGCGACTGGCCTTCGCCCAAGGCCGGGTGTATCTCGGTGGCACGACGGTGGTGAGGCGCGTGAAAGGCGTGGTGGCGGCGCGGCCATAGGATGTCATGCTCTATTCGCCTCTTCCACGCCCGCGAGTTGCTTGCGCAATCCCGATGTCACCTTCTGTCTGGCGCCTGAACAATGCCGCGGAGCTCAGCAAGATCATCATCCATTTTGTCACCTCGCGAAGCGTGGATCGCTTCGTCAACACGCTGCGCAACAAGGTTGAGGCCGACGTCCACCACCCGACGTACATTCGCACCGTCCGCGAGATCGGCTATCGCTTCGAGAGTGACTGATACGTGACGCAACGTCACTAGCCGGATTGTGGTATCCGTACACAGCCATGCCTATGTGCCGATTGTGGACTATCCCGGGAGTGTTCATGCGATTCGTGTTGATGGTGTTGTGTCTGCTGTCTTGCGTTCCCGTTCCGGCGGCTGAGAACCTTCTGTTCAACGGCGACTTTGAGATGCCTGCGCCCGTGTCTCCGCCTCCCGGCTGGGTGATGTGGGGAGCCAATCAGTGGAAAGTGCCGGCCAACTACACGCGTGACGCGGGCAATGCCCATGCCGGCCAGGCCTCTTTCCGAATCCACCACCCGGCCGATTCGCGCGGCTACGTGGTCAGCTCGCCCGATCATCCCGTGACCATCGAGGCGAACACCGCCTACACCCTCACCTTCTGGGCAAAGGCTTCCCGGAACGTTCAAGCTACCGTCGGGTTCGACGCCTATCAGTCGCTCAAACCCCTGGCCGGCTTCAGCACGCCGGCCACATTCAATTTTGATGTCGGTTCGGAGTGGAAACAGTACACCTTCAGGATTGAGGAGGGGCTGGAGTTCTTCGCAACGGCCGGCCGCTATCTATTGCTTCGGCTTCATGCCACGCGCGACAACTCGGCCGAAGTCACACTCTGGGTCGACGACATGGTGCTCACGGGGGCGGCGCGTCCCGATTCGGCCGTCCGCCTGTTCGATGAAAATGCCCTGCCGCACGAGCCGGTTCATCACGGGCTTAAGCCGGCCGATCGCTGGGAGCTTGTGGTCGATGCGGGCAAGACGATTCGTCCCGCCCAGCGCATGACCGCGGGCATTTCCTTCCACCGTGTCGCCGGCTGGACCGGCTTTCCATTCGACAAGTCCGGCAAGTACACCCTCACGCCGCGGCTTGAAGAGGCGATCGCCGATCTGAAGCTGCCGATGACGCGATTTTACGGGGTTGGGCACGAGAGTTTTAGCGTCGAGGACTCCATCGACAAGGTGGTGAGCTTCTGCACGAAGATTGGCATCCCGCTGGAAAACGTCGTGCTGGAACTTGAGGAGCAGAGCGCCAACCGCAAGCTGGAGCCAGCCGAATGGGCTCGGGCGGCGCGACATTGCCAGACGCGGGGATATGCCTTGCGATACTGGGAAGTGGGGAACGAGATCTACTCGCAGATGTTCAATCAGCCCAAGCCCATGGGCCAGGCCTTCAACACGCCCGACGATTACATCGCGCACGTCCAGGCCGTTAGCACCGCCATCAAGGCGGTTGTGCCCAAGGCGCAGATCGGGTTGAGCATCGAGCCGCGAAATCTTAAGTGGGGCAATTATGTTCTGCGCCGCGCGGCCGGAGCATACGATTTTGTCGTGCCCCACCTCTACGCTTTTGGCCGCATCGAGAAGCACAGCTTCGAAACCACGGCCCTGTGCGAAAACTTCACGCGCCTGGAGATGGCCAGCCGGCTCAACGCCCTGATCAAGGCGTACAACCCCGGCCGCGACGTCTACATCTACGATACGGAATGGGGATCGCTTTCGAGCGGCGCCACTGGCAACCCGCCCGAGTCAGTCAACCGCAACGGGAACATCTTCGGAACCATGCACCGCGCTGTGCGAATGATCTACTATGTGCGCGAAGCGCCCTTGCGCGGCGCCAGTTCGTGGGAGATGTTTACGAAACTGCGTTCGCCGGGTTGCAGTATTCTCGCGGGTGAAGCGCCCGAAAAGCGATTTCTGATTTACTGGCTCTACTACTATTTCAACCGTCATATCGGATCGCAGGTCGTGCAGATGGAAGGCACCAGCCCCTGGTACACGCCACCGGCCGACGAGGAAACCAACCCCAAGGCCGAGCAGCGCGGCGGACCGCTCGCGCCGGCGCTGGTGACGCTCAGCGAGGATGGGCGAACGCTGTATGTCATCGCGGCCAACAGCTCGTGGGATCGGAGCCTTCCCTGCACCATGAAACTCGCCAACTTCACGGCCCGGAGCGCCAAGGGGATCACGCTTTCGCAGGCCGACGCAGACAGCCCCGCCTTGCTGGATAAGAAGGAGGACGCCATCGGCAATTTGGAGGTACGCGTCAACGGCGACACCGTCACGTTCACGCTCCCCGGCCATTCCATCGGATTCATCACGATTGAGTGAGCGGTCGGCCGCGGGCGGCGGGTTCGCGCACAATGCGGAAACGGTCCGCCACGCGGATGCTACGGCTGATTGACTCCCGTTCGCGGCGCATTGTCTTGTGGTTTGGATTCCTGGGTCAAGGAGACCCGGAACGCTGCTATCTTCGGTCCCCCTGTGTAGTGGACGCTGAATTCCACGGCAAAGATCTGGCGTATGGGGAATCCGCCCCAGTATTCCACGTCGTAACCCTGGCAGTCGACTTCGGCGACCCCGACTGTTTTGCCGTCTGGGTCGAGGAGTTCAATCGCAACCACAGACACGTTCTTCTCGCCGTACATGGCCACGTACTGCATGTGTCCTTGAATCTCACCGGGTTTCGCGACATTGAACTTCATCGCCCTGACACTGAGCCAGTCGTCGCCGTCGGTATTCCTCAAGACCAGTGAATCCAGCCCGATCTTCTTATCGAGTTCGAACCCGAACAGGCGCTGCACCACAATCGCGGGCATGGTGGATGGGTTCGCGGGGATCCTCCCGGGCGCCCGATACTTCTTTGCAGCGTCGTCGAGCACCAGCACCCAGTCGAGCATTTCACCCTTGTCCGGCGGGATGAACTCGCGCTCGCCAATATTCGGGAATTCGCCCAGCGGCGTGGAGTCTCCCGTGCGGGGGTTGAACCACCAGGTTTTCACCTTGGCGCCGGTGATCTTGTCCATGTGGACCTTGAATGGCCGGGAGATGGGGGCGTAGACCATGGCGTAGCTGCCGGTTTCATCGCGGGTGGCGACAAATCGGTAGCGGCCGGCGCCCGGGACGGACGTGGGCACGCGGTCGGTCACGATAATCGAATCGTCGGGGATGCGCGTGAGGAACGGGCGCGATTCGAGTAGCTTGCGGGCGTATCGCATCTGGGCGGCGCCGGGTTGGTCGAGGGCTTCGATCCAGGGCATCAACGGATTGTTGACGGGAACGCGGTTGGGTTGCCACATCTGCCAGACGGAGTGGTGGCCATAAGTGTGGCCACAGGCGCCGGTGAAGAGATCCCAGTAGAGTGGGCGGCGAACGTCGGCGCTGATGGAATGGCCGAGGGATTTGGCATTGAACGAAACCGGGTGATCCTCGTAAATCGGTTCGGCGTCAATGACGGGCTTGGGCGGCGTGCGGTCGTAGTCGGCGCGGGTGGAATCGTAGCGGCCGGTGAATTCGGCCACATGGCCGTTTTGCCGCATGTTGAAATCGAGCCAGTCCTCGTCATGGAAGGAGGTGGAGGATCCGCCGCCGCCGCGGGGATGAAGGGTGATCAGGTGGGTGCCGCCGTCACCCTTGCGCAAGCCGCGGGCCATGGCGCGGATGATTTCCTTTTGTGCGTCATTGTCGATGGCACGGTCGCCGCCGAGGATCCAGATGATGCCGTTGTTTTTGTAGCGGGCTCCGAGCCACTGGCCGTAGATTTCGGCGTTAGCGACGGTGAAGAGGGATTTTTCGTTCTTGATCTTGTCGTGCCAATAGCGGCCCCACGTGGGGAGGAATCCGACGGTGAGGCCGAGCGAGTTGGCCTTGTTGACGATGTAGTCGACGTGGTCCCAGTAGTCGTTGTCGGGTCCGTCTTTGACGTCTGGGCGGGCTGGGTCGAGGTCGAGTAGAGGGAGTTGGCCGTAGGGATTGGGGTCGATGTGGCCGTCGAGTTCGGCGATGGCGACGGCCTGGATGACCGTGAAACCCTTGCGGGCGCGGTTCTCGAGATAGCGATCGGCCTCTTCGCGAGTGAGGCGGTGGAAGAGTTCCCAGGCAGTGTCGCCGAGATAGAAGAAGGGTGTGCCGTCTTCCTTGACGATGAAGCGGTGATTGTCGCTGATCTTCAAACGCGGCGGCGTCGTCTGCGCAGCCGCCGGGGATGCTGGAGAAAGCACGAGCAGGGCGGTCAGCACGAGCAGGGAGAGCTTGGAAGTAGTCGGCATTCGTTTCCTCCGTTAAGGATCTCGGCTGGAATAACCACCGGAACCGAGGCGAAGCGAACTTCAGATCGCCCGCGCAAGAGTACTTGCCCAAGCCACTCAATCAAGGAACATGAGAAGTTATTTATCGAGAGTGAGTTCATCGCGGGCCGTAAGCTCCGTGTCACCAAAATCAGTTCGCCAGGGGCATTTTCAACGGATTGTGCGTCGCTCGATCCGGTCCATCGAGAAAGAAATGAACGAGCAATCGGTTTTCGGAGGTGCCTTTGCGCTCGATTGCCTATATAATCACTTTCCGGATTAGCGCCTACCCACCCCGGAGGCCGTCCGGAACCGGCCTGCCGCCACACCGCGTATTTGACCGGCCAACGCCCTCAAGGAAGGCAGCGTCTGCGAATGACACAGCAGGAAGCGAACTCCGCCCTTCGCCCGGCAAATCCCGTACGTCATCCCCGCATTATTCAGGGCGGAATGGGCGTCGGTGTATCGGGTTGGGAGTTGGCGCGCGCGGTTTCACTGGCGGGAGAACTCGGCGTGGTCTCGGGGACGGCTTTGGCGATCATCATGGCCCGGCGGCTGCAACTGGGGGATCTTAACGGCGAGATGCGGCGGGCGCTGGCGCATTTTCCCATCCCCGCCATCTCCAAGCGTATTCTCGAAAAATACTACGTTCCTGGCGGCAAGGCCGCGGATCTGCCTTTCAAGGCGATGCCCTTCCCGGCCATTCGCCTCTCGCAGGAACTGCTGGAACTGACGGTTGCCAGCAACTTTGCCGAAGTATTCCTGGCCAAGGACGGACACACCGGGCTCGTCGGAGTGAACTACCTCGAGAAACTGCAGATTCCCGCACTGGCATCCCTTTTCGGCGCGATGCTTGCCGGCGTGGATTATGTGCTCATCGGAGCGGGCGTGCCGCGCTCGATTCCCGGTGCGCTCGATCGCCTGGCCGGCGGCCAACCCGTGCAACTCAGGATTGACATAGCCGGCCTCCCGGCGGGCGAGGAAGTCGTCTCGACATTCGATCCCGCGGAATTCTGTGGTGGCCAGGCGCCCCAGTTGCTCCGGCCCCGGTTTCTGGCAATCATCTCTTCGGCAACGCTGGCGACGGCACTGGCCCGCAAGTCCAACGGGCATGTGGACGGATTTATCATCGAGGGCAGCACGGCGGGCGGCCACAATGCCCCGCCGCGCGGGCCGACCCAGCTCAACGAGCGCGGCGAGCCACGTTACGGGCCGCTTGACGTTCCTGATCTTGAGCGGATTGGCGCTCTGGGTTTGCCGTTCTGGCTGGCCGGATCGTATGCCGATCCGGAGACGCTGATCGCGGCGGAACGATTGGGTGCCGTCGGCATTCAGGTCGGCACCGCATTCGCGTTCTGCGAGGAATCGGGAATCACTGCGGAGCTCAAGCAGGCGGTCAAGGATCAGGCAGCTGCGGGGACGGTCGACGTCCTGACTGACCCGGCCGCGTCTCCGACCGGGTTTCCGTTCAAGGTCCTGCAAATGGACGACACACTTTCGGATGCCGCGGTCTACGAGTCGCGCAGTCGGCGGTGCGACATCGGCTACCTGCGGTCGGCCTACTGCAAGCCGGACGGTTCGATCGGGCATCGCTGCTCGGCCGAGCCTGAGGAACAGTACGTTCTCAAGGGCGGCAAGATCGAGGACACCTGCGGGCGCAAGTGTCTGTGCAATGGCCTTCTGGCGACCATCGGGCTGGGGCAGCTCGGGGCCAATCAGGAACCCGAGCCGCCGATCCTGACCGCGGGCGATGATGCCGCGCGTCTGTCGCGATTCTTCCAACCGGGCGGCGCTTACACGGCCGCGGACGTGATCCGGTATCTCCGGTCGGAGCCAGTGGCGGAGCGCGCAGAGGCGCCTGCCGAGCTTACGCTGCTTCGACCATCTGTTGTAGTATCGGTACACACATCGCCACGTCGCCCGTCGGCTCTTGCTGGTTTGGCGGAGTGATCGTCGCGCCCCGATTCGCGCGCGTTGCCCCAGCGCGGGACTGATCCTGGGACACGGTCATACACCCGGCGGTGCACGAAACGACAGACAGGAACGTCTGTCCTGTTTGTGCCCCGTCAGCTCCACTGCAATGAAGCCGTCGCGCCGGCGGATTCAGGCGGCGGCGGGTTGAGATGTTCCGGGTTCGGCACGCGAGCAGCGGAAGGTGTTTCGTCCAGCCTCTTTGGCGGCATACAGGGCCTGGTCAGCCTCCTTAAGGAGATCGGCACACTGCGGCATGTCCGCCCGGCGGGAGGCGAGCCCGAGGCTTATGGTAACGGATGCGTCGCATCCGCCGAACTGGAAACGGGCGGCCGCCACGGCCCGGCGACAGCGTTCGGCGCAGACTATGGCCTCTTCAGTAGTCTGATAGGGCAAAATCAGCAGGAATTCCTCGCCCCCGATGCGGGCGACCGCGTCGGTGGTCCTGACGCACTCCTTCAGGCTCGCCGCAATCCCGCGGAGAATGATATCTCCGGCGTCGTGCCCGAAGGTATCATTGATTTTCTTGAAGTGATCGATGTCCACCATGGCCACCGCCAGCGGGCGGCGATAGCGATCCGACATGGACCATTGTTCCTCGAGGCGGAGCATGGCCTGGCGGCGATTGAACAGGCCGGTCAGATCGTCGGTGATGGCCAGTTTCTCCAGCTTGCGGTTCACCTGGGTCAACTGTTCGTTGAGCTCTTCGGAACTGGCGCTCTTGCGCGACAGTTCATTGTTCCATCTTAACGGTTAGAAACCTTCGCCTTCAGGCGGAACCGCTTCAGCGGGTATTCTGCATTGTCGAGGACTGGACGGTCGCTGTGGGCGCTGGTAGGAAACGAGTTTCCTACGCAGCCGCCCGACGC
>JANYKD010000494.1 GCA_025361735.1 Phycisphaerales bacterium
CCTGCCGATTGCGGGCGATTTCTTCGCGGACGACCTTCTCGGTGCGGTCAAAGGCCCCGTCGATCAGCAGCGAGTTCTCGGCCGTGTTGACGTCAGTACCCCCCTGCCGCCGCAGGAGCAGCACCTGGAGAACGATCACGCCGACGACGAGAACAATGGCGATGATGACGAGCGTTTCGAGCATACGGCACCCTTCCTGCCATCCATCGTGCAGAATCCGCGGAGATTGGCAACAGGAGAGGTTGGGGGTCCGGGGTTCAGGAATGCGGACCACCCCATCGCGAATCCCGACCGACGCACCGGCACCCATCCGTCAACGCCCGCGGGACCTGTTCCGTGGGTCTCCACCGCAGCGATGCCGGTTCACCTGGGTCGCGTCGCTGGTCGCGTGGTCGGGCGAGTTGTGGGCGTGGAGAAGTCGATATCCGCCACCGCGGTAAAATAGCGCCATCCCCTCCCAAGGAATATCTGATCCGCGAGCATCGTGCGAACAGAAGGTTCGACGGTGCCCTGGAACCGCACCTTGCCGTTGATCGTGACCGTCACGGGTTTCTTAAGGTCAACCATCTGGTCGTTGAGCAAAAGCCGCATGGACTCGACGTTTTCGGTCTTGACCACGATCTTGTTGTCGCCGGCCAGGCGGGCGTCGATCGTATACGCGTTGCGATAGATGGTGATGTTGCCGCTGCCGCGGACGATGCGGAGCTTCTCATCCGGGCCGGCGTTGAGCATCTGGTACTCCTGCACCCAGTCGGCGCGATTGAACATCGCTTCGGGTCGATTGGATGCCAGGACCACCTGCTTCGGGTAAAGGTCGCGCGTACGCGTGCGCATCTTCTGGTATTGGCGTTCAACAAGGTCGGCCGGCGGGGCGTGGCCGAGGTCTTTGGTTTCCTCGTACTCGACATCGTATTTATAGATCTTCAGGAGCTTGACCAGTTCACGGGAATATTCGGGCTTGATGATGGTGTCATTAGCGTCGTGCCAGACGACCGTGAAGGTGTTGCAGAGATTGGGCAGGCGGAGTTTCTGGAAGGTGGCCGGGGCGCCGCCGGCCAGCGGGTTGATGGCCGCGAAATAGGTGGGATAGTGCAGCGCGAGGGTCCAGGTGGCGGCCGCGGGCATGGAGTGGCCGACGAGGTAGATGCGGCGGGGGTCGATGTTGATGCGGCCCTGGACGTGCTGCAGCGGCTGGATGGCCAGGTTCATGCCAGGCTGGCTGGGGCCCCAGAGCTCGTCGGTGTTGAGCATGGGCATGAGGATGACGGCGTCGGGATGGGCCTTGAGTTCATCGCGGATCCAGCCCGTGTAAGCGTCGGCCACCTGTTCGGGTGTGGGCCTGGGGTTGGTGATGAAGATGTGGACGTCGGGCAAGCGGATGACCAGCGGCACGGGGCGCGTGCGGTCGTACCCCTCGGGCACCCCGACGAAATAGATAACCGGGAACGGGCCGACTTTCTCGTTGACGTAGTAGACGCCGGGCTTGAGCTGCGGCCAGAAAAGGCGGATGCGGCTGATCCGGCCGAGCAGGTTGGGATCGATCTGCATGGCGTCGAGCTGGCCGATGATGTCGTCGCGTTGGCCTTTGCTGGATGACGCGAAGTACTTTTCAAGAAGCTCGTGGGCGGCCGCCAGCGGCTCGAAGAGTTCGGCCTTCCAGCGGTCGCCGAGGGCGTCTTCGTAGAGCTTCACGAGGACTTCCTTTGGCAGGGGCTGGTCTGATTGAGCCAGCGCCAGTGGGGCGGCCAGTGTGAAGCGGATGGAGCACACGCAAATGATGGGGAGGAAGAGAGAAAGCCTCATACTCGTAAAGACAACGGCGGGAGAACTAGGTTGCAATGGGGGTGGCGTGGATTTTTCGGGTTTTTCCATTGCGGGAAACCACGTTGGACGCGGCGTGGCGCCTACTCAACTTCGATCTGGTAGCTCACCATCCACAACTCGAGTTGCTCCACGCGGGTTTGCCATCTGGCCTTGAACGCCTTCATCCAGGCACGAGCCTCCGGTTCATCCGGCACGTCGACCACAAGACGCACCAGCACATCGCGATAGGTAACGCCACCGTATCGCCAGTGCCCCTCGATCTTCTGCGTCTCGAAGCTCTCGGCGCCGAAGCGGTCGGCCACCTCGGACACGGCATCCGCGAACCATTCCTGCGGCACGGGCCGGCCGTCATTGAATTGCAGCGGCAGGAGCACCTCGTAGCGACGCCAGTTGCTGCTCATACGCCGCCTCTAACGGACGAACTTGTCCATATACGTCAGCCCATCGGGAGTTCGCGGCGGAGCATGGCGCAGGTTGTGGGTGCAGGTGACGTACTTGGCGAACGGGCCCCGCCAGAGATCCAGGCTCTGCACGAGTTCGCGCATCCAGTGCGGAAAACGATCCGTGAACTTGAGTTCCAGCACCACGCCACTGAGCGGCGGACGACGCCATTTCTCGAAGTCGGTCAGGCCGATGGGCACATTGCGGAAGACGCTGGTCGTGAGGTCGCGGTCGACGGTCACGCGCACCGTGTCGTCGATAGGATGCACCCACGCTTCGCGCAGGTAGGACACAAAGATGGCGCCCTGGGCATTCAGGGCATCCTTCATTTCCATGAAGCGCCAGAGGGAACGCCACCCCTTGTCGTCCTCGGGCTTGAAGAGGTCGGACCGCTCCGGCCACCAACCATTGAGCAGGCGCAGCACACAGGATTTCTTCGCGGCCGCTCGCTCCTTGAGGATAACATCGTTCACGCGGCGCTTGATCTCGAAGAAGATGGGCGTGTCGGGGTTGTCGTCGTAGAAGCGAATGCGCAGCTTGATGCGGTTGCGGTGCCCGGCCGTCGTAGCGAAACAGAGATCGCGACCGGGGGTGTCGAGGTAGAGCGAGTGGATGAAGTAAGAGAAATTGTTGGCGGGCTTTGCGAATGGGTCGGGTTCAAGATGCGCCCGGACAAAGTCGCGAGCCAGGCGCGCGCGCTTCTCGTCGATGAGATACTTCAGCTCGAAGCGGTTGGACTGCATCTGGTGCGAGGCCATGGACCGTGCAAAATACGATATAAACGTCCCTTGGGCAATGGCCCGTTGCCTTGGGATAGGATGCGGAATACGACAACAGAGAATCGCCCACAACCATTTCCAGTGGCAAGGCTACCCATCTTAGAGGGATATCGATGAGCCAGAGCAGCAAGCAATCGGCCAAGCCAGTCCATCAGGCGTCTCGCCGCAGGGTTCTCAGCACAGCCGTGGCGGCCGCTGGAATCATGATCGTGCCCCGGCATGTGCTGGGGCAGGGGCAGACGCCGCCCAGTGAGAAATTGAACATCGCCGGCATCGGCATCGGCGGTCAGGGCGGCGAAGATCTCAAGGAGTTCCCCGATGAGAACATCGGCGTGCTCTGTGACGTCGACTGGGACCACGCGGCCCACACGTTCGATCGCTATCCCCGTGCCGTCAAGTACAAAGACTATCGACAGATGTGCGACAAGGAGAAGAACATCGACGCCGTGGTCGTCGGCACGCCCGACCACAACCACGCGCCGGTGTCGATGATGGCGATCAAGCACGGCAAGCACGTCTATTGCGAGAAGCCGCTCACGCGCACCGTGTATGAGGCCCGTGCGCTGGCCAAGGCGGCGCGCGAGGCAAAGGTTGCCACCCAGATGGGCAACCAGGGCATGGCCTTTGAGGGCAACCGGCTCATCAACGAATGGCTCTGGGATGGGGCCATCGGGCCGGTGCGAGAGGTGCATGTCTGGTCCGATCGGCCGACCCATAAGGGGAAAATGCCGCTTTACTGGGCTCAGGGCGTCGAGCGGCCCAAGGAAACGCCGGCCGCTCCCGACACGCTGGATTGGGATCTGTGGCTGGGTCCGGCACCGCATCGGCCGTACCATCCGGCCTACGCCCCGTTCCGCTGGCGCGGCTGGTGGGATTTTGGTTCCGGGGGTCTCGGCGATATGGGCATCCACAACATCGCGCCGGTCTTTTCCGCCTTAAAACTCGTGGCGCCGGTCAGCGTCACGGCCAGTTCCACCGCCGTGTATCCCGAGTCGCTGCCACTGGCGTCGCAGGTGCACTACCAGTTCCCCGCCAGAGGCGAAATGCCGCCGGTGACGCTGCATTGGTACGACGGCGGCATGACTCCGGAGCGCCCGGAGGAACTGGAACCCGACAGGGAACTGAACCGCGAAGATGGGATTCTGTTTGTCGGCGACAAGGGCAAGATGATCGTCGAGGGATGGGGCGGCCACAGCCCGCGGCTTCTGCCGGAGAAGCGAATGAAGGACTACCAGCGGCCGCCCAAAACACTGCCGCGATCGATCGGACACTACAAGGAATTTGCCCAGGCGTGCAAGAAGGGAACCTCAACGCGTTCCAACTTCGATTTTTCCGGCCCGCTGACCGAGGCCCTCATGCTGGGCGCGATCTGCATCCGTCTCGGCGGCCAAAGGCTGCTCTGGGATGCCGTGAACATGAAGGTGACCAACCTTCCCGAGGCCAACAACTTTCTGCATTACGAGTATCGCAAGGGGTGGACGTTGTAGCTCTAACACGGTTTTTCCCGCCATCGCAAAGTGAACCCGGCGAGGGTACGTTGCCCGGGTCGATGAACAGGGAAGGAAGCGATGCATCAACAAATGAGATTCGCGTCGGTGCTGGCCGGCCTGGTCACGGTTGCTGCAGCCGTGATGGCCAGCGCCGCTGATGATCCCGCAGCAACGGCGCCTTATCCGCCCAGCCCGGTGATCAAGCAGATGATCTGGGCCGCGAAGGATACCATCATCCGGCAGGCCCAAGACAGCGACAATTGGCCGATGACCTGGGGCGATGATGACGCGCTCTACACGGCGTGGGGCGATGGAAGCGGGTTTGCGCCAAATACGCCGAAGAAACTGAGCCTGGGGCTGGCGAAGGTCACTGGCCCACGGCCGAACGTGACCGGCGTCAATATCCGCTCGGCGTCCATGGAGCAATCGGGCAATGGCGAAGCCGGGAAAAAGGCCAGTGGCATTCTCATGGTGGACGGGGTGCTCTACCTCTGGGTGCGCAACGCAGGCAACTCGCAACTGGCCTGGTCCTTGGACCACGGTGCGAACTGGACTTGGGCCGATTGGAAACTGACGACGAGTTTCGGTTGCCCGACATTTCTGGACTTTGGAAAGAACTACGCCGGCGCGCGCGATCGTTTTGTTTACCTCTACTCGCCCGATGCCGACGGCGCCTACATTCCGGCAGATCGGATGGTGCTGGCACGGGTCCCGGCCGACCGAATGAAGCAGCGAGAGGCCTACGAATTCTTCAAGGGACTGGATCCGCAGGGAGATCCACTGTGGACCGCGGACGCCAGCAGCCGCGGCGCTGTCTTCGTCCACCGCGGCAACTGCTGGCGCGGGGGTATCACGTACAATGCGGCGCTCAAGCGATATCTCTGGTGCCAGGTGCTGCCGGCCAGCAAGCACCCGCAGGGGCCACGTTTCCAGGGCGGCTTCGGCGTCTACGATGCGCCGGAACCCTGGGGACCATGGACCACGGCCTACTACACGCAGGCCTGGGATGTCGGGCCGGGCGAAACCAGCAGCTTCCCGACCAAATGGATGAGCAACGACGGCAGAACACTCGATCTGGTGTTCTCCAGCGACGACTCGTTTTCCATTCGCCGGTGCGTTCTGGTCACGCAACCGGCCGCGCCGTAAGGTCCGCAACAATGGGAGCAGCCGGGAGACACCACCGCAACTGGTGCTCTGCCACACAACACGCGAGGGGTGAAGCGACAGACAAGAGTGTCTGTCGTACGACAGGCAGGAATGCCTGTCCCACCGTTCACCCATCACTCCACCGGTAGCGGAGCACTAGATTCCCGGTGCGGGCGCGCGCTGCGGATTGGGACGGGAGTTGGGGATGACCTGGTTGAGGCCGGTGCGGAGCTGATCTTCAGTCAATTGGCCAGTCTTGTCGGTGTTCCAGGATTGGAACCAGCGAGCAAAACCCTGCATGAACTCGTCGCGGGTGATCTGGCCATCCTTGTTGGTGTCCAAGGCGATCATGAACGTAGGCGCGACGAGATTGGCGGGGCTGAACAGTCCGGGACCACCGGGGCCGCCCGGGCCGCCGGGACCACCGCGTCCGCCACGGCCGCCGAAGTTGTCGAGTGTCTGGCCCGGGGATTTGCCGGCGAGTTGGTCGAGAATGGACTGCGAGCGAGGGATCACAAATGCCTTGATGGGCTTGAACTGGCCGAAACCACGCGGTGGACCGAAGCCGCCCCGGCCGGGCCGCCCGCCACCGGGCGGGTTGTCGGGGCGATTGGGGTCTTGGGCTGTGCCGGCGACCAGATTGTCGAAGCGGCCGAGCAGGAATGCCGACTCATCCCGAATGGCCGGGCGGATGGCGGCGGCCGTCTCGTCGACCTGTTGGTGGAAGCGTTCGGGCTTGAAGATGGATTTGCTGAATTCGTCGAGCCTGGCGAGATAGAGCTTCTTGAAGGCATCGACCTTGAAGACGCGTTCCAGGAAGCGATTCTCGCCGCGCCAGGGGCGATGGATGCTGAGGTTCTCGCGTTGTTCCTGGCTGCCGATCATGGGAAACTGGCCGAAGGAATGGTCGAGATCCCAGGGCATGAACTGGAACTTCTGGCTCTTGTGGTCAAGGTAGACATAGTAGTTCTGGCCGAGTGCGAGGAGACTGTCGAGCGTGGACAGGTACACGGTGGCGGCCATGTAGCGGGCGAATTCGTCAAGGTCGAGATAGCCGGGGAGTTTGGCGGCAAAGTCGGCGTCATTGGCGCTGGTCAACACACGGCAGAACTCAATGATGCGACGCTGCTCTTTTTCGGTGAGCTGGGTCTTGGGGTCGTAGATCTGGTTATAGTCGGCCCAGTCGTCGCCAAGATCGGCGAAAAGGTCGGGAGTGACAGGCTTGAGGATGGTGCCTTTCTTCGTACCGAATCGATCGACGGCAAAGTTGTCGTCGATGTTCTCGACGATGGAGTAAAGGCCGAAGTACTGGTGATCGTGCTTGCCGGGGACGGTGACATAGACGCGGGCATACGCGGTGCGCGAGGCAGGCACGGCGGCGTCGCGGTAGAGCTGATACGAGAGGATCTCGTTCATCCAACTGTTGTCAGTGACGTTCGTGTGCAGATTGATCTTGGTAATGCCCGCGATCTTCTGGCCTTTGATGTACTTGTTGGTTTCGATCTTGAAGGATCGCTTGAGCTGGAAGCGGGACTGCATCCAGGTGCCGTTGCCTTTGTAGCGGATGCCCACATCGCGAAGCGTCTGGCCGTTGAATTCCAGGTCAGCGTGGACATATTCAAACTCGATTCCGGCCGCGGACGCCAGGCCGTTGCGCTGGCCCTCAGCGCCCTGCAGGCCGGGGCCGCGTCCCATGCCGCCCGGCCCGGACAGCACGGTGTTGAGGCCGGCACGAAGCTGGTCGGCATTGAGGTGGCCGAGCTTGTCCTTGTCCCAGGCGGTGAACCATTTTTCGGCCAGCGATTGGAATTCATCGCTGGAGAGTTTGCCGTCCTTGTTCTGGTCACCCGCTTTAAAAAAGGCCGGCGTGAGGAAACTGCCGGGTCCGAAGTCGCTGGGGCGGATCGGCGCGCCCGGGTTCCCAGGTCCACCGGGGCCTCCGGGTCCGCCAGGTCCACCGGGACCTCCAGGCTGGCGCCCTGGGCCACCGAAGGCGGGAAGGCTGTTCTTCGGCTCCATGGCATTCCACTGCTCGGGCGTGAACTGCAGGTGGATATTCCAGACGGCCGTCCGCTGGAAGAGGTCGGCGGCGGTCCGGGGCGCCGGTTGCGTGGTCGGCCGGGTGGCGGGTTGTGTGACCGGCTCGGCCGCGGCGGCGAGAAACGTGATCAGGGATGCCAGGAGAAGCGGGGTTGCTTTGAAGCGGGCGGTCATTATTTGTCTCCGAATGTGCGATCGGCCGGCCATTATCACCGACAAGACGCTAAACGGACAGAGGAGGGGAAAATTGGAAATGGAAAGTGGAAGAGGCGGCGGAATGTAAAATGTAAAATGCAAAGTGCAAAATGGAGACGGTCGGGGGAGGCGAGTTAGTTTGGGCCAGGGTAGCAATGGAGACAAACGTTAATTTGGGAAAGCCTGGAGTCAATCGGGAGGGCGGTGGCTGCAAAAAAGTTAAATTCATCGCATTTCACTGAGGAGCCTGACGTCATAAGTTGTTCATTTAAACGGAGTTGCGATTTTGGCAGTGGCGGCTCGGGCGGAAAAAACAGAGGTAAAATCGACCCGGAAGCGACATAGAAACAACCCATAACGATTATGAGTTTTCAGGGCGGTACTCCGCCGTGAAAACTCGGTTGGGCTGAACGGCTGTCGCCGTGGTGGGCGTGGGAGGGCCGGGGGAACGGCGGTGGACGTTGTGGAATGCAGGCGATCGTGGCCGGGTATACC
>JANYKD010000497.1 GCA_025361735.1 Phycisphaerales bacterium
CGCCCAGGCTGGCGATGATCGCGTCGTCGTTCTCATCCAGTTCCATCTCCCGTGCCAGTTGCGCCGCTCCATTGTTCAAACCCTTGAGCTGCTTCATATTTGCGACAAACTCGGCCGCGGTCAGGTCGTCGCCGGCCGGGAATGTCAGGTTGCTCTTGAACTGCTCGGCAATGCCCTCGAACCGCTCGATTTTCGCGTAGTGTGCGAAGACCGTCTTGACGGCCTCGCCGGTCAGCGACTGGATCAGCTTGTCCTCGGCGCCGTCTTCCTCGGCGAGGGTCATCTCGATCTTGCCGCGGCACGATGCCACCAGGTGATAGAGGTCGCACATCCGCGGCACCACGCGGCTTTCGCCCGAGATGATGCCGCGACGCTCGGCCGAGCTTGTCACCGTCTCCAGATTGCTGATGCTCGTCCGCACCGATACGCCCGACGACTGCGAGACGTGCGGCGACGACCGCGCCAGGCGGACGATGTCCTCGACCACCTCGGCCATGAACCGCGGCATGTTCACGACCACGCCGCTGCTGCTGCCGGTGTCGCCTCGCTCGAGCCAGGCATTGTCGGTCGCGATGCGGATGCCCTCGTCGATGGTCTGCGGATAGTGTGTGCGGACCACGGTGCCGATGCGGTCTTTCAGCGGCGTGACGATCCGGCCGCGATTGGTGTAATCTTCGGGATTGGCCGAGAAGACCAGGCACACGTCCAGGTTCAGCCGGATGGGATAGCCGCGAATCTGCACGTCGCGTTCTTCCAGCACGTTGAACAGGCCCACCTGGATTCGCGGCGCCAGGTCGGGCAGTTCATTGATCGCGAAGATGCCCCGGTTGGATCGGGGAATCAGCCCATAGTGCATCGTCGATTCATCCGACAGATAGCGTCCCTCGGCGTGCTTGATCAGATCCACTTCGCCGACCAGGTCGGCGATGGTCACGTCGGGCGTGGCGAGCTTCTCGTGGTAGCGGTCCGCGCGATGGACCCACTCGAGCTTCGCGTCGTCGCCCTGCTCGGCGACAATCCGCCGGCCCTGTCGAGTGCCCGGCGCGACCGGGTCGTCGTTGATCTCGACCCCGGCCAGTGTGGGTATCCAGTCGTCGAGCAGGTCGGGGAGCATCCGCAAAATACGCGTCTTGGCCTGTCCGCGCAACCCGAGAAAGAGCAGATCGTGCCGGGAAAGTATCCCGTTCACGATCTGCGGGATGACGCTATCGCGATAACCGATGATCCCCGGAAAGAGTTCCTCACCGGCCTTGAGCTTGCGGATGAGATTGCGGCGGAGTTCATCCTTGACCGAACAGGGCGCATAGCCCGTGGCTTTGAGTTGTCCAAGCGTGGCGGGCGTGGGATGCGTCATGGTCCTGATCTCTCCTATTGCCGGGAATGATAGGAGGGGTGTTGGCGGTTGGCGATGAGGGGCCAAATGCAAAGTGCAAAATGAAGAGTGCAAAATGAGAACCATGCGTTGGTCTTCATTTTGCATTTTTCACTTTGCATTTTTCATTGCGATTCCTGTTCCTCCTCATCGTTGCTATCATCCGTCGGCTGCATCCGCTTGCCGGCTTCGGCCCAGGCGTCGACGTACTTGGTCCGGGTTCGCGGCTCGGTCTTCCGCGGCAGGAACATGCGGCCCGGGCGGAAGAGCACGATCAGCATCCCCAGCAGACAGACCAACACGGCAATCAGCACCAGTGAGGAGATGGCCGCCAGTTGTTTGCGGGCGGCGGGGTCGGCGCCCTTGGCGGCGGCCAGCGCCGGCAACAGGTAGCGATGCGATACGAGCAACACCAGTGCCGCGGCCGCGCAGAGAAACACCGCCACCGTCGTGATGATCCTCGTGCCGCGTCCTTTGTCATCCTGCGTCATCGGTCACCACCTCAGGTCGGTGCGCGGTTCCAACGGATGCTTGTGGGCGATTTGCTCGATCATGCGTTTGTCCTCGGCGTCCAGTTCCTTGGGCACCATCACGCGGACAACGACAAACTGATCGCCCCGCTGGCCGGCGCGTTCGACACCGCGGCCGCGGATTCGCAACTTCGCGCCGCTGCTGGTACCGGCCGGAATTGTCAGTGAAACCGGGCCATCCAGCGTGGGTGCCTCCACCTTTGCGCCCAGCATGGCCTCGTAGAGGCTGACGGGCAGGTCGAGATAGAGATCGAGTTCCTCGCGGCGGAACCAGGGATGGGGCTCAACCTTGGTCGTGATGTAGAGATCGCCGTGCTGGCCACCCGCGTATCCGCCCTTGCCGCGCAGACGGATGCGGCTGCCATCCTTCACGCCTGCGGGTACTTTCACATCGATGGTCTCGATGCGGCCGTCGCGATTGATCTGCAACGGCAGGGTCGTGCCGCGGGCCGCCTGCTCGAACGTGATCGTGACCGTGTGCTCGACATCGACATTGACCGGCGGTTCGGCCCGGGCCCTGCCACGTCCGGCGCGACCGCCAGGACGACCGCCTTGACTGAAGACCTGCTCGAAGATGTCGTTCCAGCCGCCGCCACCGGCGCCACCGAAGTCAAAGTCCTCGACGGACACGTTGGGGCCTGCGTTCCACGAAGACCGGCCCGGTCCGCCGCGGCCCGCCTGGGCGCGGCGGAACGACTCGAAGGGGTCGGCTCCCGGAGCGCCTGCGCCGACGCCGGCGTGGCCGAACTGGTCGTACTTGGCCCGCTTCTCCGCGTCGGACAGGACGTCGTATGCTTCCTGGATTTCCTTGAACTTCTCCTCGGTGTGGGGTTTGCCCTTGTTGGCGTCCGGGTGAAACTGGCGGGCCAGCCGCCGGTGGGCTTTTTTGATATCGTCCGCCGCCGCGTTCTTCGCGACCCCCAACACTTCGTAGTAATCTCGTTTTGCCATGACTGCCGGGTATTCTACCACGGCGCGGGCTGACGGACAGGCTTGGCGCAAAACTCTCAGGCGCTTTGTGCCAGCGAGCGATCCCGCTCCACGTAAGCGACAACCTCGTCGGGCTTGAGCGGCTTGGCGAAAAGATATCCCTGCATGCCATCACACCCGACCCGCAGCAGGAGTTCGCGTTGCTCGATCGTTTCCACACCCTCGGCGACCACCTTCATCTCCAGGCTCTTGGCCAGCGAAACGATGGTGCGGATGATCGCGGCCTTCTCCCCCATGTTGCACACGAACGACCGGTCAATCTTCAGAGTGTCAATCGGCAGCCGGTGCAGATAGGCCAGCGAGGAATACCCCGTTCCAAAATCGTCGATCGCCACAGTCACGCCCAATCCCCGCAGTTGCTGCAACTTGGCGGCCGTTTCCTCCGGATCGGACATCAGCAGGCTCTCGGTGATTTCGATCTCCAGCCGGTGCGGATCCAGTCCGGTCTCTTTCAGAGTCCGTTCGACAAAGCCCACGAAACCCGGCTGCGAGAACTGGCGAACGGACGCGTTCACAGCCATGCTGCCCACGTCGATTCCACGAGCGAGCCAGTCCATCATCTGCCGGCAGGCCTGTTCGAGCATCCACTCGCCGATTGAGGTAATCAGGCCGCATTCCTCGGCCAGGGGGACAAACTTCAGCGGCGGGACTGATCCAAGCACGGGGTTGTTCCAGCGTGCCAGCGCCTCCAGCCCGAATACCTCGCCGTTGCGGTCGATCTTGGGTTGATACGCCGCCGAGAGCTCCTCGTTCTCGATGGCCCGTCGCAGACGCGTTTCCATCTCCAGACGTTCCACGGCAGCATCGTTCATCTTTTGCGCGAACATGCGGAACTGGTTTCTGCCGGCCTGTTTCGCGAGGTAGAGCGCCGCGTCGGCCGCCCGGGTGAGCGAGCCGGCATCCTCGCCGTCCTGCGGATAGACGGCGATGCCGACCGCTATGGTCACGAACAGCTCGCGGCCCTTGATCGTCAGCGGGTTTTCCATGGCTCGCATGAGCTTCTGAGCGACGCGGCAGGCTACCTTTGCTTCCGGGAGCGAGGGCAGGACGACGGCGAATTCATCAGCTCCGACGCGGGTCAGCGTGTCGGTCTCCCGCGTGCAGGAAACGAACCGTCTGGCAACCTGTGAGAGCAGTTCGTCGCCGGCGGAGTGGCCGAGTGAGTCGTTCACGCGAGTGAAGCCGTCGATGTCGATCAGC
Organism: Phycisphaerales bacterium; assembly: GCA_025361735.1. Lineage (GTDB taxonomy): Bacteria > Planctomycetota > Phycisphaerae > Tepidisphaerales > Tepidisphaeraceae > JANYKD01. The sequence continues at coordinate 4,093 of JANYKD010000497.1, forward strand.
AGCAGTGCCACGGGCTTGCCGTCGCGACGTCCGATGGCCAGGGCCCGGTCGGTCTGCTCTTCGAGCACCATCCGGTTGGGCAGGCCGGTCAGCGGATCGTGGCGGGCCTCGTGCGCGAGTCTTTCGATTTTGCAGGTCAGTTCTTCGTTGGCATGTTCGAGCGTTTGCACCTGCAGACCGGCGGCGCTGGATAACTCGTTGAACACTCTGGCCAGCCGACCAATTTCATCGGTGCGGCTCTCCTCGTCGAGGTGAACGCCAAACGGCCGGCTTTTTGCGAGTTGTTCGAGGTGATCGTTCAGGCGCCGGAGCCTCAGGAGCAGGAACATCATGAGCGTGGTGGCGGCGCAGATGCAGACCCAGATGACCCAGGGAATCACAGCGGAAAGCGGCCCCGGCGGCCTGCCATCCGGAGCGGTCGGCATGCCGATCATCGCGCCTGCCGTCGCCACGGCGAGGAGCGATCCCGCTGCCACCAGAATAAACCGTGTCCCTTTCATGCATTATCCAAGCAAGACGCCACAGGTCACGTCATGTGCATCGGAGCATTACATGCGACGGTTTACACGGTTATAACGATTATGAGTTTTCAGGGCGGTACTCCGCCGTGAAAACTCGGTTGGGCTGAACGGCTGTCGCCGTGGTGGGCGTGGGAGGGCCGGGGGAACGGCGGTGGACGTTGTGGAATGCAGGCGATCGTGGCCGGGTATACC
>JANYKD010000510.1 GCA_025361735.1 Phycisphaerales bacterium
CTGAAGGCGGGACTACGAACAAGCACCCGAGTGACCTCACAGCACTTCCGCAATCAGCGAGGCCAGTTCCGATCGCTCGCTCTTGGCTAGGGTCACATGGCCGACAATGCCGCGGCCTTTCATGCGCTCGACCAGGTACGACAGCCCGTTCGATGAACTGTCCAGGTAGGGGTTGTCGATCTGCGACGCATCACCCGTCAGCACGAGCTTGGTGCCCTCGCCGACGCGCGAGGCGATCGTCTTCACTTCGTGCGGCGTCAGGTTCTGCGATTCATCGACGATCATGAACTGGTGCGGGATGGACCGGCCGCGGATGTAGGTCAGCGGTTCCAGAACGACCTGCCCTGATTCCACGAGTTGTTGGATGCGCTGTTCCACGGTCGATTGCTGTCCGTGCGATCCGGCTCCCTCGCTGTTCAGGCGGTTGGACAGCAGGTATGACATGTTGTCGAAAATCGGCTGCATCCACGCCGTGAGCTTCTGGTCCTTGTCGCCGGGCAGGTAGCCGATGTCGCGGCCCAGCGGCATGATCGGCCGGGCGCACAGCAGTTTCTGGTACACCTGCTCGTTGAGGGTCTTGCTCATGCCGGCAGCCAGCGCCAGCAGCGTCTTGCCCGTGCCGGCCGACCCGATCAGGGTCACCATCTTCACGCTGTCATCGAGCAGCAGGTCCAGCGCCATCGTCTGCTGCAGATTCCGCGGCAGGATCCCGAAAACCGGCGAGCGCCTCGGCCGCACGGGCACGATCGCGCTGATGTCCGGTTTCTGCCTCGCCAGTGCCGTATGGCTGTCGTCCATCTGATCACGCAGCAGCACGAACTCGTTGGCGAACAGCGGTGTCTCGGTTTCGAGCTTCAACTGTTTTTGTGAATAGAGCAGGTCGATCTGCGCCCCGGGAACCGTCAACTCACGGTAGCCCGTGTACAGGCGTTCAAAGTCCACCTTCTGCGCCTCGAAGTCCTCGGTGGTGATGCCCATCGTGTCGGACTTGATGCGGGCGTTGATGTCCTTGGAGATGAAGACGACCGGCTTGCCGTCCTTAAACAGCTTGTAGGCGCAGCTGATGATGCGGTTGTCGGCCGTGTTGGCCGTCAGTCCGGGGCAGAGCGGCAGGTTCTCGTCGAGGATGATCCGCAGCCGGCCGCCCGTTTGCGGCACGTCCACGCCCTCGTGCAGACTGCCCGACTCGCGCAGCCGGTCCAGGTGGCGGATGACCGTGCGGGCATTCCGGCCCAGGTCGTCCGTGCTGGTCTTGAACGTGTCGAGCTCTTCGATGACGTCGAAGGGGATGATCACCTCGTTATCGGCGAAGAGGAATATGGCGTTGGGGTTGTGGAGCAGGACGTTCGTGTCCACGACGAAGTACTTCCGATGCCCGTCGTGCAGTTTCGCAACCGATGTCTTCACTTCAGTGGAATGGATCGCTGCCTCCTTGCTGCGAGTATTCCCACAGCGTATGCAATTCCCACCTCGCTGGCAACAACTTAGTTGGTTGTTAACATGCGGACATGCTCTATCCCCTGAAATGCCTGCCGGTCATGGGTAGCCATCCCTGGGGCGGCCACCAGCTTGCGGAATTCATGGGCGCGCAGATTCCGGCCGGCCAGACCGTCGCCGAGTCCTGGGGGCTCGTCGACTATCCGCCCGGGGTCATAGGCGGGCGCACCGACCGCCCATCGTCCGTCGTTGCCAACGGGCCTTTGGCCAATCAGACACTGCACGAAATCATCGCGGACCTCGGCCGGGCCGTGCATGGCGATGTTCCGCTGACTACCCCCGGCGGCCAGTTTCCCGTGCATGTGGGTTTCGTCGATGCGCGCGAGGACACCGGCCTGCGCGTGAATGTCACCACGATGGCGCTGTACGCGATTCGCACCGAGCCTGGTGCTGGATTGGTGCGGCGGCTTGCGCCACACGTCACCGAGTCGCAATTCAAAGAGGCCATCGCCGCAAGGACGACCGACGCAATGTGCGACCGGCTGCCAATCAAGGCGGGCCAGTGCCTGCTCCTGCCGCCGGGCACGGTCTACGCAATTGGCGCCGGCCTGCTCGCGGCCGAGATTCAGGCAACCGGGGAATGGCCGGGCTCGCATGATGTGCCCGATGCCTTGGCGCTCGGCAAGATCCGATTCGGCGTACCGCCGGCCAAGCCACAGCCTCGCTCCCACGTTGCCGGCCTCTTCACCACCGTCACCCGCCTTCTCGCCTGCGAGGATTTCATCATCGAGAAGGTGCGATTCGTTGAGGGCGTCGAGGAACTCGTACCCTACGATCAGCCCGTGGTCTGGATCATGCTCGAGGGCAACGCCGAGATCCGCGTCAATGACCTGAAAGACCCCGTTCGGTTTGGCAGGGGGGATACGCTGCTGCTTCCGGCCGAGATGAAGAATCCAATTATCAAAACGCTCTCCAAATGTGTCTGGCTGGAAGTGACCTTTCCCCAACGGCCAACGTAAGGCCAAGTTCTCGCTGGCCTGGAATACCAGATGATTCGTGTTTCACGAAGGCCGACGAGATGCCGGCCCTGCTTGCAGGCTCGTCTCCAGCAATGCTCATCAGGACCCGTACAGGCATTCAACCGGGTCACCCGCCGCGCAATCCCGACTGCATCGCCTGCTGCTTGGACAACTCGACCTGATCCGGCGTCTGCATCTCCCAGAGCCGGCAGACGGCATCGCGCAGGGCGGCAAGGTTCTGCTGCTGTTCCGCCTGTTCGGCGCGGGCAATCCAGATGTCCGCCTCTTTGCGGTTGGCAAAATGTCGTCCCGGTTCGCGGAGGTATCGAAGCACGTTGAGCCAGAACCATGCCTGGTTCTCCAGCAGCACGCCGCGGAGATTGCGCATCTGGCCCTGCGCCCAGCGCATGCCGCGCTGGTCATCCTGTTCGATGTACTTCTCCAGTTTTTCCCGCAGCCGCTGCATTTCGGCTGCGTCGGCCGGCGACCCGCAATGCTGAGCCACCTGATCCGTCCACCGCGCCTCGCCCCGGAGTTGCCGCGCGAAGCTCACCGGCCCACTGGCCTCGAGCTGCTCTTCAAGCTGCGAGAGCCGTATGCGAATCCGCCGCAGGGATTCCACGGGCTCCAGCGCCGCGTCGGGATCGACCTGTCGCCGTTCGTCCTCCGCGGCCTGTTCAGCGATCGACTCAAGTGAGAGTTGCACCTGCCTGGCCCGTTCGACGAGGTCATCGCGATCCGCTTCGTAGACGTCGCTTTGCAGCCGCTGCACGCGCTCGAAACACAGGTCGAGCTGCTGTTGCAACTGAGACCGCGCCCTGGGCGGATCGGGCAGGTAGACTTCCTCGGTAAAGCCCTGGTTGAGCAACGGAATGAAAGCCTCCACGCTGAGTTTCCGCGAGGCATCGATGCGGATGGTCAGCTCGATCTCCGATCCTTCGGGCACAGGCCGGCGAACGCGATCGGCGCGGATCTGCACCGCACCGGCCCACCAGCGCTCGCGCGTGTCATCCGAAATTTCGATCTCCCAGAACTTGATCGGCAGCGACGTCCGCGGATCGCTCGGCCGCAACGTCTGGTCGGCGCGGTAGGTCCGGCGTGCCTCCGCCGGCAGCGGCGTTCCGCGACGGAACACGGGATCGAACGCCATCTCCCCGTCTCGTGAACTGAGCTCGACGGCCAGCGTGTGTGGCAGTGGCGGCGCCGACATCGGCAGCATGAACGCGACGGCAAAATGATCGGGTGTTACCTTGACCGGTTCTCCGCTGCCCGTCCGTGCCGAGACCGAGAACCGCGTCACCGGCCCGCGCCCCGAGAGCATGACATCCACCTGGAAACAGCCTCCCTTCAGCGGCATCCAGCCGCTGCTCCACTGGTTGCCCTCGCTGTCGATGCGCACCTCGTGTACGGGCGACTCGGCCGGCACGACGCCGACGACCGGCGACATCGGTGTGCCGCTGGCTCGCTCGTACGACAAGTCGATGGTCACCGTCCCCACGGGCGCCGCGGAAGCCGGGCGCAGTGCCAACGCCGTTCTCGGCAGCATCGAGGCGTACAGTGCGGCTCCGCTGGCAACCACGGTCATCGGATCCTGCGAATCGTCGAGCTTTGCGCCAACGTTGCTCTCCAGCGCCGCGCGCACACACGGCATGCGCGTCGGGCCGCCGACAAGCAGGATGCGATCCAGGTCCTTCCCACTGAGCCTCGCGCCGCGCAGGGCTCGCTGCGCCAGGGTGACGCAGCGCTCGATAATCGGCTGGATATTCGTTTCCATCTCGCCGCGCTTGAGTGTCAACGACAACTCGATGGCCCGGCCGTCCAGATCCTGGCCCAGATCGAACAGTTCAACGACGGCTTCCTCCTGCTGCGACAGCGCGATCTTCGCCCGCTCCGCGGCCCGCGTGAGCCCGCGGATCAGGCGACGGTATTCAGCCGGCCGATCCGCCGCCTTGGGCAGATGAAACGTGGCAGCCAGCGGTGGCAGCAGCAGCGTCTCCGATAGCAGCTTGTCGATATCCTTGCCGCCGAGCCGGTTGTCCCCCTGGTGGTCGAGGATCGCCAGTCGGCCGTTCCGCGTGGAGACGATCGCGATATCGAGCGTGCCGCCGCCGAGGTCGAAGACCATCCAGCGCTGGTTCTCCGATCCCGGCATCGCGCCATAGGCAATGGCCGCCGCAATCGGCTCCTGCAACAGCGGGCAATCATCAAGGCCGGCGAGTTTCGCCGCCTTGCCGGTGGCATCGCACTGCAGCGACCCGAAGGCCGCCGGAACCGTGATCACGGCCGCCGACAGCCGGTCATGCCCGGCCGACTGCACATCCGCCAGCAGCGACTTGAGCACTTCCGCCGACAGCAATTCCGCCGTCATCTTCCGTCCGGAAGCCGGGAACACCAGTTCATCCTTGAACCCCATCCAGCGTTTGAACTCCGCCTGCGTGTTCTCCGGATCCTGTACCCACGCGTCATACGCCTTCTGTCCTGCCAGCATCCGCCCCGAGGCTGCGATATGCACCACAGATGGCGTCGTTGTGGATCCATCCGCGTTGCGCAGCACCGTGATCTCGCCGCCATGGCAACGGGCGATGGAGGAATTGGTCGTTCCCAGGTCGATGCCAAAGTCGATGGTGTCGGACATACTGCTCATTTCCCTTTGGGCCCTGACCGCGTCACAACTTCCGCCGCCCGTACCACACGCCCGTCGATGAGCACCTGTGGCGAGAGTGTTTCCATGACACAGACTTCGCCCGGCGCGAGTGTCAGATCTTCGACCGCGTCGATGACGCGGGCTGCCATGCCGGGGTCGTACGGCCGGCCGTCCAGCCCGCAGGTCTCAACACGGAGCTTGGCGAGGTGATCGCCGATTCGCCTGGCCGCGTGCCGGGCCGGCGCCGGTCCACCGCCCGGTAACCCGGCCAACGATTGTGCCAGCCGCCAGTGCTCGATCGCCAGTTCGGCGATCGCCGACACGGATATCTGCACGAACTCCTGGTTGTGATCTAATACAGCCATAAAACAAACCTGCGTAGAGTAGTGAATCGCCTGCGGCTAATTTGTGGGCGGCTTGGGCGGATCCTCTTTGTCGAACTTGAAGAAGCCACCGGTCAGGTCCGGAGCGGATGGTGCCGCCGGACGAGGCCGCAGCGGGAGGTTAACACCGGTGTACCGGCCGGGTGCTGACGCGCCCTGCGTCGGCGAAGGCTCGCTTGGGCGCGTCGCCGCGGGGCGTGCCTGGGGCGTAAAGAAGCTGGTAACCTGGTCCAGGTCAGGTAATCGAGCCGGTGGCCGATTGGGCGATGGATTACCAGCACCGCCTCTCTGGGGCGGGGTCCGCGGGAACAATTCATACGACGGAGTCTCCTGCGGCGGCGGGGCGGGCCGCACGGCATCGGTTTGCCGCAGATTCCTCCGCGTGTACGCCCATGATGGATCTGGGTAGGGAGACGGCGTGGAATTCCGCGGCGATGGCATCGTGGGAGTCGAGAACAAGGCCCGTAATACGGCCGACACGAGTACGAGCAGGGCAATGACTCCCGCCTTGGAGCCGTTACTGCTGCTCGCCTGTGGCCATCTCGCCGCCGGCGGGTTGTATTTGACGCGCGATGGTGACGTTCCGCCGTGTGCCCCACGCTCCGACGTCACGACCACCTGGCTGTCCAGGTCCATGATTCCCATGCCGGCCGCCATCTCCACGGCTCGCCGCTCCTGGGCCAATTCGCTCTCCAGGGCCGCCAGCCGGCCGGCAATCGCCTGCTCCATGCGCGTGCCCGCGGCCAGCGACTTCATCTCCACGAACATTTGCCTGGCGCGTTCGTTCTCTCCGGCCCAGTACCAGCATTCTCCGAGGATCCACCCTGCATGGGCCACCGGCAGACGGCATCGGTCCTGGCGGTCTGCCTCCGATGCGCCCAACTCCACGAGCTGCTGAAACACTGCGTAGATCGTCTCCCGAAAGGTCTTCTCCCCGGCCTGGGCGACGCCCAGGTTCTGTGCCTTGAAGTACAGCCCCGGTTTGCCTTCGCAGCGAATATCCCGTTGCAGGTCCTCGGCCAGCAATCGGCACCGGCTCTCCACGACTTCCTCGATGCGGTCCAGGATCCGCCCCGTCTCTTTCCGATCCAGCGGCAGCAGGAGCCGCGAGACGCGTACTGCGGCCGCCGCGTCGTCGCCCTCGGCGGCACTGTGCGCTGCCGCTACCAGCACTTCAGCCGCCAAGGATGGAAACTGCCGCACCGCATCGACGATCTCCTGCTCGTCGGTGCGCCGCTCGAAATCGCCTTCCTGTTCGATTGCCGTCAGGCGCCGCACCAGAGCCTCCGACTGCCCCACACCGCGCAGCACGGCCACCACCTGGTTCCAGCGATCTGTGTCCGTTGCCAGCGGGTCAATCCTGCAAGCCAGAACCAGTGCCGCAAGCCCGTGATCGTGCGCGGCCGCCACATCTCCATCCTGTGCGGCTTCCGCGACAATTCGCGCTAATTCCCCTTCGGTCACCTCTGCCGCCGGACATGGTCCAATGAACCAGAGCAACCGTTCCCGAAGACGCACGCGAGGGTCGGCCAGACGCGCAACCGCCTGCTCGATCTGCGGCCGAGCCCGGCCAACCGGCCCAAGCCAGGCAACATCCCATGACGTCGGTGGCACGCGGCTTGGATCACTCCAGATGCGCATCCGCCGAGCGGCTTCGTCCACGGCGTTCTGCGGTGCGTCGGCTGGCAATCCGAGCACGCGAAACGCGTTGGCGAGAATAGCAGACTCAAACCCCTTCATCCCTTGTGACCTCCCGATTTCTCCTCGCGTCATCACCCGCTACGTCAGCGCCGTCCGCCGACACGTAACGGCACACTATCATTTCCCCGGTCATTTGCCAACGCCCGACCGTCAGTTACAGACGGAGTGCGCCTTTCGGCGTGCTTGGGACCACGAAATCGAGTATATCAATGGGCGTATGAAAGAACGCATCCAAAAACTCCTTGGCAACGCCGGCGTGGGGTCGCGCCGCCAGATCGAGGCCATGGTTCTCGAAGGACGCATCAGCGTCAACGGCCACCTCGTCCGCACCCTGCCGATTCTTGTTGACCCGGCCAAGGACCGGGTCATCGTCGATGGCGAACCCATCCGCCTTCGCCCCACCGAGACCGCCCAGCGTTTGTACATCGTCCTGAACAAGCCCGTGGGCGTTGTCTGCACCAACGTCGCCCAAGGCGCTCAGCGACGGGCCGTCGATCTGCTGCCGAAAGAGCTGAAAGCGCGGCTGTATCCCGTCGGCCGGCTCGACGCCGATTCCAAGGGCCTGCTGCTCCTGACCAATGACGGCGAACTGACCAACCGCCTGACTCATCCGCGCTATGGCGTTACCAAGACCGATCGCGTCACCGTTGATCGCGCCATGTCGCCCGAGACGCTCGAACAACTCCGCGTCGGCGGCATCTGGCTCGCCGACCCGAAGACCGGCCGCGGCCACAAAACCGGCCCGACCCAGGCCAAACTCATCAGCCGCAGTCCCACCGGCACGGTCCTGGAGATCGCCATCCAGGAAGGCCGCAACCGGCAGATTCGCCGCGTTCTCGCCAAACTCGGCCACAAGGTGCGTGAACTGGTCCGCATCCGTTTCGGCCCGCTCCTGCTCGACAACCTGCCCCCCGGCAAGTTCCGCGAACTGACCCCCAAGGAGCTCAAACAGCTCCAGCGCGCCGCCCGCGAGTCCAAGCCCAAGCAGCCGGACTCGACGCACGCGGACGACACTTCGGACAGCGACGACGATTCGACGGATGAATGAAAAGTCCGCTGCAATTCCACGTTTGCTCATGGCGGGGTAGTTGCGATAGACTGACGCCCCGGCTGGCGTTAGCGTTCTGTCATGGAACACGCGATGGACGAAACGGCAGACAAGACGGTCTGTCCCACCGTGTGTCCAACAGGTCGAAAGTGACGGAGCACCAGCGGATCGGAATATGATGAGTGATCGCGGGCACAACGCGGTTGTCTTGACGCGGGCGGCCATGGGTGCCGCTGTCGCGTTTGCGTGCGGCGGCGGCTGCGCCCAGCCTCCGTCCAGCAAACTGGGGATTCTCGACGAGAACCCGGCCGTCAAGATTCCCGCCATCAAACGCGCCGCCGTCGACAAGAACCTCGCCGAGGCTGCGCCGCTTGTCGATCAACTCACGGATGAAGATGGTGCCATCCGTTTCTACGCCATCGAGGCGCTCAAACAGATGGCCGGTGACGATTTCGGGTATCACTACTACGATGATCGGGCCGAACGGGCCAAGGCGGTCGAGCGCTGGCGGCAATGGTTGCTGACCCAGCAGCCCGACGGCACGCCAGCGACCCGTCCGGCGGTTGTTAATGGCAATTGACAGTCAGTGGGTCTCATGGAGGCCGCGATATGATTGGCCCAAACGGTGAACAAGAGTCGCGCGAACTGCACATGGAAGTCAGTTCCAACCCTGCAAATCTGGCCCAGGCCCGCAAGGCCGTTGAATCCCTCTGCCAGACCTGCGGGTTCGCCGAAGCAAGCTGGCACGAGATCGGCCTGGTCGTCAACGAAGCAATGGCCAACGTCATCCGCCATGCCTACAAGGGCGACAAGGAACAGCCGATGCGCCTGGACGCGAAGTTCGACGACCAGGCTGTTCACATCTGGCTCCGCGATTGGGGCAACGGAGTCAATCCGTTGAACCTGCCCCAGAGCAAACGTGACCGTCTGGAACCCGGCGGCATTGGACTCGTCTGCCTCAAGCAGTTGATGGACAATGTCGAGTTCTGCCCGCAGGAGGATGGGATGTTGCTGAAGATGAGCCGGCGGCTGGACCATGGTCCGGGCGCTTGCGGCCACAACGAACACGATCGAAAGAGAGCAGGTTGATAATTATGTCAGATCATCAGTCCGAGGTTCAACTGGTCGAATCCTCACGGAACGATGGCGACGCCGTTGTCGCCGCCGTCGCCGGTGAGGTGGATATGCACAACAGCCCGCAGTTGCGCAAGGAGCTGATGGAGCTGATCGCCCGGTACAAGCCCAAGCGCATGGTGCTCAATCTCGAGCACGTGCCCTACATGGACAGCAGCGCAATTGCTGTCCTCGTGGAAGTACTGCGGAAGATCGGCAAAGGCGGCAAGGTGATCCTGACCACCCTTCAGTCGCGGGTCAGGGGCATTCTCGAAATCGCCAAGCTCAACGAGGTGTTCAAAATTGCGGCCAACGAAAAGGAAGGCCTGGGCCTTTAGCAATGTGACCGGAATAACTTCCTGGATTGTTGAATGGGTGGCATGGG
>JANYKD010000512.1 GCA_025361735.1 Phycisphaerales bacterium
TTCTTCAGACCGCCTGAAGGCGGGACAACGAACAGGCGAGTGAGTGTCTAAACAACAGAGGCCGTCCCCTCCGGGGCGGCCTCGTGTTGCATCTGCGTATCGTGGTTGCGGTGTTATTCAGTAGCTCGCGGCCATCACGTCCTCAACTGCTTCAATGACCTGGTGGATGTGGAACGGCTTGCGCAGGAACGCGTCGAAACCAAGCGACGTCAGGCCCTGCACTTCCTCGTCAGAGAGTTTGCCGGACATGGCCACGATCTTGGTCAGTTGCAGATCGGGGTTTGCCCTGACCTGTTTGCATACTTCGTGTGGCTCGACGTCGGAAAGATGCATGTCCAGCAGCAGCACATGCGGCCGGAAGCGCTCGGCGATCAGCCCGGCGGAGAAGCCGCTGGCGGCCGTTTCCACCTCGTACTTTGCCTCGCCTTCGAGGATTTTCTCGAGTACTTCGACGATGTCGTGTTCGGAGTCGACGATGAGAACCCGCCTGGCGCCCGTCATCAGTCCGTTGAGCGGCATATTGTGGTGCTTCATGAAGCGAATCAGTTGGCTCAATGGAATCCGGCGGTCTTTTGAACCGGGAATCCGGTAGCCACGCAATGTGCCGGAGTCGAACCATTTCGACACGGTGCGCGGTGCAACATTGCAGATCCTCGCAACCTCACCCGTTGTCAGGACATCCTTCATCTTGTCGCTCATGTCAGTCTCTCCCTTTATAGAATCGCGGATGTCGGGTTATGTCGGCTGCAAGGGTCCCGCAGGTTCTACAATCTGTATATCGGCGGGATGGCTGTGGGCTTTAGATCGAAGGCGCAGGTTCTGCCGTGTGCATCGTGTAACCGGCCGCTCGAGGCCGCATTATCGGCCTGTCGGTTATGCGACATTGACATTTGTGCCACAATGTAAGAAAACGCACGTGCCATATGCATGTGCTCTACGTCCATCAGAACTTTCCCGCTCAGTTCGGGCACATTGCCCGGCATCTCGTTCAGAAATTCGGTTGGCGCTGCACGTTTGTCAGCCAGACGCCTCCGGGCATCGTTGAGGGCATCGAGAAACTCACCTACAAGCTCGCCGGTGGCGCCACGCAGCACAATCACTATTGCTCACGCACGTTCGAGAACTGCGTCTGGCACAGCGAGGCCGTCTACGAGACGCTCAAGAAGCGGCCGGATATTCAGCCCGACCTCGTCGTCGGCCACAGCGGTTTTGGCTCGACGCTCTTTCTCCGCGAGTTGTTCCCGCGGACGCCGATCATCAACATGTTCGAGTTCTACTATCGGGCGCACGACGCCGACAGCGACATGGACTTCCGCCACGACCTGGGCTGGGAAGTGCCCGAGCAGAACTACCTTCGCTCGCGATGCCGCAACGCCATGATCCTGCTCGATCTCCAGAACTGCGACCGGGGGTACATCCCCACCCAGTTCCAGCGGTCGCGGTTCCCCCAGGAATACTGGCCAAAAATGGAGGCGATCTTCGACGGCATCGACCGCGGGATCTACCATTCCCACCATGACCAATTTCGCCCGCCGGTGGCCAAGCGGGTGCCGCGGACCATCGCCGGCATTGATGTGCCACCGGACGTCCGGGTGGTGACCTATGTCAGCCGCGGCTTCGAGTCGATGCGCGGCTTTGACATCTTCATGCGCTCGGCCAGGCTCATCGCCCAGCGCTATCCGAAAGTGCTCTTCTTCGTCGTCGGCTCGGAGCGCATCTGCTACGGCGGCGACGAGAACTACATCAAGGGTTACGCCAACTTCAAGGAGTGGGTGCTGGCGCGGGAAAAATTCGATCTTTCCAAATTCGTCTTCGTCGGGCGCCTGCCACAGATCGAACTGGGGCGGCTGCTCGCCAGCACCGATCTGCACATCTATCTCACGGTGCCCTTCGTGTTGTCGTGGAGCATGATGGATGCGATGAGTTGTGGTGCGGTCGTGCTGGGCTCACGGACGCGACCGGTGCAGGAGATGATTCGCGAGGGCGAAAACGGCCTGCTGGCCGACTTCTTCAGTCCCGAGGATTTCGCCGACAAGGCCGTGAAGGTGCTGGAGAATCCGGACGAATTCCGCCCGCTGGGCAAAGCCGCGGAGCAATTGATCGTCGAGAATTACAGCCTGGAAGTCGTGCTGCCACGGATGCTTGCGCTGTACGAGTCGGCGATGTCCACCAGAAAGCAGGACCCGGGGTCCGTCTCACAAACACCGGGACAGGTGCTGGTGCAGTCGGTGAAGATGCCTCGCAAGAGCCCGTTTCTGGGATAACGCCGCCATGCCCTCGCCAGCCAACTCTCCTTCCGCGGCTCCGGAGAACATCGCGGGCGAATCTCCGCTACGCAGTGGCGGCCGGATCCTGCTTGTTCTTGCCATCGTTCTCACGGGCGCAATCGTGGTCGGAAGCACGTTTCAGGATACGCGGCCGTTGAGTTACATCACCGTCGCCCCCTGGCAGGAGGCCGGCCAGGACCGCTTCTCCAAGATGGCTCGTCGTTATGTCCTGCTCCGCCCTCACCTGCGCGGCCTCAAGACCGTCGGCTGGCTCTCCTCTTATGACCACGAATCAGGGCAGCGCATGATGGCCCAGTCGATGCTGGCGCCCACGCTGGTCATCGATGCTGATACTCCGGAGATTCTCATCGCGTCCTTCGAAGACGATGCCCGCCTTGACGTCTTCCTCGGCACGCGGAACTTCCATGTGCAGCGTCGGTTTGGTGATGGCGTAGCCATCGTTCAGCGGAGGCGACGGTGAACATCGCCTGGACGTTTCTCGCGATGGCGGCCACCCTCTTTACGGGCTGGATGATCCTCTGCATGCTCTGGCCCGATGGCCGGAATCGAGGCGATTGTTCCGCGCTCGCCGTTCGCCTCTGCCTTGCCCTGGGTGTCGGGCAGGCCGTTGCGGCTGTCAACTATCTTCTCTGGCGCGTGGCCTGCTCGCATGCCGGCATTTTGTACAAATTGGCGGATTGCCTGCTGATTCCATTGCTCGCCTGGCTCGCGGCCAGATCCGCGCAGCCAAGCGCACGGGGAGGAAGGAGCGCTTCGGCTGAAACGGCGCCGCCAGTGTTCCCATTGGCCGAGGCGAACGGCGCTACACCACCTTCCACATCGTCTACGCGCCGGTGGTCCATCGGCCTGCTGTTGCTCGTGAGTGCATTGATTGTGTCGGCCGCATTGTGCATCTGCCTGGCTCGCGACTGCTACGAGCCGCTGGGCGCGTGGGATGGCTGGGCCATCTGGAATCTCAAGGCCCGCTTTCTGTTCCGGTCCGGTTCCGACTGGACGGCGATGTTTTCCCGCCACATCTGGTTTTCCCATCCCGACTATCCACTACTCATTCCTGCATCTGTTGCCCGCTTGTGGACGTACCTTCAGACCGAATCGACCCTCGCCCCGCAACTTGTCAGCATTGCCTTCACATCGCTCGTCACGGCTCTGCTTTTCGCGTCCCTCGCCTGGTTGCGGGGTCTGATTCCGGCATGCCTTGCGGTGATTCTGCTCGTCAGCTACGAGCCGTTCCTGCAATACGGCGGCGCTCAGATGTCCGACATTCCGCTGTCTTTCTATTTCCTCGCGACGATCGTCGTGCTTGCCATGTCCGGCCGCTTTGAACCCATCCGCATCCGTCTCATGGTTCTGGCCGGCGTGATCGTCGGGTGTGCCCTGATCGTGAAGAATGAGGGCCAACCATTGACACTCTCGTTGCTTGTCGCGATGGCCGTCGTCGCGTGGTATGTAGCGCCGCCTTCGGGCGGCCCCATGAACCGCCTGAAGGCGGCATTACGAACGCGCTCGGTTCTGTTCCTGCTCGCCGGTGCCATCCCTTGCCTCCTGGTCCTGGTGGCCCAGAAGATGTTCTTCGCCGGATCCAGCTATCTTGTCGCCGACCAGCCCTCAACCCACGCCGTTTTCCAGAAGATGTTCGATCCCGGACGTCACCAGACCATCCTCCAGTTTCTCCTGACGTATGACTTGGGTTTGCACTTCTGGCATCCATTCACAGGCTTACCCATTTCTGTTCCCGTTCCCAATCAGCCGGCGCTGCTCCTGCTTATCGCCTTGCCCCTCGTTTCCGGGCTGCGCAACGCCTCCAGCGATCGCCGCTCGTCCATGACCAGCGCCATCGCCATCGGCCTGACGCTTCTGATCTACTACACCGTCTTTCTGGTCATGCCGTACGACCTTCAGAATCTGCTGGAAAGTTTTCCCCGCCTCCAACTCCACTTCTGGCCGGCCCTGATTTTCACTGTCCTGCTCGCCACACGCCTGCCCGGCGACCCGGAGCAACAAAGAACCCCCTGATGCAGCAGGGGGTTTCTCGCCAACGAACCGGTGGGGTTTCCCGGCACAATCATCTCGCGGTGTCGGCGTCGAACCGCAGACCGTCGATGAGTTTGCCGTCCTCGCTGAGAATGCGGATGCAGACGGCGCACCCCATGTTGTTCTGCGTGACCTTCACCAGGAAGTCGTTCCAGCCTTCCTTGAGTGCGGCCTTGGCCTTGTCGGCGGCCGGCGTGATCGGGCGCATGGCGTTGTTGGCATGCACCAGGGCACCATTGATCCAGAGCTTGTTGCCGTCGTCGCTGCCGATTTCCAGTCGGACGGGCTGGGCCTTGGGACAGAAGACACGCGTGCGCACATAGACCACGCACTGATCGCCGCCGGCCGTGGGCAGCAGGTCGGCTTGCCAGAAGAGGGCGGGATCAGTTGGAGGCGCGAGATGTTTCCATGCAGCCTTCTCGCCGGGATTTTCAGGGGCAAAGGCGATGTCGAAGAGTTCCTGACATCCTTTGCCGGCCTGACGGTAGGGCCCGGAGACGGACCAAGTCGTGATGAAGCCGGCGAACGGTTTGGGTGTCTCCAGTATCTTGCGTGCCTCGTCGCGGATGGCCGGTGTTTTACCGTTCTGCTGGAGACTGAGCAGGGCGGCCTGGGCCTCGGGTGCGCCGGTTGCGAGCAGCGACGCGGCGATGCGGACGCAGGCTGCTTCAGCTTCCGTGCCAATGGTTTGATCGTCGCCAAGAGACTGCGCGAGTTTGAGCGCCGAGAGGTGCGGAAGCCTGGCCAACTCGGCCAGGCCCAGTCGTTTGTCTTCCGGTCGTTCGGATACCTTCATGCCGGCTTGGATCAGATCCCAGCGTTCGCCGGCGGGGCGATCGTGGGCGGCGGCGACCAGTCGCCAGTAGCCGCGCACAGCGACGACGCGCTGGGAGACGGATCGCTTTGTGTCGGCGGACAGTTTGAGCAGATCGCCGGTCGCGTCCATGCCGGAATACTCCGCCATGGTTCGCAGGGCGGCGTCCTGGATGGAAGCGTCGGTATCGGACATTGCAGTTCGCAGAGGTTCGAGGGAGGCCTGGCCGCCCAGTCGGCCGACCACACGCAGGAAGGCCACTCGTGCGGCCACGCCATTGGCCGCGGATTTGGCTTGCTGTATGCACTCCAGCAGATAGGGCGCTGAGTCCTGCGGTTTCTCGCTGCGGAGACAGGCGGCCAGCAGAGCGCGTTCGGCGGCGTCGCGTTCCGTTTGGTTCGGAGCGACCATGACCAGTTTGGCCAGGGCCTTGTGATGCTCGGCAGTGGCGAGCATGGCGAGGGATTGCAGTGCGAGCAGGCGCGTCGCTGGATCTTTGCCGGCCGCCATGCTCAGCAGCGTGGGAACCGCGGCCGATTCCTGGCGCTGGCCCAGGGTTCGGACAATCTCGCCCTGTATGGCCGGACTGGCCGCGGCGAGGCCCGCGAGGAGCGTCTCGGCCAGTCTGGGATCGCGGAGCAGGGTCAGCGCCTGGCGGGCGGATTCCTGGTCGGCAGGGGCGTCAGCTTGAGCGGCGAGTTCGGCGAGGAACAGTCCGTGAGAAGCATCACCCAACGTGCCCAGAGCCGCGAGCGCGGCAGGCCTTACAGCGACGGAAGCAGTTTTTGCGAAGGCGGCGATCGCCGGTGCGGCCAACTTATCGCCGCGCTGCTGCAACTGGGCCAGCAGGGCGATCTGCACCGGCGGCGGCAACTTCGGGAGCAGTTCGGCGAAGGCGCGGGTAGCGGCTTCGCCCTTGATGTCACATACCCCTTTCAGGGCGATCTTGATGGTGACGGGGTCGTTGGATTCAAGTGTCTTGACGACGAGGGCCGTTGCGGCGTCGCCGCTGGTCAGGATCAGGCCGCGATAGGCTGCGCCTCGGATGGCCGCGTTTGCCGCGGGGTCGTTGAGTTCCTTGTAGATGGATGCCGCGCCGGTGGTGTCGCCCGCCGCCACCAAGGAGTCGGCGCAGTTCAGCAGAGCAGAAGCGAGCGGCGCTTGCAGGGTGGCCGGGGCGGCGGCACGAATGTTGCGAAGGGATTCGAGTGCTTGGGGACCGCCGATCTTGCCAAGCGCCGTAGCGGCCGCGTTGGCGGTGATCGTGTCGGGATCCTTGAGCAGGGGGGCGATCGCGGGAATGGACTCTCGCTCGCGGCGCTGGCCGAGCGAGTCGATGATCCCTGCCCGCGTGACGCCGGTCGTTTTGGCAAGGGCATCGCGGAGCGCCTGCGCCGCCTCAGGGATGAGCATGGGCTCGAGGGTCAGGCGAGCCGATTGGGAGAGGGCAGGGTCGGCCAGCAGGGGAGCGAGCGCGGGCACGCAGCGGGCCGTGCCGATGGCACGCAGCCTCTGGCAGATCTGATCCTTCTGCTCCGGCGGCGTCTGGGGGGACTGGAGCAGTTCCGAAAGGCGGGCCTCATCCTCGGCCGATCGGGCCACGGTCGCGGTCAGCAGCAGGAGGGTAGTGAGGATTGTTGTGATCAGGTGTCTGTGTGTTGTATTTATCATGACGTGTCTCCAGCAATTCATGCCAGGCTCCAGGGGGCGCGGCAGGGCAACGAAAGCAGCCGATTGGCCTCAGCGTCATCGACAAACCGCTCGGCCTTAGGATCCCACTTGAGCGACCGGCCAAGCTGGCGGGCAATGTCGGGGAGGAGCATGAGGATCGCGGCGTGGCAACTGCTTTCGATGTTGCAGGTGGTCAGGGCACGTGTGCGGACGCATTGCAGGAAATTGCTGGAGTGCTGCTGTCCGGGGATGGCCAGATGGACATCGTCGGGTTTGAGCGGCTTCTTCAGAATGCTCGTCGGATTGGCCAGCAGCACATTGCGGTCGACGGCGATCTTCCCTTCGGTGCCTTCAAAGACACAGCCGCCTTCGCCGGGGAACTTGACGGATGGGCCCAGGCCGATCGTGGCGTCGGGATAAGGGCCGCAGATCACCTCGACGCCGTTGGCATAGCGGACCTTGTGTTCGCTGACTTCCACCGGGCCGGTGTCATCGGCGCTGATGCCCCACTGGACGATGTCCCAGTGATGCTGGCCCCAGTTGATGGGATCGGTGCCGAACAGGTGGGCCGGGCAGCTTCCCGCGTATGGCGACCAGGGCATGGGGCCGAGGAAGAGATCCCAGTCCAGGCCCTCGGGAATGGGTTTTTCCGGGCCGAACCACCGCTTCCAGGCAGGGCCGCCGCCGGCGATATGGGAATAGACGCGTTGAAGTTTGCCGATGCGGCCGCTGCGAACCAGTTCGCAGGCCATGCGGAATTTGCCGCCGTATTCGGAACGCTGCTGTGTGCCGGCTTGGAAAACCCGGCCGTAGCGGTGGATGGCCTGGCGGGCGGCCTGGGCTTCGGCGACGGTCATGGCCGTGGGTTTTTCGCAGTAGACGTCCTTGCCGGCGCGAGCCGCCATGACGGTCATCATCGCGTGCCAGTGAATCGGCGTGGCGATTAGAACGGCGTCGATGTCGGGGCGGGCGAGGAGTTCGCGGAAATCGTTGTACGGCTTGCAGGATGTGTAGCTGCCTGCGTCGGATTTCCTCGAGTAATGCTCGTCGACACGGCTGCGAGCGGCTTCGCGGACCTGGCGGCGCGTGTCACAAACGCCAAGGACCTGGACTTCGTCGCGGCCAAGGTAGCCGCCGGGGATGTAGGTCCACGCGCCGCCGAAGAGGTGGCCGCCTCCTTGGCCGCCGATGCCGATGAAGCCCATGTTAATGCGTTCGCTGGGCGGGATTTGGCCGTTGGCGCCGCGTGCCGAAGAAGGAATGAGGATGGGCAAGGTGATGGTGGCGGCCGCCGCCTTGATGAACTGACGTCTGTTGAGATGGGTGCTTACCGGCATTGCGTGGTCTCCCTTACGCCGAGGATGTGGACTCGACGACTGTGTGTATATCTACGCAGTGCGCGTGCGATGTGTTGAGGGCCAGGGATGATTCTGCGACCGCGTCTCAGCTAAAATCCGGAAAATGAGCATTGCGCAGTCCCATTTCCATAAAAGGACGATATAATCCACACTAGTAAGGTACGAGAAGGCGTTTGGCGCCGTGGAATCGTTCCTGCAGGCGGCCGGTGACGGCCGCGCTCCCGTTGAGCGGAGACTGACACCGGAATGGAGAAGTTCAGCCATGGAACCTGATCGCAGACAGTTTCTCAGGAACATGGGGAGGCTCGGCGTCGCAGCGGGCGGTACCGTTGCCTCGCTGCCGGCACTTGCAGGCGAGCACGGCGGCCACAACGCGGGACCGGCGGATCCATCGGGCGTGCTCGTGGACCTGACCATGTGCGTGGGTTGCCGGCTTTGCGAGCATGCGTGCAAGAAGGCCAACGGATTTGAAGCGGGGCCGGTGGAGTCATACGACGATCAGAGCGTGTTCAAGACGGAACGGCGGCCGGGCACGGAGTCGTTCACGGTGGTCAACGCCTACACGCCTGACGACGGCAAGCCGGTCTATGTGAAGAGCAACTGCATGCACTGCAACCACGCGGCCTGCGTGTCAGCCTGCATTGTCGGTGCCCTGCAGAAGCAGGAGAACGGCTCGGTGGTATACGAGGCCTGGAAGTGCATCGGCTGTCGCTATTGCATGGTCGCATGTCCGTTCCAGATTCCCACCTACACCTACAACGACGCGCTGACACCCGCGGTGCGCAAGTGTGAGTTCTGCATCACCCGCACCAGCAAGGGCGAGGCTCCGGCGTGCGTGACGGCGTGCCCGCGGCAGGCGATGACCTTTGGCAAGCGGAAGGCGCTGCTGATGCTGGCGCACGAAGACAAGCTCAAGCAACATCCGGATCAATATGTGCAGCATGTGTATGGCGAGCACGAGGTCGGGGGAACGTCGTGGATGTACGTGTCGCGCGTGCCGTTTGCACAGGCGGGCTTCCTGCAACTGGGAGACGCGGCACCCCCCGCGTTGACCGAGGCGATCCAGCATGGCGTGTTCAAGTATTGGATAGCACCGGTTGGATGGTACGGATTTCTGGCGACGATGATGTGGTATACGGGGAGGCGACTGAAGCAGGCGACAAAAGGGGGAACAGCGGATCTGGCACTCGCGCATGCTCACCGCGATGGTCGCGACTCCGAAGATGCGCACGAGGGTGGGCACGTCGTGGCTCGGTCAGCGGCGGCG
>JANYKD010000568.1 GCA_025361735.1 Phycisphaerales bacterium
CGTCTTCTTGCCGGTGATCGCCTCGATGCCGGCCAGGGTCACGACGGAGGCCGCAGGAGCAAGGGCGGCTGTGGACCCGACAGACGTGACCTGCGAAATCACGCAGGTCGTTCCGCTGACCCACGACACGATCACGCCAACCAGGGTGTTAGTCGATGCCGTGACCGTCAAGGTGCAGTCGTCGGTGGCGTACACAAACGCCCCGATCGATGTAATCGAAGCACCTGTCACGTTGTATTGGAAGTCCGAGTTGCGCATGACCCTGATATTCAGGGCGCCGTTACCGCCGAGCGTGTTGTCGACTTCATCATACGCAATGCCCACGTACGTGTCCGTTGCCCCCAGCGGCCGGGCATACCCGGCACTCATGCCGACGAACGAACCCTTGAAGATGTGAACACCCGTCTTCACCGGGATGATTCGGGGATCGAACCCCAGCACCAGCCCTACTTCCTGATTCTTACTCAAAGCCATCTGACTGATCTCCTTGTTTCGAGGGGCACAGACCCGAAGGTCCTAGGCCCCGATTTTTTCCAGTTCCGACTTAGTCGGCACGACCATACCAGCCTCCGTCAAGGCCACACGAACATGCGAGGCCTTGCCGGACATGTTCTGCAGGATCGGAGTGGCATCCCACTCCTTCGCCGCCCGGTCCATGATCGCCTGGCGACCATCGATCGGCATTTTGTCGACGGGGACCTTGCCCGGGGCCGCCGCCACCGCCATCGAGGCCACGTGCTTCTGGGCCGTCGCCATGTCCAATTTGGCAATGGTGCGGATGACATCCTGGCGATCCTGGTCGGGGGCCTTGCCGTCCTTGACGGCCTGCAGGACCAGATCCTCGATCTTGCGATCGCCGTCCGCCTTCTCCAAACTGGCCAGTCGGCCAATGGCCGCCTGGTAGTCAGCCGCGGAGACCATGTCGGCCGGCCGCTGCATACTGACGATCTTGGCCTGCATCTGTTCCGCGGTCGCCTTCTCGTCCAGGCCCAGCAGGGTAAACATCTGGACCCGAGCAGACTCGGCAGCCTTGGCTCGTTCGATCAGAACGGTCGCCTCTTGTTCAGTCATCTCAGTTTTCTCCGGGCCGGACTTCCATAGGTCCGCCAGCCCACTCGGTAAATTCTCGAAACGCGACAGGTCCGCCTGTGCGGCCACCCGTCTAACTGGAGTGATTATATCAGCGAACCCTAAGTTCAGGGCCTCTTTTGCCGTCATCCACGTCTCGTCGTCCATCATTTTACAGATTTTTTCCGGCGTCTGTTTGGTGCGGGATGCGTAGCACGAGGCGGCCGTATCCCGGAGCTTGTCCAGGAAGTCCGCCGTCTTACGCAGATCGACTGCCTTCCCGAACGCCATGCCGGATGGATTGTGGACCATCATCATGGCGTTCTGGGGCATCCGGATCTCGTCGCCGACCATGGCGATCAGGGACGCCATCGAGGCGGCCAGGCCGTCGATCGAGATCACCTTGCGGGCGGAGTGTCGGTCCAACAGGTTGAAGATGGCGTTGCCCTGGAAGACATCGCCCCCGCCGGAGTTGATCGAGATATTGATCACCTTGGCGTCGGCGTTCTCCGCCAGGGCCTTCTGTACGTTCTCCGCCGTCGTGCCCTTCCCCTCCCAGTCGCCACCGATCCGATCGTAGATCGTCAGATCCATCTCGTCTGGCTTGGCGGATACCTTCATTTCGAAACACATCACCATCGGTTCACGGACCATTGGACTTAACTCCCTCTTGTACTTTCTTGCGGGCCGCATCCTGGCCCGGCGTCTTGGGGTTCTTCGGTGGATTCACGGGGACCTTCGACGGCGGACCCAACGGCATCCCATCCGGCGATACGGCGGACGGCTGAGGCTTGGGCTGCCCCTCCAGCGGCTCCGCCCCGTCCTGAGCCTCCCTGACGCCCAACTGATCGTGCGCCCAGTCCTTGTCGATCTTCATACCGAGCTGATTCACGCAGATCGCCAACAGGTTGGCGAACTTCACCCGGTCCTTGATCTCGCCTGGAAGGCGGACGAAGTAGGGCACCGGGGCCTTGGGCCCGAACTTCAGCCGCACCAGGGGGGCCAGGATCTGGTTCCGCACCATCCGGGCCTCAATCTCGGCGTCGTCCGTGAGGATGTTCTCGAATTCCGTCTTCTGCACCTCGCCGGCCAGCGTGCCCGAGCCCTTCGCCGTCGTGGTGGTCAGCTCCTGGCCCAGCCATCCGATCACGAACTGCCGATCCACCCACTCGATGATCGGCGAGTACGGCGAATCGCTGCGGCGGCTGGCCTCCAGGAAGGTCACCTCGCTGCCGGCCGGGAAGACGCCACAAGCTGACACGGCCATCTGCTGGAGCATCTTCAGGATGCCGAACTTCACCTCGTCACTGGACCCCTCGGGGTAGGTGGCCGTCCGCACGGGCATACCGAAAATCTCGGAGTAGTTGATCCAGTAGCGGACCGGGACCCACTTCATCAGGTACATCCGCATCGAGCCCACCATCAGGCCGTCGCGGAACGTCGGCGTGGTCGCCTGCTGCGGCATGTAGACGACCCACTTGTTGGGCGACGCGCCCGCCAGGATACCGTACTGGTCGTACTTGCTGCGGATGCGCAGACCCCATTGCTCGCGGGCCGCGTCGTACCACAGCGCCCGCGAGGGGACCTTGTCGATCCGGACCAGATTGTAGTCGTAGCCGCGGCCTTCCCAGACCAGCTCCGCCACCGCCACGTTGCGTCCGACCGCCGTCGAGAGGTGCTTCAAAACCTCGGGAAATCCGCCCAGGCAGTTCTCCGCGTCCCAGCACTCCACCTGCAAGAGCGCCTTCTGGCAGTAGGTGGCCTGCTCCTCGCCGCCGACCCCTGCCTCGTAGTCGCTGGCGGGGCGGATCTCCCACGGGAGCCGCGTCACTCCCGTCCGCCGCTTGGCCATAATCTGCCGGAAGAACAGGTCGTTGCTCTCGATCCGCTCCATGAGGCCCAGCCCCACGTCCAACTCGCCGTGGGCAAAGGAGGACAGCATCCGGGACAACTTCGACGGCGTCAGATCGGCCGTCTCCTCGTCCGTGTCGTAGATGCCCCGCCAGGGACCCAGGACCTTGCCACGGTCGGGGATCATCTGGCGATTCAGCTTGCTGACGTCCTGGTCCTCCCCCGGGGCCATCTTTACCTTCCGGGGTTCCCGGCGCGTTTTTGGATAGGCTCTCTTTGCCATGTTACAGTGTTCCCTTCCCGGAGAATTCCATCTTCGGTCCCATATGCAGGTCCAGCGTAACCCGGCTGCATTCCGCCGCCGACGAGGCCAGCATCAGGGCCACGAATCGATCGGCGTGCCCGTCCGTGCGGCCGAACGTCAATTTGATCCGGCCCAGGGCCCCGATATCCTTCTTCACGGAGTGCAGGTCGTTGTGAATCTCCGGCGAGCGCGGGATCAGCAGCCGCCCCCCCTCCATCGCCGCCCGGGCCGGGGTCGCCATGCCCAGGATCGTCTCGCTGGTCATCCGCACGGCGGCAATCCGATGCTCGCCCCAGCGAGTCACGGCCCGCTCCCCGATGGGCTCGCCCATGCCGGTGGCGTCGATGGCGGCCCGCCTCACGCCCCAGATGGTCATCAGGGACTCGAACACGGCCCACTGCTCCTCGAACGGACACCGCCGGAAAACGAACACGGCCCGCGTCACCAGGCGATCGTCTGCCATCTTCTCGATGACCCACATGACGGCCAGGTCCCGCCAGCGGGCGATGTCCCAGCCCGCGTAGAGGGCACGGCCGTCGAAGGGACCCTCGAACTCCTCCGTCGCCACGTCGCTCTCGCACTGCGTGATCAGAGCGTGTTCCAGGAACGAGGTGGACTCGTCCAGGAACTCGCACATGTATTCCTGACGAAACGCCTCTTCGTCCCCGATCATCTCCTTGATATCGTCCACCGTGGCCACGCCGCCCTGCTGGTTGTACAACACCAGACCTTCCCGCATGGCGTCGACGACGGTCACGGAGTGCTTCGAGAACCCGTTGCGGGTGTCGTGCCACAGGGTGGCGAACATCTCCTCGCTCCCGCACGGGGTCGAGATGATGTCGCACTCGTAGTTGCCGCGCGTGATCATCGGCAGGGCGGCCCGCCAGATTTCCTTCTGGTCGGCATGGTGGGCGAACTCGTCGATCACCAGGTCGCCCGTAAACCCGCGCACCGTCCGCGGGTTGGACGGCAAGGCCACAATCTTGGCCAGCCGCTTGCCGCGGCCGTCCAGGAACTGCAACTCCTCGTTGGTGGTCCGGTAGTTCAGGGTGGCGCCCTTGGCCGCCATCTGCATTTCCAGGGCCTGGGCCACCCGCACGCACTTGTCCAGCAGCTCGCGACTCTGCCGCTCGCCGGCCGACAGCATCATGCAGGACCGATGCTTGAGAATGGCGCGCAGGGTCTTCTTTACGGCCGTGGCCAGACTCTTGCCCGACTGCCGCGCCCACAGCCCCATCCGGATCCGGCCTTTGGTGTCATTCAGCCATTTCATCTGATAGGGCAAGAGCTGAATCGGGGCTCGGTCCAATAAGGCGGGGCTGGATGGATTCTCCATTGATGACACTCTGTATTCCAAAGAGACTGCGGGCGGCGTCGGCCACCGCTACGTTGTTCACGATGCTGATGTTCGGGGCCTGCTTGTGCAGGCCACACAACTTCGCCGCCTGCTCGATCTGCTGCCGCCACTCCGCGCACGCGTCCAGATTGCCTTCCAGCACCTTCGGTGCGATCGCCTGCAAGGCCATCTCGATCCGCTCCAGCAGGAGCTGCCGGTACGACTCCGCGTTGATCATCCGCCTTTTGGCCAGCCGCTTCAAGACAAATTGGATCGCACGACTGACCTTTTCGCTCGGGACGGAGAGGACCTTGGAGATCTCCTGCACGCCCATGCCATTCTTGGCCATCTGCAGGGCATTATCCTGCAGACGCACATCCACGGCCATCTCTTCCGGCGTCTTCTTCACCTTCGGTATTGCTTTTTTTGCCAGAGCCATTCCGAAACCTCTACCAGTTCGCCCATTTCCAGAAATCACTGCCCGGAATGTTATCCGTCTTGGTTTTAATGTTATTGATGATGTTCAACAACTCAGTGATTGATGCAGGCGACACGTCGTACAAGGTCACCTGGCCGTTCACGGGGTTGGCGACGCCGGCGACGTTCATACACCAGGCTGTCAACGTCTCACCCGGCGCAACGGGAATGGGGGTCGAGATGATGCGGAATCCGGAATAAATCCACACGGATTGTTGGATGCCGCCGACGATCGGCTTGCGTATTTCGAGGGTGAACTGGCCGACCACGTCGAATCTCGCATCCACCTGCACAAGCACTGGCTCGGCCAGGTTGCTGCCATCGAACGTCACCATCAGCGTTTTAGTTGACAAGTCCGCCGCCACGAACGGGGTCGTACTCAGGATTTTCATACAGATATCTCTGTTCTTTGCCTGTCGTTTTGGTCGTCTCTACGACGCGGTGGAGGTATCGTACAATTGCACCTTACCGTTCGCCAGTCGCCAGAGCCATTCCAAAACCTCTACCAGGCCACCCATTTCCAGAAATCACTGCCCGGAATGTTATCCGTCTTGGTTTTAATGTTATTGATGGTGTTCAACAACTCAGCGTATGCAAGCGACGCAGTGCCTGATACAGGCGACACGTTGTACAGGGTCACCTTGCCGTTCACGGGGGTCTTGATGCCGGCGGAAATACTCATCCAAACTGTCAACGTCTCG
>JANYKD010000024.1 GCA_025361735.1 Phycisphaerales bacterium
TCAATCTGCTTGAGGTCGTCCGCATCGGCGGTGCTGGCCTTGAGTTCGTCAAGTTTCTTGTTGACCACGACGAACTTCTTCTCGGTTTCTTGAAATAGCTTGGGGTCACGGGTGGCGATGGCCTGCCAGGTACCAGTGCGAATCCAGTTGCCCAGATCAACGATGTCGTTGGCGATGCCAATTTCCTTACTTAGCTGTGCCGCCTGGTTCCGATTCTTCTCGTCGGCTGCGCCGGCGATAGCCTTCTCAAGGTCTTTCTGATTGCGCGCCAGATAGGAACTGCATACCTTCATGTACGCATCGGCTGCCACCAGCGAGGCTGCCTTGTCCTTCGCCATCGCGTCGGTCTTGACAACCGTGTCGGCCAGCAGCTTCTCATATTCCAACGCCTTGGTCTCGGCCCTCTCGGCGTTCTGCTTCAGGGTCTCCAGACCGAACTTGACCGCATGGTCCTTGGCATCCTTGAGATCTTTCTTGACCTGCTCAAATTCCGTCTTCGCCTTGTCCAGGAAGGATTTGTCCTCGGTGAAGGCGTAACCGCGTGTTTCGTACATGGTCTTGAGCGAATCGCGCTCGACCTCGTTGGCGATCGCCACTTCGGGCACGTTGGCGTTGGCCAGCGTGTTGGCGATGGTCTTGACATTGTACATGTTCCAGATCGCCATCCCGCCCAGGACCAGGGCGATGACAATCAGACTGACAAATCCCAGAGTGATCTTTGTTCCCAGTTTCATTGCATCTCCTTCGATAATTGCGCTTCAATTGCCGCAATGGCAATTGGATGAGGCGTGTTATTGCTAGTTGATCAGTACAGAGGCTTCGTCGCCATCGAGCACCTTGTCGATGTCGAGCAGTATCTTGACCGAGTCACCGATCTTGCCCATGCCGAGGATGAAGTCGGAATCGACCGATGATCCGAAACTCGGAGGATCTTCGATCTTGTCGCCGGGGACATCGAGCACTTCCGAGACATGGTCCACGATCATCCCGGTGCAGATCTTTCGGCCGCCACGATGGATTTCCACGACGATGATGCAGGTCTGCTCGGTGCGCTCGACCGTTTCCATGTTGAACTTCGCACGCAGATCCACCACGGCCATGACCTGGCCGCGAAGATTGATGACGCCTCGGACGTACGACGGCGTCCGCGGAATGGCGGTGATTTCCATGTAGCCGAAGATTTCTCGGACCTTGAGGATCTCAAGGCCGTACTCTTCCTTGCCCAGAGCAAAAGTCAGATATTTCCCGCCCTTATTGTTCACAGCTTTGGGTTCATCGAGAACGGTGGTTGCCATGTTGGTCTCGTTTCCTGGTAAAGAGCCTGATCGGCGATACCTTGAAACTCGACAGAAATGGGGCACCGCATGATACGTATTTATACGCAGTTCGGGGCGTCGCGCTGTTTCTTTCGCCCATCGTCTTGACGCCGGCGCCATTAGCAACGCTTCTCGGGCAATGGCCTTCTTCAACTCCATCGGGTACAAGCGAGCCGGACATTGTTCGGGATCGATTTCAGAAGGACATGTGATGACCGAGACAGAGAATCTGCCGGGGCGTCGAGTCGCGGCCGTAGCGAAGGATGATCTTTCCAGAATCATCGAGCAATCGGTGCAGAAGCAGCCGGAAGAGAGTGTTCGTTGTGTGCGCGTATTTGGCGACGCTTACCGATGCAACTGGTGGCTGTTCGAGAAGACCGCCACATGGGGAGGCACGGGCACGATCGTCAGAAGCGAATTCCTGCGGGTAACCAAGTCCCCCGATGGCCACGGGGTGGTCATTGCCGAGCCAACTCCAGGGCGATAGCCGGCAAATATCGTGCTTTGGCGTCCAAGGCTATGCCGTCGCCATCAACGGCGACGGCCACGCGAACTAAAACAGGAGGTGGTTGCGATTGGATGGGCTCGGGTAAGGGGGGCAATGAGCCTGATGGTGATGGCGCGGAGAACGGAGGTCTACGATGAATCTGAGACGCGGATGGAGACAGGCCGTTTGTCGAATCGTGCTTCTCTCCGGGCTGGCAGCAAGCTCGGCCCTCGGGCAATCGTCGGTACAGATGCGCGAAGAGGCGTTGGTCATTCCCACGTACCGCGCCGGCGAGCCGGATAGGAATCCGATCTTCTACAGCGGCCGGGGATATCAGGGCGCTAAAGGGCCGATCTATCCCTATCCGATCCTCGACAAACTCACGGACATCAAGGACGACAGAACCTACCACGCCGTGCGTCTGGAGAACCCGTACGTCAGCTACGTTGTCCTGCCGGAAATCGGCGGCCGGATCTTCAGCGGACAGGACAAGAGCAACGGCTACGATCTTGTTTACCGCCAGCACGTCATCAAACCCGCCCTGATCGGCATGGTGGGAGCGTGGATTTCCGGCGGCATCGAGTGGAACATCCCGCACCACCACCGGGCCTCGACGTTCATGACGGTGGACCACACGCTGATTGAGAACGCCGACGGCAGCAAGACCGTCTGGGTGGGCGAGCTCGAGCTGCGGCACCGCATGAAGTGGCTCGTCGGGATGACGCTGTATCCCGACAAGTCGTATCTGAAGGTGACGGTGAAACTGTTCAACCGCACGCCGCTGCCGCATTCGCTGCTCTATTTCGCGAACATCGCGGTACACGCGAATGCAGACTATCAGGTTATCTTTCCGCCGGGGACGGAATACGGAACGCAGCACGCCAAAAGCGAGTTCGTGAACTGGCCCATCGGTAAGGGCGTCTACGGCGGACTGGATCGCAGTGGTGTGGATCTGAGTTGGTGGAAGAACCTGCCCAAGCCGGCGTCGATTTTCGCCTGGAACCACGAGGACGATTTCTTCGGTGGCTACGACCATGGCAAGAAGGCCGGGATTGCCGTCGTGGCCGATCACCAGATTGCGCCGGGCAAGAAGTTCTTCGAGTGGGGCAACGGCAACGAGGGGTTGCTCTGGGACAAGATTCTTACGGATACGGATGGGCCTTATCTCGAACTGATGGCCGGGGGATATTCCGACAACCAGCCGGACTACAGTTGGATTCAGCCGGGGGAAACGAAGGTTGTCGAGCAGTTCTTCTATCCAATTCGCGGACTGGGCGGCATCAAGAACGCGAACACCGACGCGGCCGTAAACCTGGAGGTCAACGACAAGAACGTGGCACGCATCGCGCTGAACACGACGGCGCTGTTTCCTGACGCCCGGGTGGCACTGACGGCCGGGGACAAGGTGCTCTTTGAGCAGCAGGTCGCAATTTCTCCGGAGACGCCGTTCGCAAAGGAAGTGTCGTTGCCGGAGGGGACCAAGGCGGAGGATCTGCGCGTTTTGCTGACCTCGGCCGGCAAGAAGGAACTCATCAGTTATCGGCCGACGAAGCCCAAGGGCAATCCCATGCCCAAGCCAGTGCGGCCGCCGGCGGCACCGAAGGATGTGCCGACCAACGAAGAATTGTACCTGGCTGGTTTGCGATTGGAGCAGTTCTACAGCCCCGCACGCGAGCCCGACCCCTACTACGAGGAGGCCATCAAGCGCGACCCCGGTGACTACCGGGCGAATGTTGCCCTCGGCATCCTCTACTGCAAACGCGGCCTGTACCTCCAGGCGCAGGAGCGACTGAGCGCAGCCGTGGAACGCGCCACACGCAACTACACCCGGCCAAAGGACGGCGAAGCGTTTTACTACCTCGGCATCGCCTTACGCTCACAGGGCAACCACGATGCTGCGCGGGATGCCTTCCACAAGGCCACGTGGAGCCTGGCGTGGTCCGCCGCGAGCAACCTGGCGCTGGCCGAGGATGCGTGTCGTCGTGGTGATATGCCCCGGGCATTGGAGTTCATCGACCGCTCGATCACGGGGAACGGACTCAACACGCGAGCCATGGATCTAAAGGTGACGATCCTGCGGAAACTCGGCCGTAACGATCAGGCCGAGACGCTCGTGGCCGGCGTGCGTGCCCTCGATCCACTGGATCATGGGTCGGCCAACGAGCGGTATCGGATTCGCGTGGCGATGGGCCGGCAGGATGATGCTCGCAAGGCGCTGGATGCACTAAACGCCATCATGCGCGGCGAAGCGTCCACGTACCTCGAGCTGGCGACAAATTACGGCAACTGCGGCTTATACGACGAGGCCATTGATGTGCTGAACCGCTTCGTGGATGCCAGCCCCGACAAGAACAAGGTTTACCCGATGGTTCGCTATTTCCTGGGGTATTACCTGGAACAGCGCCATGAGGACCAGCAGGCGTCCGAGCAGTATGGGCTTGCGAGCCAAATGCCGGCCGACCGATGCTTCCCGTTCCAACTTGAGGCCATCGACGTGCTGGGTCGTGCCATGGCGAAGAATCCTGCCGATGCCCGAGCCCCGTATTACCTTGGCAATCTGCTCTACGACCTGCAGCCCCAGGCCGCCGTCAAGAACTGGGAAACTTCGGTGCGCCTCGACGGCACCTTCGCCACCGCACATCGCAACCTGGCGCTGGCCTACGCCAGGGTTGAGCACGACAACCCCCGGGCTGTGGCGGCCATGGAGAAGGCTGTGGCGTGTGATGCGAAGGACGCGCGACTGTACGCCGAACTGGACAACCTGTACGAAACCACCAACACCGATCCACAGAAGCGGCTGTCGCTGTTGCAGCAGAACCACGACGCCGTGGCTCAACGTGACGATGCGCTGCGGCGCGAGATTGCCCTGGAGATATTGCTCGGCCAGTACGACCGCGCCATCACGCTGCTCGACGCCGGCCATTTCCGATTGTGGGAAGGCGAGAGTGTCACCACGCATGAACTCTACGTCGAGGCTCATATCTTGCGGGCGCAGAAGTTACTCAGGGACAAGCAATACGCACAGGCCCTGAAGGATTGCGAGGCGGCGCTGGAGTATCCCGAGCGGTTCGAGACCGCCCGGCCGAGCGGTGTGGCCGGCAAAATGGTCCAGGTCTACTACGTGATGGGCACGGTGTACGAAGCCATGGGCCAGGCGGACAAGGCGCGTTCCAGTTACGAACAGGCCGCTCGCGGACGCAGCGATATTTCCGAGATCCGCTACTACCAGGCCCTGGCCCAGCGACAACTGGGGCAGGCGGACCAGGCCAACCGCGCCTTTGACGAACTGGTCAGCTATGGCACCACGCGCCTCCAGACGGGTTCCGACGTCGATTTCTTCGCCAAATTTGGTGCCAGGCAGTCGGTCGCGGCCCAGAAGACGCAGGCACACTACCTGCTCGGGCTTGGGTACCTCGGCAAAGGAAAGAAGGCCGAGGCCAGGAAAGAGCTCGAGGCGGCGCTTCAATTGAACCTCAGCCACCTCGGAGCCAGGACGATGCTGGCGGTTCTGGAGTAGAGGCCACGGCCGTGATCTCGGGTTGCACCTTGCCGGCAGCATTCGAACGCCGAGATTCTGAGTTCCTGTTTTTGCCATTTCACATCGCGGAACATTTCTCACCAACGTGCGTCCAAGTCAGCGAGAGGAACGGATACGATGCGTTCCTTCAGCAGATATCAACTACTCCGAAGGAGTTTCTCTATGCGGAAGCTGCAATTCTCGTGGCCCCTGTTGGCCGTCGCGACCCTGATGTGCCTGCCGCCCAGCGCCCAGGCGCGCATCAAGCTGATCACCCTGCCGCCGCGTGAACGGGTTGAGATTCAACTCGACAACCCGGCCGCCACACTGGTCGAGGAGGAGCGGATCGTGCCCCTGGTCAAGGGCGAGAATCAGGTGGATTTTTCCTGGGCCAACACCCAGATCAATCCCGACACCATCGTCTTCCGCGTGATTGCGCCGGTCGGCGAGAAGAAGCTGGACGTGAAGGTGCTGTCGGTCAGCTATCCGCCGAACGAGGCGGCGCTCGTATGGTCCGTCGGATCGAGTGATTCCGGCTCGGCGCGCGTGCGCATCAGCTACATCCTGGGCAATCTCAACAAGACGTTCAACTATCGTGCCGTGGCCGCGAAGGATGAAAGCTCGCTCGTGCTCTCCCAATACATGCGCCTGCAGAACTTCGCCAACGAGGAATTCGGCAAGACCGAACTCTGGGCCGGCATGGGCAAGGAATTCCTCAAGCCCGTGGGGCTAAACGAGACCAAGGAAATGCTGGTGACCCGGTCCAAGGACGTGCCGATCCGCAAGACCTACACGGCCAGCATTCATGAGTTCGGCTTCCTAGACCAGCCGCAGAATAAACTGCGGATCCCCATGCATTATGTGCTGAAGAACGACAAGGCCAACCACCTCGGCGCGGCCCCGCTGCCCGATGGCAAGGTGCGGATCTTCATCGACGGCGGCGCCAAGGATAAGGGCACGACCTTTGTCGGCGAGGACTGGGGCAAGTTCACGCCCATCGACGACGAGATGAAACTCTACCTGGGCGTCGCTCAGGACATCGTCGTCAAACGCACGATCGACAAGAACGAGAACCAGCGCGTCGCCGGGAATCTGACAAACCAGATCGTCGTAGTGAAGTATGAGATTGAGAACTTCAAGGACCAGGCCGTAACGCTTGATATCGCCGAGAGCCTGCGGCATATCCGCAATGAAGTCCGCGGCGACAGCGGCCGGGACGTCGAGTGGGAGATGGGCAAGGATACCACCTTCATCGGTGGCCCGGACAAGGAAAAGAGCACCTTCGATCAGCTCCTGTTCCATGTGAAACTCCCCGCCCGCGGCGCGGATGGAAAGGCTGAGAAGTTCACGCACAAGCTTCATGTCATCATCAAGAACGAGTGGTAAGTTTCAGCGGGGTCCGCGTTGGGTCCGATTCAGCGGACGCGGAAC
>JANYKD010000029.1 GCA_025361735.1 Phycisphaerales bacterium
ACTCGGCGCGGCGCTGGCGGTGCCTGCGGCGACCATAAACCCGCTCAGCAGGATCGCAACGAACGCTTTACAACGGGAATACCTCATGTGTCTCCTCGGAGTGCTGAACAATGTTGTGAGCCCTATCCTATCAATCTTCCCGCCAGAGGTACATCAGGCGGGACCGCTGCAGTTCGTCGATCATGTTGCGATCGATCCGGATATTCACGCCAGTCCGGCTCTCTTCACTGCCGCCCATGAACAGGTCGGGAAAACCCTTGCGGGCCTGGAGCCGGACAATGGTCGGCTGCGAAAGGTTCGCCAGTTGCGTGGCTTTGGCAAATGCGGCCGGGGCATAGCCGATCTCGTCGATCAGCCCGTTGGTCAGCGCCTCATTGGCCGTGAAGACCTGCCCTGTGCAGATCTCGCCAACCGGCTTCTTGAGCTGTTTCTTTCGGGCATCGCTTACCAGCTTGACGAACCGGGTGTACGCGTCATTGACGATTCCCTGGTAATACAGCCGCTCCTGCGGCTCCTCAGGGCGGAACATCGACCCCGCATTCTTCAGGCCGTGCTCGGGAGCTGTGATCGTGGTTTCCGCCACGCCCCATTTCTTCGCCAGTTCACTGACGTTGTAACGATCCATGCGCACGCCGATGCTGCCTGTGAGAGTCGTCGGTTGGGCGATGATGTAGTCGGCGGTGGTGGCGACGTAGTAACCGCCGCTGGCGGCCACGCTCCCCATACTGACGACCACGGGCACCGAGTGCTTCTGCTTGAACGCGGCCACGGCCTGGCGAATCTCATCGGACGGCGTCACCGCCCCGCCGGGCGAGTCGATGGCCAGCACGATGGCTTTCACGCGATTGTCGTTGTCAATCGAATCGAGCCAGCGCTTGAATTGCTGGCTGCGCGAATCCAGGAGAATCCCTTCCACCGGTAGAACGACAATCCGCTGGTCGGGCGCCCCTCGTTGCAGAATCTGTTCCTCAGCGCCGCCAGAGGACGAGAGGCCATAGGCAAACAGGAAATAAAGATTGATGCATAATGAAACACTGAAGATGCTCAGGGCGAGCGTGACGAAGATCCCGCGTATGAGCCCCCCGTTACGTCGCGGCGGCGGCATCATCATCCACGGCGGCGGCATCATCGGAGGCATTGGCGGCATCGGCATCGGCCCCGGCGGCATGCCCATCGGCCGTTGCGGAACGGGCCCAGGCGCCGAACCCGCCGGAGGCGGTGGTGGAGAAAACGCCCCTTGCGGATCAACCGGGTCCTGACCAGTCGGCGGTTGTGGAGTCATGGTTGAAGCTTGCCTCTTGAAAACCGGGACATGCCTCCCGGGCCATCAAACGCGGAAAACCGGGACTCACATTATACAATGCGCACGGCAATGCAACACCCAAAACACCTCGAAAAAACCAACTACTTCCCGATGCAGAACGCCGCGAAGACGCGGGTAAGCACGTCGTCCGGCGAAACCTGGCCGACAATCCCGCCAAGGGCATCGAGACCGGCACGCAACTCGAACGCCAGCATCTCCGCCTGATCCCCACCGGCCAGTTCCGCCGCGCGGGCCAGCGCGCCAAGTGCCTCGTCGATCGCGGAGAGATGACGCACATTGAGCGCCAGCGATGAGCCACCAGCCCGGCCGAACGCCAGAGAATCCAGCCGGGAACGCAACTCGACCATTCCCTGGCCCGTGACCGCGGAGACGAGAAGAACGTCGTCACCGGGAAGGATCGATGCCATAGAGCCGGCGCGATCGGCCTTGCTGCGGACGACCAGATCAGGCGTTCGAGATAGCTGCAGGACGGGCAAATCGTCGGCGATGTCCCGGACCAGAATCACGCAATCGGCCCGTTCGAGCGTTCTGAGGGATTGCTCGCGCATGCGTGTAGCGATGATGGTTGACATCTGGGAAGAACGCGAATCCCCACACACCCCCCGTGCACTCGCCGATTCAAGTGGCGCCAGCGTCCCCGCTTGCCTCCTCGAAGCGCTCATCGTCTCGTCTTCCGACCCCACCATTGCGCCAGCCCCGCTTGCAGAGTCATCCGCGAGCCCGGCCGCATCGCTGATCCGCACCATCCCCCGACGCAAAGCCACCTCGGCCGAGAGCACATCGCGCGTCGTTCCCGCGACAGCCGAAACAACCGCCCGCTCATGGCCGCAGAGGGCGTTCAGGAGCGTGCTCTTGCCCGCGTTAGGCCGGCCGACCAGCACGAACTCGATCTCGTGGCTCAGGCTCTCAAACCGCGTGCTGTCGCGGACCAACTGGCGCAGGGCATCGCCGACCGTGTCTACCCGCCGGCGAATCTCCTCGGGCGTCAGGAACGAAACATCCTCTTCGGAAAAATCGATGCTAACCTCAACCAGCGCCAGAACCTCCGCCAGTTCATCGATCGGCCGGGCGAGCTGACGCGTGAGTTCGCCACTCATCAGCCGGCGGGCAGCGCGGAGTTCGTCCTCCCCATGCGCGGAGATTGTCGCTGCAACACCCTCTGCCTCAGTGAGATTCATCCGGCCATTGAAGTAAGCGCGCGCGGTAAACTCGCCCGGATCCGCCTGGCGGGCACCGGCGCGAATAAGTTCCTGCAGAAAGAGCCGGGCAAGCAGCGGGTTTCCCGGCAGGTGAACTTCGACGAGATCTTCGCCCGTGTAACTTCGCGGCGCATTGAAGACGTAGAGCCACGCCGGCAAAGTCCAGCCACGAAAACGAAGGTTCGCTCGCATCGCAGTTGGACGGGGCAGCCCAACTGCGGCGAGTTCGGCAACGATGGACCGCGCGGTTGGACCAGACAGGCGGACGATCATACGCGCTGCGGGGCCGGCGGAACTGCTGATGGCGGCGATGGTGTCACCGGTGATCATGGGCAGCGCAGATTATGTGTACCGAATACGCCGAATAGTTTCTTAAATTAGTTTGAGTGCCACGGCTTGTCCACCCAAAGCCGGATCCGCAAATGGACTACAGACAAGCCGTGGCACCCAAAACATCACTTCTTCTTCTTTCGGTCCATGTCCTTTTGCCAATCCTCGGCCTTCTGCGACATCGCCGCGATCCAGCCTGACAGGCCGCCCTTCTTTTCCGGCTTGGCTGTGGCTGTTGGCTTGCGATTGGGCCGCGTGGACCCGGCGTCGACGATGACCTTGCCCGCCTTCTCGGCCTCGTCGCGAGCCTTGATATGGTCGCGCACGATCTTGCTCTCCACGATGCCGATGGTCGTGCTGGCCAGAATGTAGAGGTTCAATCCGCACGGACCATTATACAGGAGCAACGGGAACAGCAGCGTCATCCACTGCATCATCTTCTGCTGTTGGGCCTGTTGTTCGTCCATGGCAGGCGGCTTGGGGGTCATCTTCTGCTGCAACCAGAAAACCACCGCGAGAAAGAGCGGCAGAATGTTGATGCCGTCGAGATGTGCGTAGCCGAAAAGCAGCCATATCTTGGTCGGGGCAAAGGTAATGAGGCGGTCCGGCTGGGCCAGATCCTTCATCCAGGTCCAGCCCCAGAGGAACGGGGCATGGCGCAGCTCGAATGTGCTCTGCAACGACGACCAGAGCGCGATCCAGATCGGCATCTGCAGGAACATCGGCAGACAGCCAAGGATGGGCGTCGCTCCCTGTTCCTTGTACAGGGCGACCATCTCGCGCTGCAGTTCCTCCTTGTTGTCGCCGTGCTTCTTCTTCAGCCTTTCCATCTCGGGCTGAAGCTTGCCCATCTTGCTCATCATGATCTGCGACTTCTTCGTGATCGGGTGCAGAATCAGTCGCACGATAAACACCAGGGCGATGATCGACAGGCCCCAGTCGCGCAGGACCACGTGGAAGACATTGAGAAGCCCGACGAGCACATCGACCAGCCACTGAAACGTGCATATCCCGCAGATCCCGCTGGCCAGGACCAGCGTACGGTCGTAACCCAGATCAACGTAGTAACTGGACTTAAGCACCTCGCGGTGGCGCGGGCCAAAGTAGACACCGACATCGGAGCTGGTGGTCTGTCCGGGTTCAAGGGTCAACTGCTTGGTCTGGAACGTCTGGGCAATAAAGACATTGCCGTCTTCGCCGTACTTATCCAGGGCCTTGATCTCGACCTTGTCCACAGCCGTTTTTTCGCCCTTGGCGACCTTGGGGCGTACGATGGCGTCGAAATAGGTGCTCACCAGCCCCGACCACAGGATCGGCCCATCCTTCACATCAATCGGTTGCGCCCCGGTCTCAGGCTTTATTCCGGTCCCAGGATTGTTCGTGACCACGATATTGCCTTCCTTGTCGTGGCCGGTAACCACTTCAGGAATATCGCGGCTGTTCTCGACATGCGGCACCGTCGGACCGCCATACCAAAGCTGTATCTTCAGGGCGCTTGTCGCTTCGCTGGAAAACTGATGCGAGATCAGCACTTCATAGCCCAGCGACGCGTCGCTCGCGGGCCGGACTTCGTACTTCTTGCTTATGGTCACGGGACCCGCGGACGTCTTTACCGTCGCCCGATAGACCGCGGTGTTCTCGGTGCTGGAGGCGAGTTCCCAGTTCATCGAGAACAGGTCGATGCCCTGGCCGTCCACCGTGAGCCACTGCGTCGCCAGCGAATGGCGCTTGTTCTCGTCACCGATCTGGTAAGGCGTCTGGTAGACGTATGGATCATCCTTGCCGACGGCTTGCCGAAAGCGGTTCAGCGTGACCGAGCGAATGCTCGCTCCCTGTGCGTCCAGTTCCAGGCCGATCGGGTATTTCGCGCGCTTCTCAGGATCGAAGCGACTCCAGCCCAGCGTCGCGCGCTCGTTGCTCTTAGCGCCAACGGCCTCGATCGCCGTCGCCGGGGCTGTTGTCGGCACGGCGCGGGTCGCCGCGGCAACCTGAGTCGCGGGTCCGGGCTGGTTCACTGCGGCCGGCTGTTCCTTGGGGGGAAACCACTCCGGATGTTTCTGCTGAACGATTTGGCTCACGTACGCCCAGCCCATCATGAGCATGAACGAGATGGCCATTACCAGGATCAGCCGCTTATTGTCCATTGCGTATTTCCTTGCGCCCCACGCGGGGCTTGTTATCCGCGTATCAGCGTCCGTCTCTCAGCCTCGAGCCGAGGAACGAGTCGAGTTCGGGAATGCACTCCACCTTCTGAATCGTTGTCTCGACGTCGTAGGGAATGCGGACGAATTCGAGAGTCGTGTCGGTCAGCACGACGAAACTGCTCCGCGGGTCGCGGTCGCGCGGCTGGCCAACGCTGCCGACATTGACGACCGCTTTCTCATCGCTCAGTTCGAAGCGGCTGTCGATCTCATCGGGGCTGTAGAAATCCGGCCCTTCCAGGAAAATGCCGGGCACATGCGTGTGGCCGACAAAACAGAGCTTCTCGAAGCGCTCGAAGATACTCACGAATTTGCCGGGATTGGTATAGATGTCGTCGGGAAAGATGTACTCATTGATCGGCCTGCGGGGCGATGCGTGTACGCCGAGAAACTGCGGCGTCTTGACGCGCACCGGAAGATTGCCGAGAAATTTCCAGCGGCGGGCGCGGCGGTCCGGATCCGGATCATTCTCAAAGCACTGCCGCGTCCAGAAACACGCCTGCTCGGCGCCACTGTTAAAATTGAACGGCTCATACAGCACGGCGAAGTCGTGGTTGCCCATGAGCGTCGCCCGGGTCCGCTGGATGACCAGATCCAGGCACTCCATCGGATTTGGCCCATAGCCAATGATGTCGCCAAGGCAGACGATCTCCGAGATGCCGCGGCGATCGATCTCCGCGAGCACGGCCGTGAGCGCTTCGAGGTTCGAGTGGATGTCGCTGATGATTGCGATCATGCGGGCGCAGTTCCAAACGAGTACAACGTCTCCGTGGCACGAGCGGAAACACTTCCCTCGCGCAAGCCGCGATGTTAAGGGCGTCTCACGCCAGCGTCAAATCGCGTCAACGACCGCCGCCGGCATAACCAGGGCCGTCGCATCTGGCCGAAGTCTCCGAGGACCAGCATTCTTGCCTGACATTGGAAGGCAAAAAGTAGAGCCGGTGCCCTCACCGGCTTCTTCCCATGGCGCTTACACATCTCTGGAAGCAGCGTCTGTTCCCCCACCTGCGTCTTGGCATATCGTTCACGCCTCCGGCAGTAGAGCCGGTGCCCGGCTTCTTCTCCCGGCGATCTCACGCATCCAGAAGTATCGCCCTGCCCTCATCGGCTTCTTCACATGGCGTGCTCACCCCCAGTCAACGAGCGCGTCGGGGTCCACCACCGTTGCTATAGATCTCCGTCACTGTCTTCGCCGCGGAGCGGCGGTAGTGAATAGCCAGGGACGCAAGTCCCTGGATAAACGATTCGTGATAATCACCAGCCGCGGAGCGGCGACAGTCAGTAGCCAGGGACGCGAGTCCCTGGACCAACGATTCGTGATGACCACCAGCCGCGGAGCGGCGACAGTAATTTCGAGGTCAGTTGGCAACAAAAACGACTCCCGCCCCATCCGGGGCTACTGCTTGCCATTCAGGCACACCGCCCACCCCACCTCCGCCGCCCCGTGACCCCCTAACGCGACATTACGAAGATTACTGTTGTGTTAGTATTAGCGACATGTTATACTGCGACAACCACTAACCAAGGAGCCCTGATGACCGCCCCAATCGAAATGCCCGAAAACACCCCCAGCGCCGACACCCTCCCTCCTGCTACTGACCACGGACCACGGACTACTGACTCCGCCAGAACCGCCGCCAACCGCCTCAACGCTCAAAAATCCACCGGCCCGCGCACCGCCGCCGGCAAAGCCAAATCCGCCCTCAACGCCCTCAAACACGGCCTCACCGCCCAATCCCCTCTCCTGCCATCCGAAGACCCCGCCGACTACAACCTCTTCGCCGAAGGCTACCTCGAAGAACTCGCCCCCAAATCCGTCGGCCAGTTCACTCTCGCCCGCCAACTAATCGAGGTCTCCTGGAAGCTCAACCGCATTCCCCAAATCGAAGCCAAAGTCCTCGCCGAACACGAAAACCGCCACCCGCTCATCATCAAATGGCGCCAAGACTGTGCCGCCGTCGAACGTGAGAACACCTACCGCCGCCATCCCAAACCCCTCTCCGAAAAACCCGTCGTCCCGTCCACCACCGCCGACGACCTCCTTGCCCTCTCCTTCTTCCCCAAACCCCCAACCCCCGGAACACCGACATCCGGCGAACCCCTCGGCGCTGCCCTCCACCGTCTCCGCCAATACCACACCACCCTCCTCAACACCTACCTGAAACTTCTCAAGAAATACGAGTCCGCCCAAAACGAACCCATCACCGAAACCGAGGATTCTGCTCCCGTAGGGTCCGCTTCAGCGGACGCGTCCCCCGACGACCAGCAACCGCCTCTCTCTACTGACGACGGACCACTGACTACTGACTCGCCGCAGGCGCAAAACGAACCCAACCTCTCGAATCTGAAATCTCAAATTTCAAGTTCCCCCTCCTCCCCACGATCAACTACCAACTATCAACCATCAACCAATTCGCAAAACGAACCCAACGCCGATCCTCTCAGCACCCAGGACTCAGCACTGCTACCAACCACGGACTCCGCGCCAGCGGCAAATTCCAAGTCCGCTAGATACAATGCGATCCCATGACACAAAAACAATGGACCGCCGTCGACCGTTACATCACCGACATGCTCGTTCCTCCCGACCCGGCGCTCGACGCCGCGCTGGCGGCGAGCGCCGCCGCCGGCCTGCCTCCCATCGCCGTCGCGCCCAACCAGGGCAAACTCCTGCATCTCCTCGCCCTGACTCGCGGCGCTCGCAATATCCTGGAAATTGGCACGCTCGGCGGCTACAGCACCATCTGGCTCGCCCGCGCGCTCCCCACCGGCGGCCGCCTCATCACGCTTGAAGCAGAGAAGAAACACGCCCGCGTCGCCCGCACCAATATCATTCGCGCGGGTCTTGCTGATGTCGTCGAAGTGCGTCTCGGGAAAGCCTTGGATTCACTGCCCAAACTCGCGGCCGAACACTGCGGCCCGTTTGACCTGATCTTCATCGACGCCGACAAGGCGAACATCCCGGCCTACTTCACATGGGCCCTGGAGCTATCCCGCCGCGGCAGTCTGATCATCGTCGACAACGTCGTGCGCAAAGGCGCTGTGATCGACGCCGCCAGCCGCGACCCCAGCATCCAGGGAGTACGCCGCTTCAACGAACTGCTCGCCGCCGAGCCGCGCGTCAGTGCCACCACCATCCAGACTGTCGGCAGCAAGGGATACGACGGCCTGACCATCGTCCTAGTCACCGGCAAGCCGGCCAAACAACCGTGTTCCCGGGCCGCCCGCGCTGTCCGCACGCCGCCTGAGAAACGCCGCACAGCAAAACGTCCACGATCAGGCAACGCCATTCAGTAAGGTTATAAGCCCCCGGGAATCAATAGAACAAGAACGGCCACCAGTTCTTCATGGGCTTCCCTTGGTCGTCCTTCGCCCGGTTGTCCAGCCCTGGGATGTTCTGCCGCCAGTAGATCAGCCACGCACCCATGCAGTCCGGCGCCAGTGCGCGATACGGTTTGAGTACGTCACTCGTGTAACTCTTGGCCGAATCCTTCCCGCCGGGTCCGCTGCCGACGCGCCAATCCTCGATCGTAGACATCACGGGCTCGCGGTTGTCCATGTCGTAATGTGCCCGGCCATTCGGTGGAAAATGCACGTTGCCCCCGAAGGCAACATAATTCTCCACCCGCAGTTCCTTCCCATTGTGCGGGACAATCATTGTCGTCGGATCAACATAGCGAATCTTGTCCTTGCCCAGCCCGGCCCCGTAAAACGAGTTGAACGGCAGCTTGTACCGCGTGTTCAGGTCAAACCCGCCAAACTCGTGGAAGTACCGCGTGAAATACGGAATTGCCCGGCCATTCGCCGTCCCCTC
This sequence comes from Phycisphaerales bacterium, assembly GCA_025361735.1. GTDB lineage: Bacteria > Planctomycetota > Phycisphaerae > Tepidisphaerales > Tepidisphaeraceae > JANYKD01. The sequence continues at coordinate 8,869 of JANYKD010000029.1, forward strand.
AAATGAGTGCGACAGGCTCTCCATGAAACACCCCGCCCCGCGCGACGCATTGATGAACCCCACGCGCAAACTCCGGCCGATCCACGGCATCTCCGGATCGCCGCCGTTGCCCGACTGCACAGGCTTCTTTCCCTCGATCTTCTGGAACTGCTCATCGTAGACCGGCTTGAGTTCGATCGATTCAAACCCGCCCACATGCGGCGCAACACTCACGTTCCCCGAGTCGAAATACCAGACCTCATGCACATACCCGCGCTCCACAAGTTCCGCCAGCGGCAGGAACCGCCCGCGTTTCCTGGGATCAGGCACTGCGTAGTGCTTTGCGAACTCATCCGAATACATTTCTTTGTACTTGAAATTAAACCCCTGCTTTGCGTCGGGGTCTTTGACCGGGATCAATCGCGAGTTGCCTTTCGTCCGGTCCGCATCACGCAAGTCCACGAACTTGAACATTTCGTATTGGAGAAACGCCGGCGCGGCCGGATTGCTGTAGCCGTGATACCGCGACCCTTCCGCGATGCACCTGATGATCCGCTCGGCAAGTTTCTGCAACTGCTCCGGCGAGTGCTCATTGGAGAAATTCACCAGCAGCACCCGCGGCCGCATCTCCCGGATGCGGTCATGATTGGCCGCGATCCACGGATCGCTGTTGGCAAAGCTCGTCCGATTCGGCCAGACCGTCAGTTCCGCCGGATAAGACGGCGCCGGCTGGCCGCTGGCGGAGAAAGAGCATATTACTCCCAACATTGACGCGAGAATCAAGCCTGGCTGCATCGTAAACTCCATGTGTAGAGCTTCATTGCAGAATCCTCTCGGGAATGGACACCAATTCTCGCACCAAGTCGCACAACAGCGTAACCGCAGCGCCCAGGTTGGTCGCCGTGACACAATCCCACCGCCCACAGCCCATCCCGATCATGCCCTCGTACGTCAATCTATTCGCCTGAATTCCCGTGGCCAGATCATCGTAGAAGACTTCATACCGCAACTGATCACTCCGCCCGCCGTAGTCGATGCGAGCTTTGAACTGTCGTCCGTCGCATACTCCGGTGTAGCACCAATCGCCGCCACCTTGCGACTCGGCAGTTGCTGCAAACCGCTCAGTGAACGCAATCTTCACCGCCTTTCGAATCTGGCTTGCGTCGGTTGGCTGAATCGCCTCCGCCTGACGAAGTACTTCGACCGAAACATCCTGACCGATCCCCACGTCCTTCGCATGGTGTCGGTCGCCCAGATTACTTCTCAAGCTGCGCACGTTGGCGTACTTCCAGTCATTCATCCACAGCATTGCATTCCTGAATCGATCGAACGCGGCATTTCCCACCCTTGGCACATGCAGGGCCGGGCCGCCTTGCGGCCAAAGAAGGAGAGTGCCGCCGCCCACAAGGGCATCAAACAACGCCACCCGTTCCGCCAGTTCCAAGCCCGAGACATAGTCAACCACTTTACGGGTCTCAGTGCTGGGAATCCGGCGGAGAGTCCCAAAATCCGACGCGACAGCGCTGCTAATTTCGCTTCGGACGAACTTTTGCACGTGCCCTTCGGTAACCATGTTTGTATTCGCTCGTGCCGTACTGAGGCACACCGTGCACTCGAAACCCTCCTACATGCTCAGCTTTCTCGGGAAGTAATCCTGCTTCATCGCCTTCTTGGCCAGCGCCAGCGTCTCTTCGGCCACCTCGTTGGCCTTGCGGGTACCGATGCGGAGCGCATCGATCACATCGTCCGGCCGCTGCTCGAAGTGTTTGCGTCGCGTGCGGATCGGATCAATTACGGCATTGAGCACTTCGATCAGTTTGCGCTTGACGGCCACATCACCGATCTTGCCGCCGGCGTAGGCGGCCCGCGTCTCCTCGACCCACGCCTTGTCCGGGTTGAACGTCTCGTGAAACGCCCACAACGGATTCTTCTCCGGCGCGGTCTCGCCCGGATCGGTGACGCGAATGCGCTTGGGGTCCGTGTACATCCCCATCACCTTCTTCTGCACCACATCCGCGTCATCCGAGAGGAAGATCGCGTTGTTCAGCGACTTGCTCATCTTCAGCAGATTGCCGTCGGCCCCGGGGGCGCCCAGGCCGACCAGTCGCTTCACGCGGCCGAGCTTCGGCTCGATCACCGGGAACAACCCCCCTGCTTTCACATAGTCCCGGTCTTCCGTCTGCGGGTCCACGCCGCAATAGACCTGGTCAAACTTGCGCGCCACCTCGCGGGTCATTTCCAGGTGCGGAAGCTGGTCCTCGCCGACCGGCACAAGCTGCGGCCGAAACGCGAGAATGTCGGCCGTCTGCCCCACGGCGTACATCGGGAAGCCAAACGAGTGATTGTCGCCCAACCCCTTGTCGCGAATCTCATCCTTCAGTGTCGGGTTCTTCATCACGCGGTTGAACGGTAGAAGCATGGCAAAGAAGAAAGTCAGTTCGTCGATGGCCGGCACTTCCGACTGGATGAACATGCTGCTCTTGTTGGGATCGATGCCGCAGGCGAGATAATCCGTGGCGATGTCGATCACGCTCTGACGGATGTCGTCGGGCTTCTCGGCCCGGGTCGTGAAGGCATGCTTGTTGGCGATAATGAAGAAGCACTCATAGGAATCCTGCAGCGCCAGGCGGTTCTCGACGCTGCCGACAAAGTGCCCCAGATGAAGCCGGCCGGTGGGCGTGTCGCCGGTAAGGATGCGGGGTTTGCTGTTTGAACTCATGGGCGGAATTTATACCCGCTCGGCCGCGGAAACGCGATGCTTCAATGATGGCTACGGCGAAGCGACTTTCCAATCAGTATTTGCCAGATTTCGACCGCAAGGCATGCTATACTCGCTCCAACACATTCTTTAGGGCAAGGAGAAACATGGCTACAACGACCTCGCCGTCATCTCACACTTGGAAGTTCTTCCGCGCCGGTGGATTCGACCAGGTTCGCATCGACTCGGGAGAGGATATTGCCTGCCTCCATCAACTCGACCAGAAACTCTGGGTCGCGCTCTCGTGCCCGGTGAAGGGTCTCGAATTCGACGTCAAGACACTTGAAATGCTCGACACCGACAAGGACGGCAGGGTCCGCGCACCCGAAATCCTCACTGCCACAAAATGGGTCAGCTCGGTTCTGAAAGACACGGACGTCCTCCTCAAGTCATCCTCAGCTCTGCCTCTCAGCGCCATCAACGACTCAACGCCTGAAGGTAAAACGTTACTCTCCTCCGCGAAGGAAATCCTCAAGAATCTCGGCAAAGCCAACGCCATCGAGATCTCCATCGATGACACCTCAAACACCGAGAAGATCTTTGCCCAGACCCAGTTCAATGGTGACGGAATCATTCCCGCCGAATGTGGCGACGACGCAGCCACGCGCAGTGTCATTACCGATGTCATTTCTTGTCTCGGCTCGCAGACCGACCGTTCCGGCCAGCCGGGCATCAACCAGGCGACAGCCGACAGGTTTTTCACAGAGTTGCAGGCCTTTGCCGACTGGAACGCCAAGGCGGAAGCCGACGCCGCGGCCACCATGCCGCTGGGAGACAAGACGCCCGCCGCGTGGGCCTCATTCAAGACCATAAGGGCCAAGACCGACGACTACTTCGCCCGCTGTCGGCTGGCGTCGTTTGACCAGCGGGCTCTGGCGGCGCTGAACCGGCAGGAATCAGAGTATCTTGCCATCGCAGCACAGGATCTGACGATCACGTCGGCCGAGGTGGCGGCATTCCCGTTGGCCCGCGTTGAGGCCGACAAACCGCTGCCGCTGATCCAGGGACTGAACCCCGCGTGGGCCGACGCGATTGCGACCTTTGTCGCACAGGTCGTCAAGCCGCTGCTGGGCGACAAGACCGCGCTGACCGAGGCCGAGTGGCATGCCGTCACCTCGAAATTCGCGCCCTACGAGGCATGGCTGGGTGCCAAGGCCGGATTTGCCGTCGAGAAACTCGGGCTCGCGCGCGTACGAGAGATCCTTGCCGGTCCTTTCAAGCCGGCCATTGACGCCTTGCTCGCCAGGGACAAAGCCCTCGAGCCCGAGGTCAATGCCATCGCGGCCGTCGACAAGCTCGTCCGCCTCAACCGCGACCTTTTCAAACTCCTGAACAACTACGTTTCCTTCCGCGACTTCTACAGCAAGAAGGACAAGGCCACCTTCCAGGCCGGTACGCTCTACCTCGACCAGCGGTCCTGCGACCTGTGCATCCGCATCGAGGACATGGGCAAACACGCCGTCATGGCTCCGCTGTCCCGCGCCTACCTCGCCGTCTGCGAGTGCTCACGCAAGCTCACCGGCGAGAAGATGACCATCGCCGCGGCCTTCACCGGTGGCGACTCCGACAACCTCATGGTCGGTCGAAACGGCCTGTTCTACGATCGCAAGGGCGACGACTGGGATGCCACGATCATCAAAATCGTCGAGAATCCAATCAGCGTTCGCCAGGCGTTCTTCTCGCCCTACAAACGCGTCATGCGCTTGATTGAGGAACAGATACACAAACGACTCGCGGTTGCCGACGCTCAATCCACGCAAAAACTCCTCGCCACCGCCCAGACGGTGAATGATGTCGCCCTGAAAGGCGCCGAGGCCGTGCAACCGGCACCCCAGGCCCCGCCGCCTCCACCGCCGCCGCCAAAGAAGATCGACATTGGCGTGGTGGCCGCACTCGGCGTGGCCGTTGGCGGCATCACGGCCGCGCTGGGCGCGTTCCTTCAAGTCTTCTTTGGCCTTGGCATCTGGATGCCACTCGGCATCATCGCCATCATCCTGCTGATCTCGGGTCCGTCGATGGCGATTGCCTGGCTCAAGCTTCGCCAGCGTAACCTGGGACCATTGCTCGACGCCAACGGCTGGGCCGTGAATGCCAAGGCTCGTTTGAATATTTCGTTTGGCGCTTCGCTCACGGGCGTAGCTGCCCTGCCTCCCGGTTCACAGCGGGATCTGACCGATAAGTATGCCGACAACGAATCGGGGAAGTACAAGCTCATGGCCGTCATTGCGCTTCTGGTAGCCCTTTATCTCTCCTGGCACTATGGCCTGTTGCACAAGGCTGGACTGCGGATGTTACCCAAGTCCACCTGGATGCAACACCACGATGCGACCGGTGTTGGCAAGTGAGACAGTCGCGATGTTGGCAGGCGAATGATCTCCACGCCACACCTTGCCGCCCTCCTCGCCGGCCTGCACCATGGGCTTCCAACATTACGCAGTCTATGCGTCTGCGGTCTTGCGATTCGCGCGCGATTGAGTTACCGCAGGAACCCCATCGCCAGCCCCACCGCCGCTGCCCCTGCCGAGGGCAGATGCCCGGTGAAGAAATCCTTGAAACTTGCGAACTGCCCCTGAAACCAGGCCGCCGCTGAATCGTACCGCCCCGCGACGCTATTCCAGTCAACATTCATCAGACCTGCATATTGCAGGGCCAGCACGGCAATGAGAATGACCCCCGCCACGAACATCCCGACTTTCAGCATCGTGCGAAGTGCATAAGCAATGCAGAACCCCGCAAAGAAACTGAAGCCGAATCGGAAAATCACCGGCGACCATTGGTCCCAATCAATGGCGTCCGCAGCCGGCGCTGACGCGGAGTCAGATTGCGCGGGCTGTGCAGCGGGCGACCCACCGCGGACCAAGCCTCTGGCGTCGGCCGGAAGGCTGGGTGTCGGACTGATGGCGGTGGCCCGTGGATGAATCCTCTTGTGGCCGTGCGCCACGACCTTGCCAGCCACGCCACCCGCCATGACCAGCACGGACAGCACGATCAGCAATCTCCTCCACACAGGCATCGGTCGCGATTCCATAACACTCCCAGTTTGAACTCACAAACTTCGTGCATTTGATTGGCAATGACCTCTATAACGCGCCGAAGCCCGCCTGTTAACTAGGAATCCCGGCCCATCACTGTCACTCTTGTGCTGAAACGCTGCCCGGTGATTCCCGTGATCAGCGCTCAACGCTCTTCCTGAGATTGCATACGACTTCTGTTAAGACTTGTGAACACTCAACTTAGGATATCCGTTGTGGCTTCGCCGGCCTTCAATGATTTACCTTACGGTTCCATGACTACGCTTGCTATAATACTGCTGTCATCTCAATCAGGAGTCGACCGATGCGGAATTTCGTCTGCCCCAGCATCATCATGGCCAGCATGCGCTCGGCAACGCGCCTGTTCTGGGGCCGCGAGAAACTGGGACTGTTGCGGCGGCCGCGGATGACATTCTTCAGTGCGCCGTGAGGTTCGGGCCGACCGTACGTGTGGATTGCATCTGCAAGCTCCAGTGAGGACAGGAACCATGAGCGAATCAAGTTCTAAGAGCGAACAGCCCGAAACCTCCCCCTCTGACCAAAAACCGAAAATGAAACCGCGCCACCGCAAGCTGATGAAGATTCTCGGCGTGGTGGGTGCTGTATGCGTACTCCTGCTGGTTTTTCTGCCGAGCATTGCCAGCATGGGATGGGTGCGCTCCATCGTCCTGTCCAAGGTCAACGCCCAACTCAACGGCGAGGTACAGATCGACGACTGGTCCTTCGGCTGGTTCAGCGGCACCAGGGTTCACAACCTCCGCGTCTTCCAGGACAAGACCCAGATCTTCCAGGCCGGGGATATCTCGATGGACATCAGTGTCCTCAGCGTCATCCGCGGCCAGATGTACAAGCTCGGGAAGACCAGCGTTCGTGATGTTTCCTTTGTCCTTGTCCGCTATCCCGATGGCTCGAATAACTTTGCAAAGCTCTCGAAGGTTTCGTCCGATCCCAACGCCCCCGCAGCGGCGCTCCCGGCCGGCCTGAGCGTTCAGTTCGACGGCGACATCCGCGGGACCATCGAAGAACGGTTCGCCAACGGAACCAGCCAGATCACTTACATCGACAAGTCGACCGTTTCGGCCGCATTCGCCGACATCAACGGGATGATCACCAGCAAGCTGAACCTGACGATCCGCGATGCAGATGGTCAGACGGGCACCATCACGACGGACGGCAGCATCCGCCTGTTTGAAAAGGGCTTGCTGGCGATCGAAAGAATCGAGGGCAATCACACCGTCGAGATCAAGTCCGTTCATCTCGGTGTGCTCGACCCATTTTTGCCTCCCGGGTTTCCCCTCGATACCGTCGCCGGCCGGGTTGACGGGAAATTCACCGTGAAGGTTGCCGGCAAGGATTCGGTTGTGGCCGAGGGCGGCCTCACCGTCACCGATTTTGCGGCCACCGGCCCCGCCCTGAACGACGATGTCTACAAGAACGCCAAGATCACGCTGACTCTGCCACCCACGATATTGAATCGGGCCGCTGCGCCGCGAATCTGCATTGGCCAACCGGGCAAGGCCGAGAAGCTGGTCATCGCCCTGGACAGGCATGGCTCGATCTCCGTCACCGCCGATTCCTCGCTCGACGCGCTGATGAATCTTGCCGCGAACAAGGCGCCCGGTGACACTGGACAACTGGGAGTCGCCGTCAATCTGGATCTTGCGGCCCTCGCCAACCAGATCCCCCACGCGTTTCGTCTTCGCGAAGGCCTGAAACTCACCGGAGGCACGTACGACAATCGCGTGCTGCTCACGCTTGCCAAGGACAAGGCTTCTTTCAGCCAGAAGAGTACCATTGCCGGCCTTGAGGGTGAGATCGATGGCAAGGCGATCAAGGCCCAGCCGGTTTCGGTGTCCATTTCGGCCGACGACTTTGGCGGTGGTGGCGTACTTCCCGACCTTCGCAACATCGTGGTGAATGTGGAGTCAGCGTTCGGCTCCGCCAAGGGCGGCGGCGACAACCTTTCACGGCTCAAGCTCAGCGGCAACGTGACACTGGCCGAGCTTTCCGGCCAGTTTGGCCAGTTCATCGACCTGGCCCAGATGGGTATCGCCTCGCTTTCCGGCGATATGGGATTCAGCCTCACCACGTCCACCGACCCGGCCAAGCCCTCCAGTCCGACCACTCTCGACGCCACGCTGACCACCAGCAAACTCACGGTTCAGCGCACGAATCCGGCCGGCCAGCCACTGCCCCTCCTGACCAATTACGACTCCGCTTTCACCACCTCTGCCACGCTGTCGAGTGACGCTACGGCAGACGTCGTGAATCTCACCGCGCTGAGCCTCACCGACTCCGCCGGCATGCTGGCCATCGCGAAAGACCCGGTCACACCGCTCACGTTCACGATGCCCGTCAAGGGAACCCCAAGCGCCTCCGGCAAGCTCTCCATCAAGGGCAACCTGGTGACCATCGGCGATCTTCTCGCCGGAATGCGTGGCCCGATGGCTCATCCGCCCGTGGCCAAGATCACCGCCGGCGCACTGGTGGCCTCTCTGGATATCTCCCGCACTCCGGCCGGAACCAAGCTCGCTCTCGACGGCGGTATCAGCGGCCTCGCCATCACACTTCCCGGCCAGCCGATTCAGAACGAATCCGTCCAACTCAACCTCGTCGCCAATGCCAACGATGCTTTCACGGCCATTTCCATTCCCACCCTCGACCTCAAGAGCAACTTCGCCAGTGCCGCGCTCGATCAACCCATCGCCATCAAACTCGGCGGCCCCGGCGGCATGGATTTATCCGGCGCCATCACCGTCAAGGGACAACTCAAGCCGATCCTCGGTCTGGCTGAGGCACTGCAATTCGCCGCGCCCAACTCGCTTGTGAACTATGGCGGCAACTTCGTCATCACCCAGAAGTTCAGTACCAACGGCTCGCAACTCGTCGCCGATGGGCAGACGGTGGTCAACGACTTCACGGTCGGCAACCTGGCCAAACCGAGTTTCAAGGAAGCGTCGCTCAAGATCGCCAACAATGTGCGTCTCGATCAGTCGGCCAAGCTCGTCAATATTCAGAACGTGTCGGTGGAGATGACGCAAACCAAGGCCGCTTCCGTGGTCCTGTCCGGCAAGATCCAGCAGTACGACACCCAGGGCATCTTCAGCGGCATGACTCTCACGCTCGGCTACGACCTGGCCGCCGCGTACAAGGCGGTTGTGCCCATCCTTCAGGCCGGGGCCACCACGCCCGAGCAGCGGCAGCTGTTTGATGACATCAAGGTCGCCGGCGTCCGCAGGGACATCCGCATTCCCATTACCGGCCGCTATCCCCTGAACGATCCGGCGGCCCTGAAGTACATCGTCGCCCAGGCCGTCGTCGGGTTCGATGCGATCGAATACCAGGGTATCGAGATCCGCAACTACGATCTGCCCATCTCCCTGGCCGACGGCAAGGTGCGCACGATCTATGCCGACAAACAGGGCGACGCCCGCTTCGCCAAACCCGGCCGGGCCAACGACGGCACGATCGACCTCTCCGGCTGGGAGATCTCGCTGATCGACAAGCCCATGCGTCTGACCTGCGTGCGCGAGAACTATGCGGTACTGAACAAGGTCAACATCCAGGAAAAGTCGCTGGCGCATTTCCTCGGCTCGGTTTCGCCGATTTTCTACGGCACGAGCAAGGCCAAGGGCCTGGTCAATGTCACGGTCGCCCAGGTGAAGAACCTGCCGCTCGATGCCAGCATCATGCAGAGCCGCAACGACCCCAACGCGTTCGCCAAGGTCGCCTTCAGCATCACCGACATGGGAGTCAAGGCGCCGTTCGTCGACATCCTGGGCGGACAACTCAACCTCAAGACCCAGGACGGCATGGTCCCCATGCAGCTTCGCGACGGCGCCGTCGCCTGGAGCGATGGCGTCGTCGATTCCACCATGAAACTGGACTTCGGTGGCCAGGTGCTCGGCGCAGACAAGGCCGTCATCCGCCTTGCCGACAAGAAGATCCTCGCCATGTACCTGACCATCCCCAAGACCATGCTCCCGGCCGCGGCCCGTCAGGATTTCGTCAAGGACACGCTCGTTGTCCCAGTCGCCGGCACGCTCAGTTCCCCGAGCTTCAACATCACGGAAGCCGTCACCAAGTCGGTCAGTCCAGAGGCGGTGATCAAGGCGGCAATGTCCGGGAAGAAATCCAAGGGCGGCGGCCTGCTCGGCGGCGGCTTGGGCAACATCCTTGGCGGCGGCGACAAGGAGCCGGCCAAGGTGGCTCCCGAACCCAGGACGACGCCGAAACCCGACCCGAAAACTCCGGCCGTGAAACAGCCCGTTCCCAAGCCCGATCCCAAACTGATCGTGCCCACGACCCACCCTGCCGCCCCGACGACCCGGCCGGCCACGCAACTCCCTGCAGCCCCGTCGCCCCTACTCCCAAGCCCGAAGTTGCCGAAGTAACACTACGATCGTGAGTACCCGATTGACCAGGCTGGCAGGCTGCGTAAGGGGCTGGCGGGAAATACGTACGGAGTTCCGTACCGCTTGACGCCGTAATAGGCTGCAATTTATAACATCAGATATTCAAAGATCCATCCCTTGCGGCATACTATGAACTCGCGACTGGCGGCTTTTTGGAGCCAACCCTCGAGCCCAGAAATGACTGCAATGCACGCCGACCCCGCCAACTGCCCCGAGACCGGAGCGGACATCCTGTCTATTCCGTGCCGTTTGGGAGTCTGCCTGGGTGGCAACGACTTCACGACCGGCTGTTCCGATTGCGGTTGACGCCGCCGAGACGACTTTCCGCCGTCGGAGCGGAGCACGATTGATCCTTTGTCCCCCAATGAAAAACTCGAAGGCACGCCGGAGCGTGCCTTCGAGTTTGTTAATATCAGACAGAACAGATCAGCGATTCCGAGACGACTTATTCATAGAAGTTGGTCGACTCGTTCTTCTTGATCTCGCCGCCGGCCTTGGTCTGGTCGGTGGTCAGGGTGGTCCAGAAGCGGACGTCCTTGGCCTTGGCGGCCTTGACCTTGACTTCCCAGGCGACGTACTGCTTGGCGCCGAGCACCTTGACCGCGTCAAACTTCACGGTCTTGCCGTCGAGCTTGCCGTTGGTGGACGGAACCTGATTGAACTTCTCGGTCGTTCCCGGAGGTTGGTTGCCGGGGAGGTTCTTCGGGCCGCAGGAGACGAAGGTCATCTCGTCGGTCAGTTCAGCACTGACGGCGATCGTGGTGTCATCAGCCGAACCCTGGTTGGTCACGACGATGGTGTAGGTGACAATATCGCCGACGCGAACCGGATCCGGATCGTCGGCCATTTCAAGCAACACGGCCGGGATGCCGGAGACAACTGTCTGGGCATTGGCGCTGACCGGGGCGGCGCACTTGGCGCTGGCGGTCACGTTGTTGACGTAGGTTCCGGCGACCGGAGTCGAGAACGACACGGAGAACTTCTTGGACTCATTCGGCTTGAGGTCGCCGGCGGCGAACTGGAGCTTGCCGCCCACGTTCATGGCGCCATCGGCCTTGGTCACAGCCACGCCGGCCGGCGGCGTATCAACCACGACCGTGCCGAGGGCCACTGCATCACCCTTGTTGGTGACGGTGATTTCATGCGTGAAGCCGCCAGTACCACGGCCGACCAGGACCTTCTCCTGAAGCGCCTTCTTGGTGATCTCGAGCACCGGCTGCTTCACGACGGTTGAGGTGCCGTTCGAGTCAACCTTGAGGCCGCCCGCAGCGCTCGCGGAGGCGGAGTTGTCATACTTGCCGGTCTTGCTGGCCTTGGCCATGAACACAATGTCCTTGGACTGATTCGGGCCGAGCACGCCAACCGGAACGGAAACCGAGCTCTTGCCATCGGCGGTCGTCAGACCGGACGGCAGGTTATCAACCACGACCACGTCCCGGGCAAGGCCAGAACCGGTGTTGCTGACGGTGAGTCTGACAGGAATCTCTTCGCACAACATGGCTTCGGCCGGAGCGGACTTGACCAGCTTGATCGCCGGCTTGGTCGCCACGACTTCAACGCAGGCCGTCGGCGTGCAGGTCATGGCCACGCACTGCAGGATATTGCCCGCATCAACCGCGGTCGCCCGGGCCTTGATGACCTTCACTTCCTTCGGATTCATCTTGGGGAAGGTCCAGCGGAGCGTGTCGGTCGCCGAATCGGGGGCCGGCGTGGCGCTGTCGAACTTGAGGTTGGCCGGGAACTTGTCGGTCACGACCACGTTCTCCAGGCACATGGTCTCGCTCTGATTGATTACCGTGAGGGTGAAGTCAAAGGAAACGCCCGCGACCAGTTCGGGGGGCATGCATTTCTCGAGAAGTGCAATGCTCGTCCGCGGGTCGCCCGAGGGATAAGCGAAAACAACCTTCTTGCAGCCCACCTTCGGGGCCTCGACCACCGGAGCGGGCAGCGGCGCGGGTGCCGGCTTCTTCGGACCACAACATTCGCAACCGACCAGTGATCCCGCGGCCGCGGCCGCGAGGATCGCTCCGAATAACTTACTTCTCAAATCAAACATGTGATTCTCCTTGACAGAACTCGTGAACTTACGGCACCCATCCCACGAGGTAATGAGGCCCATTCAATTGTCATTTTCGCTCAATTCATAACATTCTTACGACCAACCGACGGCGATGTGGATAACCCACTCACAAGCCATTATAACAGGTCAATCGACCGGAACAACTCAAACTTGGCATTTTGCGTGATCCCGGACAAATCAAGAACCATATCACCCTACAAAGAGCGCAATTGCGATTGCTTTGCAGGCCCGCACAACAACATCCACGCGACCCAGCGGCACTATGCCGTCGCATGCTCCGGAAGATGATCCGGCGAGAGCACCTCGACCTCGATATCCGGAGGAAGCAACGATTCGAGGTTCTGCTGGAATCGCCCCTTGATAGCCGTATAGAGAGCGCCACGACGGCTTGATCCAATCAGCACTTTGCCAACGGAATTCATGGCCGCGCTCTCAGCGATTAGTTCGGCGGCAACGGGTCCCTGGTCATAAACAGGAATAATGGGGACGCCGGCCGCGTGACCGAGATCGAGGAACTTCACGAACGTCCGCTGCGCTGCCAGATCAGTATCGATCGACAGCGGCCGATCCCATTTCACGGACAGACTCACCTGGCGAATGAAGCAGACCACGAGTGCCGCACCGGCGGACTTTGCCAGTTCAAGTGCCGCGGGAGCGAGTAGCTCGGATCCATAGGTGCCAACGAGAATCCTCGGGCGTGCCCAGTCTTCCGGTGAAAGTTGTTCGATGATCGCCTGACGCAGGAGGGTCGGCTTGGCGCCCTTGCGGGTCGCCCACCAGCGCGTTGCCTGCCGCAGCGACAGACCCACCGCCAGCACGACGGCGACGAAAGCCAGCGCATGAAGTTTTGTAGCGGCGAGGGTCACCCAGATCGCCAGCAGGAACACGCCCAGCACAATCATCGGGCCCTTGCGGTGCATTCGCCGCAGCCGCGGATGGAACGCGCACAACGTCACGTTGATCGCCACGGCACCGACAACGCCGATCGCATAGAGGGCGGCCAGGTGTTCGAGATCGTGACTGATAACCAGCACGAAGATCGGCACGCCGGCGGCCACAATCGTCGGAATCCAGGGCACGCCAAATCGATTCAGTCCCTGAAGCACCTGAGGCAATTCACCGTCGCGGGCCATCAGATACTGCACCGAGATCATGTCGGTAATGGCGGTATTGGTCGCCGAGAGCAGCAGCGTGCCGCCGATGATGCGCACCAGCCATTCGCCCGCCGGACCCATGTACACCCGGGACAGAAACGCCAGCATGTCTTCCTTATGCTGGTCGTAGCCCAGCGGGAATATGCTGCACATGAACGCGGCCAGGATGATGTTGAAGACCGCGACTTCGATAGCCACCACCCAGATGGCCTTGCGGGCGGTTCGGGCCACGGGCTGTTTCATGACGCCGGTCAGGTTGGCGATGGCTTCAACGCCCGACAGGGCCAGCACGATCGAGACGAACGCCACCCACATGGCGGCCGGCGAATGGTTGACCGAGCCAATGCGCTCGTGCAGGTGCTTCCAGTCGACATGAAACACCCCGCCTCCGACAATCACCAGCGTAATGATGACCATCCCCACTGCGGCCGCTAACGCGAAGGATCCGGTGTGTTTTGGCCCCATCATGTTGAACAGTCCGATGACGCCGATCGCGAAGATCGCCCAGAGACCGGGCGAATCCATGTGGAATAATTCCGACTCACGGACCTGCTCGGCGCTCTCCGCGGGAGTCAGGGCCTTTTCCTCGGCCTTGTCGAATACACGAATCCGCGATCCGGCGTCGGTGACGGCCGCGGTGTCGCCTGCGTGAGCCGCTGCGGCGGCCGCGGAATCTTCCTTCTGGGACTTCAGTGGCAGGCCAAAATAGTGAAACGCATCCAAGGCGGACAGTGACGCAGTCACCGTGTAGTCGGCAAAGAGTAATAGTGCTCCGACCACCGCCAGCACGCGCGAGCGGCTCTTGGCGGCCGTGTAGACGCCGCCGCCGTCCGGATAGATGCGGCAGATCTGCCCGTAGGCCCAGCCGACTGCCAGGATCAGACCCGACATGGCGCAGATGAGATAGAAGCTGGTCCGGCTGGCAAAGAAGAACGCCAGCCCGAGAACGTAGAGCCGTGACGTACCCCAGTCGCCAAAGAGCAGACCGGCCGCCTGGAGCCACGAGACATTCCGCGGCCGATGACTCGAAAGCAGGGAAAGAGCCAGGGGCTTATCGCCCGATTCAACAGCACCATGCATATGTACAACCCGAGAGAGCCAACGGCTGCCGCCTGCCAGTCCTGCCTGGCCGGCGTATCCGTCGGTTCAATCCGCACGAACGGCGCTCGGGTTTGTGCGGCCATGGAGTTGGCCGCGCAGGAGAGCGTTGCGTTGTGCTTTCAGCCGCCTGCGAGATTAGCTGACGGGCTAGGGCCTGAAAGTGCCCCGGAGCCTCTTGCCCGGCTCCTGCGCCCCGGTCCTGTCGCTCGCGCCTTGGCAACAGGCGCCTCGACTCGGACGTTTGGGTTTCCCGCGCCCTGCCAACCGGCAGGGCTTCGGCGGAACAAACAACGCCTTAATCAAAGCACGACGACGGACCATTGTCAAATAGCCGGGGCTCGGCGTACCCACGGCTGATCGCAATGGGAATCATCGCGCGTTCGCGTAATGTGCAGCCAATTTGACGTTCGCATCTCCGGCGAGTATCCTTGTGACCCTGTAATAATGAGGTGTTTGTGGTGTGTGTCTCGCTGGCACTTCGGGTTATCCGGTTGCATGGATGGACCCGAGATTTGGCCGGAGCGGGCAGAAACATCGAATTGTGACAGTAGAAGATAGATAAAGCATCGGGCGATTAGTTCAGTTGGCTAGAACGCACGGATCACACCCGTGAGGTCACAGGTTCGAGTCCTGTATCGCCCACTTTTGTAAGTGGTTGTAAGGTAAGAAATTCCCTCGATCCCCTATTCATGGGGGCATGACTTGAAGCCGATGCCAAGCCGGTAGTCTACCGGATTCGGAGTTCAGGCCATGCACGCAACCGCTCGTTCTGTTCCTTCTTATCGTCACCACAAGCCCACCGGACAAGCCGTTGTCACGCTCAACGAGAAGGACTTGTACCTGGGCAAATACGGCACGCCGGAAAGCAAGGAAGCCTACAACCGCCAGATCGCCGAGTGGCTGTCGAACAACCGGCAGCTTACACCACAGGCAGACCCATCCTGCCTGCTCAGCGTCAGCCAGGTCGCCCTCGCCTTCTGGAAACACGCTGAAGTCTATTACCGCAAGCCGGACGGAACGCAGACCAGCGAAGTGGACAACTACCGCCAAGCGCTTCGCCCCTTGAAGAAGCTCTACGGCACGACCCCCGCCGCCCATTTCGGTCCCAAGTCGCTCAAAGCCGTGCGGGAAGAGATGATCCGGGAAGGTTGGTGCCGGACCAACATCAATAAGCAGGTGGACCGCATCCGGGCGATCTTCAAGTGGGCCGTGGCTCAGGAAATGATCCCGCCCACGGTGTACCACGGCCTCCAAGCCGTCGTCGGCTTGAAGCGCGGCCGTTGCGAGGCCAAGGAGTCGGAGCCGAAAAGGCCGGTCCCGGATGCCTACGTCGAGGCGGTCCAGCCATTTGTCAACCGGCAGGTCTGGGCGCTGATCCAGTTGCAATTGCTCACCGGAGCCCGCGCCGGGGAATTGCTCACCATGCGGCCGGTGGACCTGGACATGAGCGGCGATGTCTGGGTCTACAGCTTGGCCGAGCATAAGACCGCCCATCACGGCCACGAGAGAACCATCTACCTGGGGTCGCGAGCGCAGGATGTGATCCGCCCGTTCCTCTCCGGCCGGCCGGTCACCGCTTACCTCTTCTCGCCGGCCGAAGCCGAACAGGAGCGGCACGCCGAACAGCGAGAGCAGCGAAAGACGCCGGTTCAGCCGTCCCAGATCGTTCGGGCAGAGAAGGCGAGCCAGCGCCAGCGCCGTCGGCCGCCGGGCAGCCGCTATGACACCGAAGGCTACCGGCGGGCCATCGCGCGGGCGTGCAAGAAGGCCGACGAAGCAGCCCACGAGAAGAACAAGGAGGTTCCAGCCGAACAGGTCCTCGTCCCGTGCTGGCATCCCCACCGGCTGCGCCACAACGCGGGCACGAACATCCGGCGGCAGTTCGGCATCGAGTTGGCCAGGGTGGTTCTCGGCCACCGCTCCGCCGCCATCACCGAGATATACGCCGAAGCCGATCACCAGAAGGCGCAGGAGATCATGCGGAAGATCGGCTGATCTGCCCCCGTCGCCACGACCACGCCGCCGCCCGCGATTTCTAACGGGCGGCGGTCTTGTTTCTGGACCTATTCATGCACCGGGCAGGAATGGCCGAATCAGTCGATGCTTGCCCTGCTGGCGTGCGGCGTGTTGCCGCCGACTGCGGAGCGATCATCTGGGCGGTCTCGTAAGGCTTGGCTGGCCGACCGACCCTCAAGCGTTGTAGGAGCAAATGGTCATGAAGCGAGAATGGACGACACCATGCTGTATGACGAAACACTGCTGTCGCTTGATGATGCCGGCAAAGCTCTGCCGAATCGGCCAGCCAAGACCACGATCTGGCGCTGGTGCCGCAAAGGCATCAGGGGCATTCGGCTGGAATACCGCCGCATAGGCCGGCGAATCTTCACCAGCCGCGAGGCCCTGGAGCGGTTCAGCCGACAACTGGCCGAAGCCGATCCTGTGCCGGTCCCAGTAGATGTACCGCGCGCTGCGCTACCGCGCCCTGGTCAGAGGGAGAAAGCTATCCAGCAGGCTGAGAGGGAATTGGCGTTGGCCGGCATCTGAGTTGGGGTGCAACTGTCGCCGATGAGTTGTGCTGTTGACGTGCTGGCGCGGTGTGCTGGATACTCCGCGCATGAGCACGCTCTTTTCGCTACCGCACGTCGAAGCGTCAAAGGGAAAGCCGGCCGCGCCTCGCCCCGGATTCCCGCTGCAAGCCTACGACAACGGCCAGTGGGGCAAGAAGATCAAGGGCACGCGCCGGTACTTCGGTTCCTGGCATGACGACCCCTCGGGCGCGGACGCGGAAGAGCGCTATCACGTTGAGCGGCGGTATTGGGAAGCCGGCCTGACGCCACCGACGCGCGGCGGCACGGCGACACCTTCGGCCGGTGCCACGCTCGATCACGTCTGCAAGCTGTTCCTCGACCGGGAGCTTGAGCGATGCCAGCGCGGCAAGATCAGCGAGAGCCACTTCCTCGACATGGATCGGGCCATCAAGGCGATTCTGGACCACTTCGGCCGCTCCCGCGTTTGCCTGTCCATCCGGCCGGATGCCTGGGCTGGCTTCCGCGATGAGCTGGAGTCGAAGCTGGGGCCAGACGCGCTAGTGCTCCATCACACCTCAATTGATGGATAAAGCCTCCGGAGTTTGATGCGAGCGTCGGCGGTGGTGAATTGCCAATTGACCTTTGCCTTGGCGAGGTTCCGCTGCTGTTCCCATGCGGCCACCTCCGTTCGCAGATG
>JANYKD010000081.1 GCA_025361735.1 Phycisphaerales bacterium
GGGCGGATTGCCTGTCTGGCGGCCTCGGGCATGGCTTCCATGCTGCACTCGATCGCTACCAGCTTCTCGCTCCGCAGGATGCGGTTGCGACGCATGGCCATCTGCGCCCCGGTCGTGTGCAGCCCGACGGGGTTCTCGATCCAGCCGGCCAATTCCGCCTCGATCGGTGCATCCGACGCGTTCTTGATCGTGTAGCGAAGCACTGTCGCCGGCAGCGACGAGTCATCGGTATTCAGCGGGATGTACGGAGAAAATGCTTCAAGCGTGACCGCCGCCGGACATTCCGCGTCCTTGTACGTCACGATGCCGACCGGGTATTCGCCGCGGAAGCGCACCTCCGCGAAGCCTCGTCCATCCAGCGGCCGCATCTGTGTCTTTCCCCCCGCCGTCACGCGCACGGCAAACCCTTGTTCCAGCGGCGACGCCGGAACCATCGGCTTGGCATAGTGCCCGTCGCCGGTGCCGATGTGCTGGTTGAATATATCCCAGTGCCAGAGTTTGCCTTCGCCGCTCAAATAGATCTGCCCCGCCCCGATCCCGCCGACGGGCATCCCGATCTTCGCCAGTTCGGGCCCCGTCCACAGTTCGGGCGTGCCCCGTGCGGTCAGCGATGCCAGCCACGCCGGCGCGAGCTTCTTGTCGGCCGGCACGAGCTTGGCGAAATCCTCCTCGACAAACGGCCCGGCGTAGACCGGCAGCGCCGGCGCAATGGCTGCCGCCGCGGCAACGGACAGGGCTTGAAGAACATTTCTGCGGGAAGGCGCCGGAGAGCAGGAGCACGAGCCAGGGCAACACGGTTCGGAATTCCGGTCTTGGGGCACGGTTTCTCCTCGGGTCACAGGATCGAATTGGCCTGACTGGGTGGCATGGGTACGTACTCTTGCCCGCGAGCGCGGGCGAGAGTGCTTACGGCAATCGCGATCGCAGTGCCTTAATGTTGTCTTCGGTCTCTTTCAACAGTTTGCCGAGAACGCGCTTGTCGTTCTCATTTGTCGCCTGTTCCCGTCGCTTGCGAAGCTTCCGTGCCTCCATCTCCTGTCGCTCGATTTCAGCGATGATGTCGGCTTCGGGATTGTAGATACTGCTCATATGGGGCTCCATCTCGGCCGATACCCACGAGTAACATAACCGCCGTCGCGGCACTGGGCAATTACATTCTATACCTGTTTTGTGTACTCGTTTACGCTCCCGGCAGCGCAATCGCCTGCAGCGCCGCCGGTGTCCTCACCGGCGGAATCCCGGACACGCGTAACGCCCAATACTCCTCAACATCGCCCTATGAACTCGACCCACGCCGAATCAGCCGCGCCGGCACGCCCACGACCGTCATTTCGGCCGCCACGTCCTCCCGCACCACCGCCCCGGCTCCGACCACGGCTCCCGCGCCGACCTTCAGGCACGGCAACACCTTTGCTCCCATGGCGACAAACGCCCCCGTTTCCACGGTGACCCGCCCGGCCAGGATCGCTCCCGGTGCGATATGCACGCCTTCCTGGATCACGCACTCATGGTCGACGATCGACCCCGTATTCAGCAGGACCGAGTCGCCGATGACCGCGTCCGTGCCGACAATGACGCCGGGCGCGATGCAGACATTCACGCCGATCTTCGCCGTCGCCGAAAGGACGGCTGAAGGGTGGATGACGTTAATCAGTTCCATGCCGGCCTGCCGCACAAGCTGGGCGCAGGACATGCGGCTGCGGTTATCCCCGATGGCCACGATCGCCCCAAGAATCCCCTGGCGACGCAGGCGCGGCAATAGATTCACTGACCCGAGAATCGGGATGCCGCAGACAAGCTGCCCATGACGCGTGATGTCCGCGTCAAGAAACCCGGTCGGCTGATACCGCCCGACAGCGCTCATGATGTCCAGCACCACGCGCCCATGCCCACCCGCACCGATGATGACAACTGTGTCCAGCATAAGGTTGACCGCCGCCGCCAATGTACCATGCTCGGGACGGGAATCCGATACTGGGCGGCGGTGGAATTTCGAAATCCGAAACTCGAATGACGAATCAAATCCGAAGCCCGAATGACCAATGTGGCGTCAGCCGGAGTTTGGTCATCCGTCATTGTTCATTCGGACTTCTTTCGGTATTCGGGTTTCGGAATTCGGATTTGACCCGCGTCCATTCGCTTCTCATTTCCCCCTCGCCCCCCTCACCGCTTCGACAAACGCCTTGGCATTCGCCGCGATCCCCGCCCAGTCCGACTTGGCCAGAGCCTCCTTGCCCACGAGCGATGACCCGGCTCCGACGAACACCGCGCCGGCCTTGATCCACTCGCCCGCGTTCTTCGCATCCACGCCGCCCGTCGGCGTCAGCCTCAGTTGCGGCAGGGGGGCCAGGATGTCGCGGAAATACCCCGGCCCGAGCATGGTCGAGGGAAACACTTTCACCACATCGGCCCCGTTGGACCAGGCATTCAGGATCTCCGTCGGCGTGAACGCTCCCGGCACGGCGATCTTGCTGTACCGCTTGGCCGTCGCCACCACCTCGGGAATGAAGCAGGGCGAGAGGATGAACTGCGCCCCCGCGTGAATGGCCGCCGTGCAGGTCGCTCCATCCAGCACCGTGCCCACGCCGATCACCGCCCGGTCGCCATACTTGTCGGCCAGCATCTCGATTCCCGAGATCGCCTTGGGCGTGCTCATGGTCACTTCCACCCCGACCACGCCTCCCGCCAAAAGCGCCTCGGTGATATCACAAAGCTGTGCCGTGGACTGCGCCCGGATGACCGCGACCACCCCGCATTCGCAAAGCGCCGCCATATTTTGTTCTTTATTACGAGCCATGTATGCTTTTTACCCCAACCGACCTCTCTGCGAAAGGGTGCCCTCAATCGTCGACCTTCGGACTCTCCTCACGCCTTCACCGTCACCGACTTCCCTGTACTCGCCGATTTGTATGTGATCGACACCGGTTCCCAGCCGCTGACAATATCGCCGCCGACTTTGATCGTGCCTTCGTAGCCGCTGCCCAGTTTCCACGGCTGGGCGAACGTCGCGGACAGGCGGTCGGGCGCAAAGAGCCTGCTCACGTTGTCAGCATTGCCATCCGCGATGCGCTGGAGCATGGTCGCGTAAAGTGATTCGGCACCATCGTGGGCCAGCACACCGACCGTGGACCCAAAGTCCATATGGAAGGTTTCGTCCGCGGTCAGGGCGTGTGCGGGTGTGCTCAACTCGGAGGCAATGAACGCCAGCGAGAACTTCGAACGGGCTGCGAAGTTGACATCCGTCATGACATCGTCGGCCGGGTCGATGGCGACCATGCGGTTGACGCCGCCGCTGATGTTGGCCGCGATGCGGTCGATCATGAATCCGCCGAAGCTGTGGCCGACGAGGCTGATTCGCGATCCGGCGATGCCCCAGCGCTTGAGCACGGCCGCCGCGGCCGCGGCCGTGGGCTTGATGCCGTCCAGGGCACCGAACAGATCTTGCGCGGCAACGCGCGACCAGTCCAGCGCCAGCACCTGGCTGCCGGGTTCCAGTGCCTGCATCGCGTCGGAAATGTCGCTGACGTCGCTGGGTGAACCGGTATAGCCGTGGCAGATCACCCAGGTCTGCAGCGTGTTCTTGATCGGATGGGCCTGCCCGTCGGCAAAGACCAGGCCCACCGCCAGGCGTTTGCCGTTCTCAACAATGCTGGTCCAGTTCAGGTCGGCCTGCGTGCGGAGCTTGAATGCCGTTGCCGTGCCGCCACTGGCCGCGAACACGCGGGCGTAGTACACGCCGGCGGCGAGGTCTTTGGTGATCAGGTCAGTTGTCGTGCCCGTATTGGTCGACGACGCCAGCGTGGCGCCTTTGGAATTGAGCAACGCCAGATTCGCATCGGCCGACATGCCGGCGATGGAGAGCGTGAAATTGCCGCGAGACTTGAGCGTGAGTTTGAAGTAGTCGCTCGCCTGATTCGTCTGCAGCGCGTCGCTGACCGCTTTCACGCCGGAGAGCGTGCCAAGGTCCCAGGCGTGCGCCAGATCTCCGCCTGCATGGGGCACGGCGGTCAGCAGCAAACGACGATCGAGGGGCTCGACTGTGCAGTGCATGGTAGATACCTCACACACATCATTGAATAAACGGGCGAGAGAAGCAACTGGGCGCGCATCAGGCCAACGCCCGCGCGTAGTTGAACCGGAAAGGGCTGTCCGTCGTATGTTCCCATTCCTGCCGGGGGTCGGGCGAGGCGATCAGATCGACCACCAGATGGGCGACGTGGACCTTCTGGTTCTGTTCGCGGCGGAGTTCGAAGGGTATCTCGGGGCGGAATGTCCACAGTCCGGATTCGCGGCGGGAGATCAGTTGCAGGCCGCGATCGTTGTTATAGGCCCGGCCTTCCTGGAAGTCCGGAGGCTCGGCGCGCGTGATCAGCAGCGGGGGGCGGCCAAAGACGGTCAGCGAGCAGGGCACCGGGCACGTGGCCGCGATGGCCTCGACCTGCCGGCGGTCGGCTTCAACGGAAACGGCGACGCCGCGAACGCCAAGACAAGCCAGCAACTCGGCCGCGGACGCGTTGAGAACCGCCAGGCCCGAGCCCGCTTCAAGCGGACAGTTCGGAGCCAGCTCGCGGGCAAGCTGCAGTGCGGCAAGATTGCCGGCCTCAACGGGCACACTCTTCGCGGCGCAAGCGGCCAGCAGGCGACGGATCGGCTCAATGCCCTCTTCGAAAAAGACGGAAGGCAGGGCGATGATGAGTTGCTCCTTGGGGTGGACCGCGAGCAGCGAAGCCAGTGTGCCGGCCGCGACCCCTTCGACGATAAGGCCGCCGGGCGGCAGCGGGACGGACCAGGCAAGGGCCTGCGGAAAATCAAGACGAATGCGGTCTGGCCAAGCACCGAGAGTGAGTTCTGAGCTCTGAGTTCTGAGTCCCGAGCGGGGAAGCGGCGGGAACGTGGCATCGCCACTGTCTATCGCCGGGCCGGCGTTGGTATCAGGAAGCGGTGTTCGGCGGATGGCGGCGGTGATCCGATCGCGCAGTTTCCCGGCCTGGCGAGGCGTCAGGGGCAGGTCGGGGGCGTTGATGTCGGAGCGCTTGAGCGGCACGTTGAGGATCGGTCGCGTCGCCAGGTCGTCCAGAAAGGCGGCCAGACGCAACGAAGTGGGGACGGCGTCGTGCGGAATGCTGAACCGAGTCGCCCGGCCGCCGTAGACAACGCGGCATTGCAGTTGAGCATCGGCGGCGGCAATAGACAGCTCGTAGGCGGCGTAGTCGGGCTCGCCAGGGTGGAACTCGAACTCGGCCGCCGCGGCACCTCGCTGCGAGGCGGCCTGACGGGAACTCAGGCCCGTCAGCGCCGATCGCCGGGCATCAAGGTAGCCGGATGTGGTCTGCCGCCCGGTGTTGTCGCTGAGTGTTCGGGCGGATTCAAGAAGGACTGTAGCCGCGATCGGTGATCGCGGAATCCCGTGATCGCTGATCGCGGCTACATAGTTGTCAATAGCGTGCCGATAGAGCCGCGTGGCCGCGGACACCCATTCGGCGGTCTTGAGCCGGCCTTCGATCTTGAAGGCGGACACGCCCGCGCGAGCCAGCTCCGCAAGGCGGTCGATGGTGACGAGATCGAGCATGGAAAGCGGCGTCGAGTTGTCCGATTCGTCCTCGCTGTGCCAGGGAAGCCGGCAGGGGCTCGTGCAGAGGCCGCGGTTGCCCGAGCGGCCGGTGGCCCAGCTGGAGAGCAGGCAGCGGCCGGAAACGCAGAAGCAGAGCGCGCCCTGGACGAAGACTTCCGTCTCGATGCCGGGAACGGCCGACGCGGCGGCGATCTCGGCCAGCGACATCTCGCGAGCCAGGACGACGCGCGAGATCCCCAGGTCGCGCGCGGACAGGACATCGGCACTGGAGGCGATGCACGATTGCGTGCTCAGGTGGAAAGCCAGCTCCGGGAACGCCGGCAGCAGCGCCAGCACACCGAGGTCGCGGACGATGACGGCATCAACGGCCGCGTCGCTCGCCAGCTCCAGGATCCGCGCCGCCACGGAAGCTTCGCACTCGGCCAGATCGGTGTTGAGTGCGAGATAGGCGCGGGCACCCCTGGCGTGAATCAGTTTTACCACGCTCCCCAGTTCGTCCGCGTGGAAATTCCGAGCCCGGCGGCGGGCGTTGAGCTGATCGAGGCCGAAATATACGGCGTCCGCCCCGGCATCGAGGGCAGCGCAGAGCGAGTCCGCATCGCCCGCGGGAGCGAGCAGTTCGGGAGTTCGAGGTGAGGAGACGGGCGGCGTCACTTGCGTATGATAGCACCTTCGGAGGCGCCCGGGCCAATGTCGCCGTTGTGGGTCCACGCGTTCGCCCGCATTTGACGCACCTGTGCGGGGAGCGACAATCACACCACATACCGAAGGAGCCCGATGATCAAGCACCTGTTGTCCCTGTCCATCCTGGTGGTCCTCGCCGGCGCGGCGGCCGCCGCGGAATATCCGGATCGGTTCGTCTGGGTTTTCGGATGGAACCTCAACAAGGATGCCGAGGTGACCGAAGTGTCGCAGGTGATCGACAACGCCGCGAAACACGGGCTCAACGGCGCGGTCGTCTCGTTCGGCCTGGACACACTGTGCAAGAAACCGCCCGAGTTCTTCCGGCGACTGGAAGCCGTGCGGCAGGTCTGCGAGGGCGATAAAGTCGAATTGATCCCCTCGGTCTTCTCCGTCGGCTACGGCAGTGCGGCGCTGGCGCATGATCGCAATCTGGCCGAGGGCGTGAGCGTGGAAGATGCGACGTTTGTCGTCAAGGGCGGCGAGGCGCGGTTCGTGGCCGATGAGTCGGTGCGGCTGGCCAACGGCGGATTCGAGGAGTCGGCCGGGAACAAGCTCAAGGGATTCAACTTCCACGACCAGCCGGGCGTCGTCAGTTTCGTGGATACGCAGGTGAAACACGGCGGTGCCGCGTCGTTGCGGCTGGAGAATTTCACGGCCAATCCGCACGGACATGGCCGGGTCATGCAGTCGATCCGCGTGCGGCCGCACCGGTGCTATCGGATCACGCTCTGGGCAAAGACCGAGGATCTGCAGCCGGCCGGCGCATTTCATGTGATGGCGCTGGCCAAGGGTCGCGAACTGGCGCCGCGAAGCTTCAAGCTTCCGGCCACCAGCGACTGGCGGAAGATCAGCATGGTGTTCAACAGCATGGGTTACGAGTCAATCGATCTATATGCCGGAATGTGGGGCGGCAAGTCCGGCAAGCTGTGGCTGGACGACTGGACGGTGGAGGAGGTCGGCGCGCTCAACGTGCTGCATCGACCGGGCACGCCGGTGACGGTGAAGAGCGAGGATGGGACGACAACGTACGCCGAGGGCAAGGATTACGCGGCGCTGGACGACTCGCGGTTCAGCTTCAACAACGTCGACCGCGAAGGCCCGACGCTGAAGCTGCTGCCGGGCGGGCAGATCAAGGACGGTCAGAAGCTGCGCGTAAGCTGGTATCACCCGATGACTGTGCATGATGGCCAGATCACCGTCTGTATGGCCGAGCCGGCGTTGTACGAGATCTACGACCACGAGGCGAAGCTGCTGGCCGAGAAGCTGCATCCCAAGCGTGTGCTGCTGAACATGGACGAGGTGCGCATGGGCGGCACTTGCCGCGCCTGCGCCGGCCGGAACATGGGCGAATTGCTGGGCGAGTGCGTGACCAAACAGGCGGCCGCCCTGCGGCGGCACATCCCGGGTGTGCAGGTCTACGTCTGGTCCGACATGTTCGACCCCAACCACAACGCCCACGGCAACTACTATCTCGTGGAAGGCGATTTCACCGGGTCATGGAAGCACGTGCCCAAAGACCTCATCATGGCCGTCTGGGGCGGCGGCGTGCGCGATAAGAGCCTGCGTTTCGCGGCCGACCAGGGTTTTGCGTCGCTCGTCGCCTGCTACTACGACGCGGCCGACCTGAAGGATGTGAAGGCGTGGATAGACTTGGCCGCCAGGACGCCGAATGTGCGCGGGTTCATGTACACGCCGTGGCAGCGGAAGTATGAGTTGCTGGGGGATTTCGGGGACATGATTGGGCGCAATCCAGCCCCGTAAGGGGCGACACAGGTTAGCCCATGGCGTCAGCCATGGGAAACAAATGCGACAATACGTTGTCAGCCCCGGAGGGGCGAAAGAAACGGCTTCGTGTCCGCTGAAGCCAATCGCGTTATTTCGCATCGCTCGACCAGACCTTCCCATTCCTGGACGATTGGGCGGTAATGGGCCGTGACTGGTCCACGGGCAGGGTCAGCGTCATCATCCCCGGGAACGTGAACGTGTGTGCCTCGGCCGTCGACTTCAGCGGGGGCAGTTCGGGTGCTGCGTTGCCGCCGCGGGTTAGTTGAATGACGGTCACGAACTCCATCTGCGCCGCCGCCTTCGCCGTCGCGGCCGTCAGGTGCCATTCGCTGATCTTGATCCGATCGCGCGGCGGCGGCGCGTATTTGTCGGTCAGGCTCAACTTCAAATCCGGTGGATAGAGCATGGCCACGCGGCAGTTGACGTCGCCGCTGGTGATGCGGATGTCCTGCTGGCCGGCGAGCTTCATCTCGACCGGCGAATGGAGCAGCCACTGGAAATCGGCCGGTTTTGGCGCTTCGAGGCGGTCGAAGATGATGATCGTGAACGGCTTGACGAAGAGGATGTGCCGCTCGAAGCGCTTGAGCCGGCCGGCGTAGGAGGCCGCGCATTCGCCGGCGACGTAGTCAAAGTCCTGCGACGTAAAGAAGCCGATGATCCGCCCCTGGGCGGCCGCGCTGTGCTTGGTCTGGCCCTGGCCATCAACAAGGATCGAGTTGACGGACTTGGTGTCCCACATCCAGTTGCTGTGATGGTCCGAGCCGTAGATATCGCGCCGGCCGGTGGAGACGAGCAGCCGCTGGCCATAGGCGGTGAGCAGGAAGGCATTGTTGGAGTCGTAGCCGTGGCTCTGGGTGCCGAAGGGGCTGGATTTGAAGAGCACCTGCACGTTCTTCTTCGCATCGAGCAGATTGCTGTTGAGCGCGGCCTGGCCGATGCCGTGGAAGACGCGGCTGGAGGGCAGATCAATCGGGCTCTTGGCCTCAACGGGTGGCATGGAACCGCGGACGAAGCCGATGTATCCGCCTTCGGCGGCCGGACCACCCTGGGCCTCGACATACCACTGCCAGTACGGATTCTTCGCCTGCACGGCCATCGCCGAGATCAGCGAGACGTTGGCCTTGGACGTGCGCTCGGCGACCAGATCACCGAACCCGCCGGTGGGCGAGCCGGGCGGCTGCAGGTACACGGCGTAGTATCCGAGGCGAGAGAAGTAGGGCTTCTTGAACGCATCCACACCCAGGTCCACGCGCATGACGTCGGCGAAATACGTGAAACGGTGGATGTAGCTTTCCCAGTAGCTGGTGCCTTCGTGCCAGCCGCCGTCCTCGTCCGACCAGACCGGGTAGACGTTCCAAAAGACGTTCATGGCCAGCCAGGTCCACTCGCCGGCCTCGGGGATCTCGTCCATGAAGGCGATGCCCGCCTCGCCGAGTTTGTGCCAGGCGCGGTTGGAATGGCTGGCGTAAGGCTTGCCCAGATGCCGTGGGCTGAGATCGGCGGCGATCTCGTTGCCGCGGATGCGCATCATGTCGCGGCAGAGCCTGCGCTCGTCGTCGCTGAGCGTATCGTAGAGGAACGTATACGCCCGCGAGAAGAAGTAGACATAGGGCATGCCCGCTTCGTCGTTGTAACGATAGTTGGTCGAGCCCTTGGGATCCCACTTGGCGGCATCGAGGAGCAGCCGCTTGCCGAGCTGGCCATACTGCTCATTGCCGCCGAGCAACCTGGCGAAGCCGAGCGTGGCCGCGCTGTTGAGAACCTTGATCGTATACTCGCGATTGCCCCACCAGATCACGCGCCAGGCCTCGCTCTTGGTGCTCACATCCGGCGGATACTTCGGCGGCTCGGCCGTCGGCGGCGGGTTCTTGAGCAGTTTGTCGCAGTCTCGGATGATGGCCGCGTATTGGGTCTTAAGGTCGCCCTTGGCCAACTCGCGCAGTTGCGGCAACTGCTCCGGCCGGACGAATAGCCGCGGGTGCTGCTTGGGGATTCGCCCCAGCAGTTCCTCACGCCGCGGCATGGGAAACGCGATCGTGTCGGCGGGAATCGTGAACGATCGAACGCTGCTCCAGTCCGACTTCTTCCCGGCCGGGTCGATCGAGCGGAACCGCCAGAGCCACTGCCCCGCCGCCAGCGTCTTGTCCGGACACCAGACGCAGTAACGGACATTCTCGCCCGACAGGACGATCGTCTTGAATGCCTCGTCGGATGCCACCTGCACATCGTACCCCGTCGCCTTCTCTTGAGGCCGCCACGCAAATCCCGGCGGGTTGACTGCCGATGTCTCGCCCGGCTTGGGATGGAAACCCCACTCCTCGGGTCCGGGCGGTCGCTCGTTGAGTACAGGCTGCGCGGACAGCGCGGCCGCGAGGACCATGATCGCGAGTGCGGCAAGGCTGCGGGATATGTGGGTCGTAAGCATGGGATGCGTTCTTTCTACGCGATATACCAACGGGCGGGAAAAAGGTGAGAATGGTGAAACTCGAAACTCGAATCAAGAATCAGGCAGCAAGTTAGAATGGGTCGCCGGCGCGGGTCCGTAGTCCGTGTCCGCCTCTTTTGGATATAGCCCGATTCCCGATTTTCACTGAACCTTGTGTGGCCCCGGCGCACTGAATAGTGTGACTGCAACAGAATCCGAAGGGATTTGCCATATGCACAGACTGCTCATCCTCGCCGCCGTGCTGCTTGCTCCGCTGACACTGGCCGATGGAATCATGTTCGCCAGGGTCCAGCCCATTCCCGGCCGGCCACAGGCGGCCGTGGATACGCCGCGGCAGAACGTCGCGTTCTATGTCGATGGCCGGGAAATCACCGTGGTGCTGTCGACGCACATGGTGGCCGGGCCGTCGGATGTCGCCTGGCTGGTCCCCGTGCCCGCCGAGCCGCGGAATGTGCAGCCGGCCGATGCTGACTTTTTCACCAGGCTCGATGAACAGACATCGCCGCAGTTCTTCCAGGCCCATGGCTATCGCAGTGATTACGGCTGTGGGTGTGCGTCCGAACCGGACGCGGAGCCAATGCTGCCGACGCCCGGCGTGGTTGTCCATTCATCGGGGACGGCCGGATCGTACGCGTATAAAGTGATCTCCGCGCCCAACACGGCCGTTCTCACCATGTGGCTGACGGACAATCTGTACTACCTGCCGACGACCGCCGTGCCGCTCCTGGATACCTATGTCCGGCGCGGGTATTACTGGCTCGCCATCCGCCTGCGTGCCGATGCCCGCGCGGCCGGGCCGGTCGCGGCCCATCCGTTTCGTTACACATACACGGCCGACCGGGTCACGTTTCCGCTCATCATCTCGCGCATGAACACGGCCGGCGAGAACGAGGTGATCGTGCACGTCATCGGCGACAAGTCGTACCGGCCGGCGAATTTCCCCGAGGCTCAGATCGACACCCGGCAGCTTGGGCTGGACGCATCATCGACCAGCGGCACGACATATGAACAGACCCTGCGCCGATCGAGCCCGGCCTTCTTCGTCGAGTTCTGTGCCTACCTGGCCGTGTCGCGCGGCCAGCCCGGAAAGTCGATCCTGCCGCCCATTACGGGGGAGATCAACGAGCGTGCCCGCGTGACGCGCCTGCATGCGGTGCTCTCCGCATCGCAGATGACTCAGGATCTGGAACTGGAGGCGACCGATCCGCGTATCATCGGCCGCGACTACACGCTCCCGCCGAGTTCCGTCCGTGCCAAAGCCGCGGTCCCCTTCTTTGGCCTGTTGCTCGGTTCGCGTCTGCTTCCCCGCAAATCGCGACGCTGGCGCTGCGCGTCATCGATCCTGCTCGCGGGCTCGCTGATTGTCCTGGCGTGCATTTAAGCCGTGGTTCTGGAACTGGCGGCATCAGCGACGATTATTCTCCGATTTATGCGGGACCGATGATCATCGAGAACCAGTGGAACATCTACTCAATGACGAAGGGCCCTTGATGCGCGAATGCCGCGAACTCAATCAGGCGCACCCGGAACTGTGATGCCTGGTCAGGAGTTATCCATTGCAGGTCATCCGTCCATTGCGGGCATTGCTCGGCAACGCTGTCGTTCAATTGACTCTTAATGCGCTGCACAGAGTCGATAAAATCAGGCGACGCAACGGCTCGATCCAATGCCTCGGCGAGCGCAGAGGCATCTTCAGGCGTGACTTGTTGCCCCGCGTTCATCCAATACTCGTCCTCCCATGGACCATCTTCGTCTTTCCATGACGCCGGTCTTGGGATGCCGGCCGGCTTCCATCCGTGGTGCCGCGCAACCGCGAGCGCCAAGTCCCAGCCCGAACCAGTGAAACGCACGTACCCACCTGCCGTGTTGGAGAGATCGTATCCCATGAGTAAAATGACTCCCAAATGGCCGCCGTGAGGCTATTGAACCTTCCATCCGCACTCCGGACATCGGTCCTTGGTCCGTCGCAGGTCATAGCCGCAATTGATGCATTGGCCGTGAAGCCAGCGTTGATGCTCGCGCCACAACGCCGCGGCACCCAGCCCGGTCAGGTAGAGGACGGCGATCCCCACCGCAAGCAGAATCAGTTGGATGACCACGCACGCGCGACTGCCGAGCATCCGGCCGATGCTCATGCCCACGAAGAACTCGGACAACACCAGCAGTACCAGGGGTATGCCGAGATGCTGCAGCACGACTGTCGTCTGCCGCCAGCGCGGCTCGGGCGGCCGGGGACGGGGGCTTTGTGGGACTGGTACGCTGTCTCGCATAGGCATCTGACCGCAAGCATTCCGGATTCCGAGTATAGCACATCCCGCCGCGCTCGCCTCTGTGCGGCGCCCGGCAACGAGAACCACGGCGCGGCAGTTCTTTTGGGAGGGCCGCAGCCTCTGCGGCCGTTGTCGCGGAACCGCCGTTCCGGCCGTGCGGAAGCACGGCCCTCCCGGATTCGGGGTCGCGCGCCGGCCGCGAGTGCAACGCTCAGCGCCATCCCCGGTACCTTTCCACATCGGTGCGGTGTGTCTATACTTGTCATTATAAGCTGCGGATGAGATGCCCATGACCCAGACCACTCCGATCGAAAACTC
Organism: Phycisphaerales bacterium; assembly: GCA_025361735.1. Lineage (GTDB taxonomy): Bacteria > Planctomycetota > Phycisphaerae > Tepidisphaerales > Tepidisphaeraceae > JANYKD01. The sequence continues at coordinate 13,076 of JANYKD010000081.1, forward strand.
CGGTAAGAGCGTGCGCGAACGCGTGCTGGGGATCATCAATCTCATCCGCCCGGCCGTTCAGGCGGACGGCGGCGATATCGAACTGGTCGACGTGGCGGCCGACGGCGAGGTCTCCATCCGCTTCCACGGCGCCTGCCACGGTTGCCCCTCCAGCACCATGACACTTCAGATGGGCATCGAACGCAACCTCCGCGAGAAGGTTCCCGAGGTCACGCGCGTCGTGCCCGTGCTCTGACGAAACGGGGTGTTCACCATGTCCTCACAAATGGTTCAGTCCAGCTCGCCGGCCGATCTGTGGCACCGTCGCCTCAACCAGGCGGCACACCGCCTGTCCTGCCTCGGCTGGCTGATGTTGCCGGCCGTCTTTCTGCCGGCCAAGGTCGATGTGTCGATCGCGGCGGCCATGGTGATGTGTGCCGCCATCGTCGCGGCCGCTTGCGCGTTCTGTTCGAGTCTGCTCGTGCGCCCGGATAACCGCGATCGCCGTGAAGCAGTCGGCGCCCTGGCGTTCTCGCTGCTGCTGCTGGCCGCAATCGCCATCATCGCGCGGTCGCAACACATCCAAATCAAAGCGCATCTGACAGCGTGGCTGTCGCTGGCCGCCGACCCGCAATGGCTGCGCTGGTGCCTGCGCGGAGCGATGATCATGTTGGTTGCCTGGATCGCCATCGTCACCGCCCTTGGCCGCCGAGGCCGGGCATGAATTCCGCGGAAGACTGGATGCGCGAGGCCCTGGTCCAGGCGCAAGAGGCCCGGGCACAGGAAGAAGTGCCGATCGGTTGCGTAATCGTGCATGACCCGACCGGCCGGGTTGTCGGCAGGGGATACAACCGCCGCATTCTCGACAATGACCCGACCGCCCACGCGGAGATGATTGCCATTCGTCAGGCCGGCATTGAAACCGGGCACTGGCGTCTGCTGGACTGCACGCTGGTGGTGACGCTGGAACCGTGCCCCATGTGTGCCGGCGCGATCGTCAACGCCCGCATTCCCCGGCTGATCTATGGTTGTGACGACCCCAAAGCCGGTGCGGTCAGCACGCTCTATCAGATCTGCACCGATCCGCGCTTGAACCACCGGGTCGAGGTCACTCCCGGCGTGCTGGCCGGGGAATGCTCGGAGATTCTCCGGGCGTTCTTTCGCGATCAGCGGGCGCTGGGGAAGAAGTGACTGCCAATAAAAAAGCACGGGACCGGATCCCGTGCTTGTGTGATCTGCGTGATGCGAAACGGATTTCGCTTAGCGGATGTTCCACTTGGACAGGCGGCTGGGGGCGTCCAGCAGCATCGCGTCGTTGAAATCATCAGTGATTTGCTCGAAGTCGTAGGCGAACGCGCGGATGTACTGGTTGCCTATCTCGCCGGTTTGCTTCTGTTCAGGGAAGCGAATTGTCGGCCAACCGCCGCTATACCCGGGAGACGCGCAACCCGTTGCGGAACCGACGACAACCACAAGTACGGCAGCTAGAAGGAGCTTGGACATACGCCTTTGCCTCGCTGTGAAGTCCTAAGTTGAGCCCGAGCAGCATGCTGCTCTATAACATCAAGCCCGAATGTACCGAGCCGCCCAAGCCGTGTCAAAAGCCGGAGCTTCTTTTTTTCCAGTTCGT
>JANYKD010000125.1 GCA_025361735.1 Phycisphaerales bacterium
AATGCGTCACACCGTCTTTGGTGGACCTCAAGGGGTTGGCAAGACCCTGCTGGCCAAACTCATTGCCGCCGAGTTCGGGGGACCATGCCCCACCGAAGTCATGGGCAAGTCGCTGACCCATGAGCAACTGACACAGGCTCTGCTCGCCTTCACGTCGGGAGGGTATGAGACCGGTGGGTATCTGGTTTACCCGGACCAGACTCACCAGAACTTCCTGATTATCGACGAGGCCCAGCAGGTATCCCGGGAACTGCTCAACCTGCTCCATCCGGTTCTTGACCCCGCACCGGATGGCCGCCGCATCTTCCAGGGCAAGCACGCACGCGGTCAGATTCAGCCCGTATGGATCGTCGGGTTCACATGCATCCTGATCACGAATTACCTCGGACGACTGGCCGAAGTGTCAGCCCCGACACTTTCGAGGTTCCCGATTTCGTTCCAGTTCGAGTGGTACACGGAAGAGGAGATCGTCAAGACGATACGCCAGTACGCCTTCCACCTCGGCATAACCATCGCCGAGGATGCCATCCAGCTTCTGGCCAGGCGATCCAATGGTATGCCCAGGGCAGCGCTCAGTCTGTTACGCCGAACCATGGACCTCCACCTGGCCGAGGGCAACTCAGGGCCAGTCACCATTAAGGGCATCGAGGCCATGCTCGACATGGTCGGCATTGACGGCAACGGCCTGGACCGCTCGATGGTCCGTTACCTCAAGGCTCTCTGTGAGCACCCGTCCGGCAGGCTCAGCCTGCAGAGCCTTCAGGCTGTCCTGGACACGGACAGCTCAACTCTGCTGCACTGCATCGAACCGATCCTCATGAAGAAGGGGATGGTCCTGAGGTGCAGCAACGGACGTGAAATCACCAACGCCGGCCGGGCCGCTCTGGGTGTGGCCGGCAGTAACGACGACTTGTTCTACAGTCGCAGACTCGCCTAACCAGGAGACCGTATGTCAGCAATGACCTTCAGTACCGATGACACCGTGACCCGAGCCAAGGAACTCTACCGTAGCGGCCGCCAGATCTGGGCTATTTGCGGCGATGAGGTGAGCCGATACATCCGCAGCATCCAGCAGGCAGCCGCAGAATTGAACAAGGAATTCGGCAGCAACAGCAAGCCGATCCGGGTGGTCTGCCATGACCGCTGGTCCGGCTTCCGCGTCGGCCTTCCCGAAGTGCCGCCGTGCAAGGACAAGACCAACGTCCTGGCCAACGGCCTGCAGATCGCCCTGATGTCGCACCAGGAGATCGCCAAGCACTTCCCGCAACTCGTTGACGAACAGGCGAAGTCGGACGATCCGGCCTGTCCGGCGCTGAGGCTGGACTTCGATCCGGCCGACAACATCATTTTCATCTTCACCAGCGTTGAGCAGGAGCTTCGCGAGCAGCCCCTGACCCAAACGCTCTTGAAGAATGTGAGCATCTCCAACATGTGCTCGCCGGGGTTCACCAAGGACCACGAAAACGGCATCCGTGGAAATCGCATGTTCGTTCTGATCACTTCGTCGCCCGCCATGCCTGAGCAGCTTTCTGAGCTGAAACCGGAGGTCATGCCACTGCCCGACACCCAGGCCCTGCGGCTCGTGGCCCGGGACATCCTGGAGCCCCAGAACGAACGGTATGCTGACACAGACGGCAAGCAGGGAATCAAGTTGCCCGAATCTTCCGCCATGGACCGAATCGTGGTGGCCCTTTGCGGACTGACCACCCAGGACGCCGAAGAGGCGATGGCCCTGGCCGTCGTGAAGCACCCGGGGATGCCCGACTTGGACGTGTTCGTTCAGACCCTGGAAGACGCCAAGGCCAAGACCATCTCCAACAAGCCGGGCCTGCGGTACATCCCCAAGGGCGATATCGTAAACCACTGCCCGCCCGGGTATGAGTCCCTCAAGGAGTTCATCCAGCAGCGGCGGCGCATCTCGCTGGAGAAGGCCAAGGAACGCGGCATCACGCCGATTCGTGGCATTGCCCTGGGTGGTATCCCCGGCGTGGCCAAGACCGAAGTGGCCAAGTACATCGCCCGGGAGCTGGGGGCGATTGCGATCCTGGCCAGTTTCGGAGATTTCAAGGGAAGCCTCGTGGGCGAGTCTGAGAAGAACATGCGGGTGGCCCTGCAGATCGGCCGGGCCATGCACGCGGTAATGATTTGGGACGACGTGGACAAGGGCTCGATCGGCAGCGCCGCTGGAAGCTACGGGGGCGACGGGGGGACGACGGGGAACATGATGTCGGCCATTCTGACCGAGATGAGCGACCCCGTCTCTGACACCGTGCATGTCTTCACCTTCAACCGGGCTCAGAACGTCCCCGGTGAACTCATGCGGCCTGGCCGCATCGACAAGCGGTATTGCGTGGTGGCCCCCAACGGCCCTACCCGGCTCCTGATCCTCAAGGACCACATCAACCGCTTCAAGCTCAAGATCGACGACGAACTGTTGCTCGAAGAGCTGGCCACGAAGAACACGCAGGACTGGACCGGTGCCGAGCTGGCGCACGTGCTCGTGAAGGAAGAAGCCATCAACGTGCTGGCCGATGAGGGTGACACGGTGAAGGTTGCCCGCATGATCGAGATGACCAGGGACTTCACCCCCATGGCTCGCCAGAAGGTTTTCGCAGAGGACATCAAGGCCATGGATGAAGCGTGCTCGCAGTTCAGCAAGATCGGGAATATTCCCGACTCTGAAGTGGCCGCCACGCCGTTCCGCACCACCAGCGGATCGCGTGCCCATCGCCAGACCACGAACGAATAATCACCTTCCCAAAAGAACCCATTCAGAACCGCCCCTCAGTGTGAGGGGCGGTTTCTTTTTGCGCGAACTCACTCAGGAGACAAGACAGATGTTCAACGACTACGACTCTTTCGGAGGCACCGCCGTGCTTGAAGAAGCCACCGCTGTCATCCAAGACTACGAAGCCGACACCACTCAGCTTGGCCCCAAGATCGCCGCCAATATGTGCGGCGTGGATCTGGTGGTCCGGCGGCCGAGCGGAAAGTATCAGATCAAGAACGTCGAGGTCATGGCCGCCAACGAGGATGGCCTGCAGGAAAGACTGGACAACAAGAAGATCACCCGCCCCAGTTTCATCACCGACACGAAGAACGACCATCCCATCTGGGAGCAGATCGACGAGAACGGCCGGCAGTTTGACGCCATGCTCCGCGTTTTCTCGGTCAGCGACTCCCGGCGCGGGTTCCACCTGGTGCCCATGAGCAGAACCGGCAACATCCTGGAAGCCTTCGGCCGGCTGCGACAGGAACGGATCCGGCTGGTCCATGCCTTGGTCGAGGGTTACGACACCTGGATTGCCAACCTTCGGGCCAAGTTCAATGGCCAGTTCCATTTGCTGGCCCGCAGCTTACCCAGTCGGGAATCTCTACTGGAAAAGTTCGAGGTGGTCTGGCTGCTCAATCCGCTGACGCCCATTGATCCCACCAACCTCAAGTTCAACGACATCAACGACGAAGACCGGCAGCGAATCATCGACGAGAGCAACAAGATGGCCCACGACCTGATCGAGCAGCGGGCCAGGGTGATCTATGACGAGGCGTTCGGGTCGATGCTGGACAAGTGCGAGCAGATCGTCGCTGGGTCGATGGAGACCGGCAAGCGGAAGTTCGGTGCGATCACGGAACTGATCGAGTCGCTGAATCGCATGAAGAACTTCTCGGAATGGGCCAATCCGGAAGTCATCCGGCGGGCCAATGACGCACTCTCCGTGCTGAACACCATCACCGACATCTCCGAGGTGAATGGCAACGACGGCCAGAACCGGGTCACCCGTGCCATCGTCGCCGCCATGAAACCCCTCGGTGATTCCGTGGAACGAATGCTCCGCGACGCCCGCCCGGGAAGTGGCCGTGCGAGTCGGGAGATCATGGAGGAATAACGACCATTTCAGCGGGGCTGTGCGGCGTCGTCCCAGCTTCCCCTCACACCTTCACCAAGGACATGCACATGACCACGATGACGGTGCCGACATTGACTCGGCACGACCTCCAGGAGCGAAAGGACCGGATCACGGCCACCGACGTGGCGGCCATCATGGGCACGAGCCCGTGGAAGACCAAGTACGACGTGTGGATCGAGAAATGCCTCGACATGGAGCCCATAGTCCCTTCACCGGCTATGCAATGGGGCTCGCTGATGGAGGATGACATCATCACCTTCGCCGAGGCCCGGCTCCGTGAACACTTCGATGATCCGTCGATCAAGGCCACCCGCGTCGGCACCCGCCGCAAGCACGCCAACGGCATCATGGCCTGCACCCTCGATTCTGTGCTCCAGGGTCGCGATGAAGCGATCGAGGCCAAGACCCACGCGGCGATTCACCCGAATGTCGATTGGACCGCCTGGGGCACGGAAGAGTTTTCAGACGCCATACCGCCATATTACCGAGACCAGGTGTGTGGCCAGTTTGCCTGCGCTCCCAACTTGAACCGAATCTGGGTGGTACTGTCCATTGGCCGGATGGTGCCCACGATCTACTGCCTGGAACGTGAGAACCTGCTGGGCCGCATCGCCGAGATCGAGACCGCATGCTGTGACTTTTGGGATCAGCACATCCTGACCCACATCGCTCCGGCTGGCGAAGCAACTTTGGAGACAGTGAAGCGGGTCAGACAGGCGATCGATCCGGCCACGATCGCCACCATCGACGACGAACTCTGCGAACGCCAGAAGGAACTGGCGGCGGCCATCACGGCGACGACCAAGCAAAAGGAAGCGGTGGATGCTTCCCTCCGCCTGGCCATGCTCGGGGCCGAACGAGGCCGTTCACCCAAGGGGCACTTCGTCCACATCGGCCCCGTCAACGTCAAGGGATACTCGGTCGCCCCCAAGAGCTACCAGCGCATGACCGTCACCCTGGCCAAGTAATCACTCGCAAACGAAAGGAACCACATGAACGTGGAGAATGTCCCCGAACAGACCGAGCTGCCTGCCCGCAGGGTTCGCAAGCCTGCCATCCGGCAGTCAAACGCGCCCCCGCCGCCGGTAGCCCCCAAGGTTCCAACGCCCCAGGAGAAGCCCAAGACAGGGCTCCCGGCCATCACGTCGATGCTCAAGGGCCGGCGTGACGCCATCGCCCGGGTGATCCCACCGGCGTCGAACCTGAACGCCGACAACCTCATCCAGAACGTGCTCCAGTACGTGATGCGGGATCGCCGGCTCTTGTGCTGTACCCCGTACTCGGTGCTCGATGCCACGCTGGTCGCCGCGAGCACCGGGCTCGATGTCATCGCTGACCAGGCTTACTTGATCCCGCACGAGAAGAAGTGGAAGGACGACAAGGGCAACGAGTATCACGAAGCCTGGCTGGCCAGCTTCTGGCCGAGCTACAAAGGCCTGCTCACCGTGGCGGCCCGGGCGGGGTTCTCTCTGGATGTCCAGGAAGTCCGCGAGGGCGACTTCATCGAGGTCGCGGCGGGGACTGAGAACCGGATTGTCCACAAGATCCCGTTCGCTCAGCGGGGCGGAGTGATCGGGGTCTACTGCGTCGTCAGGAACTCCAGCAACCAGGTCGTCCACATTGAGCGAATGGACAACGCAGATCTTGACGACCTTCGCCGCGACACCGTCTGCTGGCGCGCTTTCCCGGGAGAAATGTCCCGGAAGTCCGTGGCCAAGCGAGCGTACAAGTGGCTGCCCAAGGACAACCCCCAGGTGAGGCTGCTCGCCGAAGTTGAGAAGCGGATCGATGAAGATCGCGAAGTCACCGATCTCGTCCACGGCATGGGGGAACTGGACCAGCCGGCATCCGCGGCCTGACCTGTCACATCTCAATCACTCACTCACAAGGAGATCGCATGAGTCATACAACGACGGTTCGAACGGAGCTACGCAATCTCGACATTCTCAAGGCAGCCTGCACCGCCCTGGGCATTCCCTTCACCACCGGTCCACAGAAGATTGAGCTATTCGCCGGCTACGCGACTGGCGACCTGTCGTTCAAGTTGCCCGGTTGGTACTACCCGGCAGTTGTGAATTCCCAGACAGGCGAGGTAAAGCTCGACAACTACGGGGGTCAGTGGGGCAACATCGAGGAATTCCACAAGCTGTCCCAGGAATATTCACTTCAGGTCGCTGAGAACGAGGCCGCCGAGTTCACCCTCCAGGGCTGGACCGTCGAGCGGCAGAAGCAGGACAACGGCGACATCCTGCTGGTCATTCAGCAGTAGTCGCGCCATCAGCAAGAGCCAACCTTCACAAGGACAACCGCCATGACAAGAATCGTTATCACTTGCCCCAAAGATCCGGGTAAAGGCGTCACCGTCGAAGTCGATGGCGTGACCGGACCATCGTGCGGCAAACTCACCGAGAAGATCGAGGCTGCGCTCGGCAAGGTCGCCGCCCGCCAAGAGAAAGCCGAGTTTCATCAGACGTCACAGGGGCAGAGCGAACATCAGCTCCAGTAGGACAACCACCATGAAGAAGATCATCACTGTCCGCGTGGATGGTTCAATTCAGTTCATCTACGACGACCGGCTCAAGGGACTGATGAAACACGGCCAGGCGTCCATTTCCAGGGTGTCGCATGTCGAGCCGGGAGACCCCACCAAGGGTCAAGATCCCCTGAGATGGTTTGCAGACATGGCTCCGAGCGGTCAACCCGTCGTCCTCGGACCATTCGCTGAACGGCAGCAAGCACTGGCCGCCGAAGTGGAATGGATCAACCGCAACATTCTTACCTCGCCGCAAACCGCCTGAAGGAGTGAGTACATGGCAGCCAAGACAAAGAAGCCGCAGCGCAATCCGAACGTCCCGGTGCTGGTCTTTGCCTGTGGAAATACGATCCACGAGATTCTGATCGCCGGCCCTGGGGAATTCATCGACGTGAGACACAAGGACCACGGGAGATGGAGCGACAACAGCCTCATCGAACGGCAGTGGTCCCACGGTTTGAAAGAGACTGAGGGCTACATTCATTCGCGGACAACGTGGGGCTGGCTCGGCCGGCTGATCGGGGAGACACCCGAGGGCACGGTCATTCTCAGCCCCACTGACGCGGATTTATGCCAGAAAGAGTATGACATCGCCGCAAGGCTGGCGAAACTCCCGGAACACCTCCGAGAGTTCGCCGCCGAGATCATGAATGGGATCAAGCAAGAGATGGAGCGGATGAGTCGGCCGGAACTCACGATCAAAACCGTTTGATGGAGCCACATGACCAATGAAATCAAATACCCCGTCGCATTCTTGAAGCTCGACGTGAGGGATCCGGAGTCCAAGCTGAAGGATCGCAAGGGCCGGCCTGCCGCCTTCATGATCGAGCTGGTGGATGGTGACAGGTTCTGTTTTCCCAGCCATGGTGATGGAGAACGGTTCATGGCGATCCACGGGCTGACGCCGGTGGGCGATGCGGAAATGGAAAGGGCACGCGAGGCGTAAGTCGGCCATTTTCATCTACACTTGCCCTGCACGGATATCATGGCCACGATGGCTCGATCGCGTTTATCGGCAAGACGCCGGGATGGGTGCGATGTCGGCGCCTACCCTGAAACCTTTGCAACATGCTCCGGAGATGCCGGCTGCCGGCGCGGATGGGCCAGTAGCCGGCGGCAAGGTTGATGCCAACGCCAGGTTAAAGTCGCAAGCACTCCCTGAGATCTGACGGTGCCATGCTCGCCGGGCTTACGAGTTGGCCTTCGGCCCGGCCAATCCCCTGATGCGTGCGATTTTGAGTTTGGGAGTTTCCTCAAATCCGCCGACATTAATCTTGCTACTCAAATCCAGAGCGAGGGTAAAGTGATTGGAGAAGTGGACGAGCGGCGACAATTGTCCTTGCTACGAGAAGCCGAACGTCCAAAATGATAGAGGCCGGACGGCAAAATTACACTTGGTCGGGTGAGTCGAATGTCGTGAGTCGAACGTCCTCAGTTGGAGACACGCCAGCATTTCATGGATGGGTCCAGAAAGCCCTCCAGGAAGAGCTGGCGTGCCGTTTTTGGTGGGATGTGGGCCGGCCGAGCAATCCTCGATTGGTTCAGCCGTCTACTCCAAAGGCGGCAACTGCTCCGGCTTGAGCAACACCCGAACCGACCGAGATTCACCGGGGACGCGGGAGATCAGCCTCTTCTTCTCCAAGAGCAGGATCATGTCATGGATGGTGGGCGGGCTGACCTTGAAGTGCCGCTCCATGTCAGCCTCGGCGGGCGGCTGGCCGTGGAGTTTGGTGTAGCCGTCGATGAAGGCGAGGAATTGTCCTTGCCGAGCGGTGTAAAGAGCGGAAAGAGTGGGTGCGGACAAGGCAAGATCAAGCACGTACTCGGGATCACCGGCTTTCCGCTTGGCCTCGTAATCGACCAAGACCGCATCGAGAGTCAGCCATCCGGCCAGCGTGACGGCACTGGCCTTGAACCGAAGTTCCGGGTGCCGCAACTGCAAAGTGTTCGTCCGTGATCTGATCCAGCGATACGCCGCACCCATGCTGGGGTACTTGCGGCGCTGCAACAGAATCCAGCCACCAGCGGAGAGTGCAAAGATGCCCGCTTCGCAGGGCTTGTCGTCTTTGTCGGTGGCGGGACTGGGCATCGGACCTTCCTTATTCACCGGTAATTCCAAAAGAACACGCCGTAATCATCGATCAACTGGAAGTTCGGCGACTTCTTTTCAGTTGCCTTCAGTTCCGATAGCCCCAACACGAACTTCTTGCCGTCGCTGATCCTCTGCACATGGGCGGCGATGTCCTCACCGCCGCACATCATCCATACCGAATCACCATCATGCTTGAGGTCGAGAAGCTGATAACGATCCGAGTAGGAAGGCTGGGTCTTCTTGAGCTTCTCGTAGTCCTTCTTGCTCCAACCGCCGAGGATATACGGTTCCTCCCAGCGGAAATCCTCAATCCCCTTGACCTCGCAAGGCAGTTTCAAGTTGGCCTTCAGGTGCTTCACGAATAGGGTCACCGCTTTGCCGAAGTCGTCGTTATCTTCACCGATGATGGCGTCGATCCGCTCGAACTGTTTGTCGGTCTTGCTCATGTGTTTCTCCAGCGATGTCCACCACCTCGATCCCCGTCCGATCCTTCGACTGTTCCACCCACAACTGCCGTTCTTCCATCGTCTCGGCCTCGGCCACCATCGGCAGCAGTTTTCGGTCGCCGAACATCCACGCCACGATCTTCTTGAAGTGACCGCCCTGAATCTGGAAGTTCATGATACTGATGCACGGGTCGATCAGTTCGGCGGTGATGTGGGGACGGGCCACTGGCGTGAACAGGCAGTATCGTGTGATCGCCGAGGTCGGGACCGTGCCACGGAAGGCACAGTTGCCGAGAAATCGCAGGCTGTTGCGCCATTGATCTTGGTACTTACGAATCATCACCAGCACGGCCCCTTTTTCTTCCGGCCTCAATTCCCGGCCTTCGTGCCTGTGGAGAAGCTCGGTGATGAAATCCTCGTCGGGGTAGAAGTTGTTCGTGTCGAGGACATCGCCGTCGATCTCAAAGACCACGAGTTTCTTGCTGCTCCGGCTCAGGCACCCAAAGTAAAAGGGGTAGGCGGTGCTGAGATAAACCATGTCCGGGTGGCTGGGGTTCTTCTTCCAGTTGGACGAACGGTTGTTGCGGGGCCGCAGCCCATGCTTCAGTGCCGACTTCAGGGAGCGGACAGATGTGCCGTGGCAAAGTCTCATGTTATTTTGCCTTCTTCCGCCCCGGCTTGTGGTTCCGCTCTGCGATGAAGCATGAGGCGTCGCCATCGAGGAAAATAATCTCGCCTTCCGGCCTGCCGTTGGCTTGCAGAACGGCCCAGCCACGCCCGCTGACAGGATCCACTTCATCGTTACCTTCCCACGTCCACTCAGCAGCCGGTTTGCCCGTTCGTTCAGTGGACACCACCGTCATTTCACCGTGGACGTAACCGAACTGGAACTCACCTTGCCCGTGCGGATCAAAACAAATGAACCCCGGCACTTCGGCGTCCACAAAATCCTGATCAAACTCGTTCATGTGGGTGATCTTGAAGTTGCCGGAGATGGAATTGGCTTGGCTCATGTGCGGGCTATTGTATCGACGCCAGGGAAAGGGCTCCAAGGTTACGGCTGGCACGCCTCACTCCAGGTCGTCCACGGATCAACCTTCCAGCAGCCATTCCTTGGCCCGCTCTAAAAGCAATAAATCAGCAGCAGACCGGCGAATATCGTCCTCCCGTTCCATTTCAGCCGTTTCTTCCTCATCGTACAACGTCGGGTCAAATGGTTCGGTTTGGCGGGCCGTCTCAAGATACTCAGCAAGTTGATATGGCTCGAAGATGGTCTTGATCTCAGTGGCGAAAGCCGAAAGTTCCGCCCGAAGTTCGGCGTGGTCGTCCGATGCTTCGAGGGAGTTGATGAATTTCTCTCCGACGAGATATTCGAGAGCGTTCGGGACACCGAATTCGGCTTCGATCCCACGGGCGGCTTCACACTGTTCGGTCCAAATATCGCGGGGGTCCATATCGATCCTCGTAAAAGCTCGCAGAGAGTAACGGTCAGGTATGACGTAGTCGAGTTAGAGCGTTCCGGACATGTGGTGGATCTCGCTGACATCCCCCGGGAAATACCGCCGGTATTGGCACGGCCATGACCGGGAGTCCTGGGATCCCCAAAACGAACAATCCGAAAGCGAGGGTTGAAAATACGGCAAGGCTGGCCGATCTGACACAGGGCCATGCCGGTTATCGCAGCGGCCTTGTCCCGCTGGCCGGCCTGTCTCCTCTATGACACTTTCAGAAAGGGTGTGCAATGGAACGTGAGAAGATTCGACTGCGTTGCGGTAAGGACGAACTGGTTGTTCTCCGAAATCTGAGCGGTGAGGCGGAATTCTGCATCGACCTCGTTGTGGGCCGTTGTTGTCAGAGTCGAATGGTCAACATGGTTACGGACCTGGCATTCATTCGCCGGGTGTTGCAGGCGATTCTCGAAGAGAAGACGGATGTGACCTGCCTCGGCAAGGAAGACGGCCCCGTGACCATCGATTTGGGTGGTCACACCGTCGTGGTGGGCTACTATGAGACCGTGACTGCTGCCAATCTCGCCCGCGACTACCCCAGGCAGGTGCAAGTGTGCTTTCACCTCTGGGACACGCATAGACCTCAAATCATCGTCATGGTTCCCGCTCCGAAGGCGGACATTGCGGAACTGATGGATGCCGTCACGATCGAGTCCATCCAGGACTTGGAGAATCGGGAGGCCGAGATAGAGGCACGCCAAAACCAGCCGCGTGGAGCGGCTGTGGCGGCCTGATCTATCATATCAACCTGCCGGTTGAGGCGGTCGTTTGGCGGCCCAGATCCGCGTGGCAGCTATTGAAGCACCGCCACGCCACCGTGTGCCCGCCCCTGAGTTTGGGGGCGGGCCCTCATTTTAGCGGCCGACAGATGGCGTATGTGGATGGCTGCCGGACGCTCCCGAGTCATGCGATTGGTGCCATGGGCCTACTTCGCTTTGCGGTCGAATCTCGCCCGATATTCCGATCCTGGTCCTGCTTCGGCTGCGATCTTACGGGCATTCTCGGGTAGCGAGTCGGGCTTGTCTGCCGACCATTGCGCCGCCGCAGCTTCCTCGGCAACGTTGTCGTGTACTTCGCACGTAGCCCGGCGATCCTGCGCTGAGTTGTTGAAGTTCAGTGGCCGGGGAACGCGGTAGATCAGGTTCCCCGTCACATTGATATTCCCGCTGCCTTCGTCGAGGTAGATCCCGCCGGGTCCGCCTTTGTTGTCATGCAGGTGGTTGCCGCGAAGGATCGTTCCTGGCTGGATCGACAGTGTGTAGATCGCCCCGCCATCCTGCATGGCCTGCATGACGTGGTGAACGTGGTTGAACTCACACCGGTTGTTCCGCGCGGCCGTGGGGGTTTTGTAGCGGAATGGCTGGGTGTAGTTGGCCGCTCCGCCACCGGCATCTTCTTCGCCCCAGCCCCAGCCGATCGACACGCCGGAATAGGGCAGGCGGCAGATTTCATTGTGCGCGATGACCGTTCCATCCGTATAGCCGACGAAAACGCCCACCCCGCCGTTGTAGCTGACGGCCACGTCGTGGATGTAGCAGTTGGTGACCGCATTGTTCTTGACGATCCGACGCGGGTCGTCGGGATGGTGATCGTCCTTGAGCACATCCCCAACCTGGATCGCCGAGCCGCCGACATCGAAGAACTCGCAGCCGTCCATAGTGTTGTCCGAACTGCCGACCTCGATATCCAGGGCGCCGCCGCCCATGCGGGTAAATGTGCATGCATCAAACCGGATCGAGTGGGAGGCGCGACAGACGACGGCCGAGGGACTCTTGAGATGCTCGTTGTGGATGGCCGTGGTCTTGCCATCCCGTTCCAGCAGGTGCAGGGGATCGAGCAGGAAGTTGGCCTGAACATCGGCGTGGCCGATTTCGCTGGGACGAAGGAAGTCGGCATCGGCGAACGTCAGGCCAATGAACTGGACGTCGTGGACAGGTTTATCGAGCGTGCCGTTGAGGAGCAGGATCTGATCGAGTGCCGGGGCAACTACTTCGGCCGTGGCCATGTCCTCTTTCTCGCGGGGCATGTAGTACACCATCCCGGCCTTGCGATCCAAGTACCACTCGCCGGGCTCATCCAGCAGTTCCAGTGCGTTTTGCACATACGATGGCAACGACACCTGCACACCTTCCTTGTTGCGGGCGTAGGTGAAGCACGGCTGGCGCATGGTGATGATGGCGCCAGCGCCATCGGTTCGGATAGACTGCACCGGGCAGCGGGAATGGGTCCACACGACCCGGTAGCAGAACTCGATGTCGGAGGGATTCTGCCACTTGGCCCAGCTTCCATCGTCGATCCGGTAGCCTTCCTTGCCGTGGAGGCGGATGCCTTGTGGTACCGGGCCGGCGGCACGAACCGCGCGCTGACCATTCACATGTAGTTGCCGAAAGTTGGGGATGGTGACCGGGGCTTTCCAGCGGTTGCCCACATCCCGGGTCCAGCCGGTAATGCGCTGGCCGCCGCTGAGTATCGGTGCATCACCCGGAACATTGCGGTAGATAACGCGGTGGCCGCCTGTTCCGCTGTCGGGTGGCTCCAGCACGATCGGCTTGGTCAGGACATACCGTCCTCCGCCGAGGAACACGGTGATGTCCTCGGTCATGGTTGCGTTACTGGCGCGTACGGCGTCACGGGCTCGTTCAATTGTCTTGAACGGCTGAGCTTGAGTCCCGGGATGCGTATCGTTTTCTGTCGCGGAAACATAGAACGCCATCGGCCCGGCCAAGGCACCGGTGGTCACAACGAGCAGGACGACAACGGAGAGGAATAGTTGCTTCATGGGATTCCCATCTGGCTCAGTGACACTCACTGGCCGAGTCTGACCTTGGCGTAACGAACACTCTGTTCGACCTCGCCCAACAGGTCGAGTGTATCGGAAGGCGCACACCCGGCCCGAACGCTGGCGGTGAAGAACGTCGTCAGCGGTTGTTTGAGGGGTACGGGGATAAACGCCCCGATTGAGCCATCGGCATGAATCTCCACCAGCCGGTTCTCATCGATGTTCCGGCCGGCCGCATCGCGTACCCTGGCGTGCAGGATGACGAACAGCCGCCCATCAGGCATCACATGAAACCGACCTCGGCCGGGAACCGGGGCTTGTGCATCACCCTCCTTGGCCAGGAGGATAGATTGCCGGACGGTGATCTGGCCATCCTTGATCCGCGCGTAGTTCAACGCCTCGCTCTGCTTCTCGGCCGGGAAGAACTTCTCGCGCAGCCGCGTGTCCAGAGCCCGCTCGGTCCAAAGGACATGCACCGTGCCATCGGCCGCAGCCCAGAGATCACAGGGGAAGATCCAGCCGCAGGTCTTTTCGCGGCTGGCCACCTCAACCCAGGGCTTGAACTTTACCGAGGTGATGTCCGGCGTCCAGGTGAAGAACAACCGGCGGAAGTCGTAATCCCACTTGCGGCCGGTGAGCTGCTCCTTGTAGCTGCGCCAAGCCTCGTTGGGCTCATCAATATCACTGACGCCGCAAAAATAGACGGCACGATCGCGAAGTTGGACAGAGGGATAGCAGGTGCGGATCGGCTGGGGTTTGGCGTAATCCGCACCCCAGGGCCAGTTGAGCTTGCCGTTGGCGCTCCATTTGCCGGCGTTGTCGCAGAATGTCCACTCGGTGTGCGTGTAGCCAACATTCTGGAGCAGGATCATCTCGCGGCGAGGACCATCAACAGCAAAACTCCGGTAGGAATGTTCGGTGAACGTGGGTTCGCCATCCCAGCTTGGCAGAATTGTCCGGAACGGTTTCTCCGGCTGGCGGGCATCGAACCGGAGAATCTGCGGCTGGGCCGGCCCAGAATAGGCGTCTGGCTTTGCCAGCGTCGGATTGACGGAGAGCAGAAGCGTACCGTCGGAAAAGACACCCAGCGGCGAGGGTTCGCGTGTCCGGCCGGTTGTGTCCTTCTGCTGGAGTTTCCAGCCCTGGGCCGTGCGAGCATACAGCATCCATCGCGTGTTGTTCAGCGGCTTGGCATCAGCAATCTTCTCGACACCACTGACCAGCACAGCTTCGCCGTGGCGAACGATGCAGGTGCTGCCGAAGCACCAGAACGGGCCGGAGCCATTGTCGGGGTTCTCGTACCGGTAGACTTCCTCTTCGGCTTCAATCGTCACTTTGACCGAAGACTCGGCGGCGCCGGTCTGGGCCGCGATTCCGAACAACAACAGCACGAAGAACGAGTGTTTCATGAGATTTCCTGTGACAGTGGACGACAGGACCGGACTTACGCGAGCACTGACTCCGCGAACCGGTTCACCGTATCCGCCAGGAATTTCCGGCGGCGTTCGAGAAACACCCGGTAGTTCTCCAGCTTCCAGAGTTCCGGTTCAATCGGGATCCCCTGGATCGTCAACGCGCCCTCGCCACGCTGGGTGATGACACCGGGGAGGTAGTCCACCGGCTCCTTGTTGCTGATCCGGCGGTTGGTTCCGCCGGAGATGAACGCCATGTTGGCGATCTCGTTGATCTCGCGCGTGTCGTATCGCTCTTTGAGCAGGGACTTGGGATAGATGTGGTGATACTGAATGTAGTGGTATCGCCCTGAATGCGTGAGCGACAGGCCCAGGCCCGTCTGCCAGTCCTTGGCACCGTTGGTCTTGAGGGAGAGGAACACCAGCGAGAAGAGCGGGCTGTACGCGCCCTTGCCCGTGAAATCGGCCGCGTCGAAGTCCAGCCGGCCAAATTGCTGGCGGACAGTCTCGATCAGCTTGTCGACGGTGCCGCCATCTCGGAGGGTCGCCAGGTCGGCATCCAGCAGGGTTTCGGTCGAGCCGCGTGAATATCGGCCACGGGCGTTGGCAACGTACAGCCAGTACCGCAGCTTCTTTTCCTCATCGGCCGACAGCTGCTCATCCCGTTTCTGACTCAGATAGGCGATGGCAATGAAGAACAGCGGCGATGATAGCAGCGACTCGTCCTCAATTCCGATGTTGGTGCGAAGGAAGTTGATGGCGAACCGCGGTCCGTTCTTGGCCTTTTCCCAGCCCGCCTTGAGCTTATCGATATGCGTGTTGCGGACGCGCTCAAACCGCGACTGATCCGTCGCGAAGACAACCATCGATCGCACCAGCAGCCCGAGGTCCAGCGTCATCCACTTCTCTTCGCATTCATCCTGGAAATCTTCCAGGAGCTTGAGCGAGTTCGGCCACCGGGCGGTGATCTGTGCCAGTGCGAGATCCGAACCGCGGAGTTTCACGCCAAGCGAGTTCACGCGGACGAAGATCTCGGCCACTTCCTCATAGCTCAGGTCGCGCGGCAATACGTGCATCGTGTATGGATAGTCTGCGATCGCCCGCAGCTTTCGCAGTCTGCCCGCGTATAGCTCATAACGGGGATCGGCGAAAGAAGTGACGCCGGCGGCCTGGAGCAGTTCACTATCGCTGGTGGTCTTGAATACCTTGGTCACCGAAACCCAATTGGGCAATTGCGCCAACCGGTTGCTGGACACGACGAAGGTAAGCCGGTTCAGCCGTTCCATCAGGGCATCCTCGCCATCCTCCTCATCCTCGTCGTCGGGAGGCTCATCGCCATTGTCGGTGGCGCCGGATGTGGGCTCCTCATCTGAATCCACCTCGGTGAAGTCCGACAGGCCCTCCGGGTGCTCCAGATTGAAGAGCACATCAATATCCCGTTTGCGGCCGCGGACCTTGATCGGCTGGCCTCGCAGGATCGCCGACAGGCTGGTCAGTCGCTGCTGGCCATCCAGCAAGAGCTTGTGCCCCTCGAACGGGCTGGTGCCCTGCTCAACCTGCAAGTCGCGCGTCGGCTGCTGCTGATCGGTCTCCCACACCAGTACCGACCCGCTCGGGTAGCCACGGTAGAGGGAGTCGAGCAGATCGCGAACGCGGGCCGCCCGCCAGACGTACCGCCGCTGCATCTCCGGCAGCCGCAGTTCGCCTCGTTCGACCATGCTCACGAGTTCTTTGACGTTGGTGGCGACTTTTCGCATTGCTGATTCCTCTTCACTCCGTCGGACTATCACGACATACATGCAATGACCGCGTTGCCTTGGCTTCATGCCGGGTCTGGCGGCAGGAGTTGCCGCAGCATTCCCTCAACGTGTTTGGCAGAATTGGGACGGTCGTTCGGGTCGTCCTGAAGGAGGGCAGTGCAAAGCTCCCAGAGCTTTCCGCCGGTGTGATCCTTCGCCTTACTTATGATGCCGGCGCTAATGGTATTAGTCGCCAAGAACCACAACACCTTGCCGAGCTGGAACAGATCTGATCGGTGATCCACGCGATGCTTCTTGTCTCGCGCGTACTGAATCAATTCAGGTGATGCGAAGAAGACAGGACCGACAAATTCCATTGTGGCCGTGAATTGATCCATCGGCCGCATCGACACATCTTCACCAATGTACTTCGCAATGCCCAAGTCGATCATCATGAGTTCATCTGTCTCAGCATCACGCCAGACGAAGTTCTGCGGCTTGATGTCGCGATGAATGATGCCCTTTGCATGCAAATGGTCAAGTGCCTGGCAAGCTTGCGCACCAACTGCGACGAGGTTGTCCAAGGGCAGTGCGCCGTGAGCATCCACCTCTTCACGCAAATTCTTATCACCAAGGTCCATGGCCATCCATGGGACATCGATTGACTCGCCGCCGAGTTGGACGATACCAGAGCCATGACATGGGACGATAGATTGGTGGGTTATCGCCTTCAAAATGCGGATCTCGTTACTAAACCGGTCTTGTCGGGTCTCATCCAACTGTTTGAGAAGCTTCACTGCACAGTCCCCCATTGGCCGATTGTACGGACCAAGTCGTTGGGCGCGAAAGACGACCCCGTTGCCACCCTGTCGGACTGGTGCCTGCAACTTGAACTTCGCCCCATCATCGGCCTGCAGTATGAGTCCGTGGGCAAAATCAAGCTTCGTTTTGTTATTGCCGCGTTGAACGATGATATATGGCATATATTTAAGCTCCGCTTGTAAGATTCGCGTTAGCTGGTTCTTCATTCTCCAGGGACTCCAACACCGCTTTGAATGCCTCGTGAAACGGGCGAAACTCGACGGGGGCACCCGCCTCAGTCCACAACGCGTCTGCTTGAATCAGTCCAAGATCACTGATCGCAATCTGAACAAACGGATTACCCGGACGCAACCACGCCGTGCCAAGTGGGACGAAATGCCTCGGCTGGGCAGACCGCGGCGGCGGGGACGGCTCAGGCAGTTCCCGTACTTGGGCTCGCGAAAGGCGAAAGAGTTCCGCTTCCCAAGTTAGATCGCTCATGTAGGCCCTCATCTGGAACTGGCGCGCCCCCACTCGCCAGACCGCCGCACGCAAATGACGGGTTGCGATCACCAAGGGCTGCGGAGTCAGGCTTCCGTCGGGCACACTAATTGTCTCGGCAAGTTGAGTAAACTCTCCTTTGCGCCGGGCGAGTTGGCGGTGTCGGAGGGCTGCGGCGTAAACGATCAGTTCCTCAGTGTTGTGGACAGTGTCAGGCATGGCACCATGTTTGCTAAGAGGTGCGAAGTCTCGGAGCAAGTTCTGGGCATAATCGAAGTCGCCCGCCCAAAGCGCGAGTCGGGCGACAATGTATGCGTCCGTGGACGAAGGTGACCTTTCAGCAACCATGGAGTGCCCCCATCAAAGCAGAGTTCGTTACGAAGCCGTCGACAAAACCACGGTAATTGTTGCCTGTAACGCTGGCAACGATCTCTGTCTGGATTATCGGTTGATCTCGGGGAACGATGATGCTAACGAGCAGTCGACGCCTAATGCTGTATTGGAATGTGACGACCAAACCAAAGCCGACATCGGCGGGCTGCGCCTTCCCGATCGCGTACCAGTACGCTGCAAGTTGACGAAGAGCATCCGTCCGGCCTTGCGCCGCGGAAGTCACCGTCTTTCTCGCCTTTGACTCAGTTGGCCACCACATGGGGTCATGGTTGACTGTGTGCGGCCACACGATATCAAAGACCTCGCGAACACGAGATCTCGCTCTCAGGACGTAGTCCGGGGCCTTCCGGCGTGAGAACGCCTTCACCGGGCGGATGTGGGCAATGTCGGCAATGTTCAACTCCAGAACACGTCGTGCCAGGCACGCGGTCGCCGCCTCCCCGATGTTACCGGTGACGCCCGCTGCGGCAATCTTGCTGGTCATCATCTCGTAAGGGTGTGGAGCATGCGGATATCCGGCCACGACAGGAAGGCTTAGAAGCCGTGGTGTCACGACATATTGATCGTAGTGCTCGCCCATACTGAGAATGTGGTAGACACCAAGCATCTCTGCTTCGTGGTTGATTGATGCACAGTCCAGGTATATGCTCCCGAACTGGAGGGGGACACCGTTCACTCCCAATTGCACATCAAGGTCGATCCACATGTGCATGCTCCTACGTTCGGCATTTCACGTCTGGCTGGCTTTCATCCCGACTGCCAAGTCTCTTACTTCTTCGCCTTCAGTTTCGCCGCCATCGCCGCAGTTGTCTGGGGCCGCACGTACAGATCTTCAAACAGCAGCTCAAGCACATCGAGACAGTAATCCGCCTCCTCGGGCGTGACATCAATGATGGTGTTGGCCTGATCGACACTCGGGTGGGCGCCCCAGTTCCCAATCTTGCGAATGTGATCCAATGCCTCCTGGGTGTTCTTGGTCAACTCCGGTTTCTTGATTGCCTCAGCAATCTCTTCGTGGAGATTGTGTTTCGATATGCCCAGCTTCTCTCGTATCACATGCTGGAGACATCGCCGACACAGCACTGCGGCTGCCATGGGAGAGAACGGAAGTATTTGGCGAGCTTCATCGTAGGTCTTCTTGATGTGTGCTTCGAGACCGGTGGGGGCGAGATCCGGCCGAACATCAACTGGCCAAAGCAACTGACCAAACATCATTCCTTCCGGGAGTACCCGCAATCCGTTCCATCGCTTATCAAGGAATGTGAAGCCAACTGCCAAGCCGCGGCATGATGGACATCGTCCGATCATTGCTCCTTGGGGATGCGGTTCCGCACTGCTACTCTGGGGTGCATCGAGCAGATCGACGCTTCCGCAGTGCCGGAGAACCACAACTACCCCGCAATGGGGGCAGACCGCCGATACATTATTGAAATGGCCTGCTCTTGCAAACGCAGTAGAGAGCGGTGGGGATGTTGGGTGTTTCATGATTCCTGCTTGTGACATTCTTTCGGCGAACGGACGTGCGGCGGGCACGGGAATTCCGTTGTGGTGCCCGACCCAGGCAATACCCAGTCCAACTTCCTAAACGCTTCCTCGGTTACGAAGGCGAGGTCGTCGATGGATTGCACGCCCAGCAGCGCGACCGTGGGTGTTCGGCTTTGCGGGTCCGAAGGATAGATCATAACGGTGGCCACGGCCGGCCAATGTTCCCAGTCGACCCAGACCATCATGGCGCCGTGGTCGCGAACAGATCCGAGGTTGGCGTTCTTAGGTTTGCGGTCCTCCGGCAGGCCGTTGAGCCCTATTGGTTGCAGGTAGACAGCCGGGTCATGCAGGGCGGTGACGGCAGAATACAGGATTCGCAGAAATGAAGCCGCCTCTGCCTGGGCAAAAGCTACCGTTGCCGAAGGAGCCTGCTCACCCCAGAGGGCCGTCCATCCGTATCTAACCACCGTCTCTGCGCCGCGATGGGATGCAATAACCTCAACGTGCCAATTCCCCTCGCCGCGCAAATCAGGCAGGTCGATCGACCAGCGAAGATTTAGTTCGGGCTTGTCACTCACAGGCGACCCCTTTGGCGAATAGATATGCTGCGGCCAGGTGGTGGGGCGGGGGCAGTCAGGGGCCAGTCGGGGAACGGGGCAAAGAGGATGGGAGCACCGTCCATCAAATCGCTCCGGATTGTTTTCTTGAGCGCCATCTCATGGATCCTCGCAGAACATCACACAGGGACGATCGTGCCGCTGACGGCTTTGGCCTTGGCTCAAGGCACCTCACCGCTACGGAACCATTTCGTATCCGCGGCCACCTTGTCGGCCAGGTCCTTGCCTGACAGATACTTCGCCAGCTTTCGGAAATGGCGAACCATCGCCTGCTGGTCGTCCAGTTCGACGTAGGTGATTTCAATCACTTCATAGCCGTGGCTGCGCAGCCAGGACCGTATCTCCTGATCCCTGGCCGCAGTTGCCGGGTTGCCGTGCAGGGCCGCGCTCATACCGTCGAGGTAGATGCAGACCCCTTTGCCTTCCGGGTCATCTTCATCGCCAGAAAACCGAACGTCCGGGGTTGTGCTGCCAATCTGGTGGCCGAGGTCAATCTTCTCCTTGAAGCGGATCTGCTGCTGGAACTGTCCGCTGGTAAAGCCGGCCGCCTCCAGCAGGTGCTTGAGTTTTGTCTCGCCGTCGTTCACCGGCTGCGCGTTCAGGTCATGGTTATGCACAGTCGGCTGTTGTGCGGGAATCGGATGCAGTTCTGAGATCGCAGCACCGCACTCGTCCAAAATGGTCGCGGCCGCGTGCCGATCCAGATACTGGTGGTAGTAGCCATTTCTGAAGGTCTGCAAGCAGTCAATGCACGATCGCTCACACGCCGCCGGACAACCCTTCACCAGATCGCCGGCCGCCGCTGTCACCTCAGCAAACCGACTGCGAAGCTGGTCCAGTAAACCCGACCCACCGGGCATCGGGTCCCACAGCACGGCATCTACTTCGTCGCGGTCAACGTGGCCGATCACCAGCACCTGCAAGTCCTCAAGGTGCATATCCAGCACCTGGGTCGCTCCCATCCGAAGGGCTTCCATCAGGCTATAGGCATCTTCACGGCTGGTGCAGCCCTGGAGCATGATGCAGTCGGCCACAATATCCGCGAAGAACCCGAGGCGGTCGGGCTTGCGGCCGCAGCGTTCCTCGTGGTTCTCGCCGAAATTTGTCAGTTGCGCCAGCGACGCCAATGGCGAAACGCTCTGGCCGCAGACGGAACAGATCGGATAGCCAAGTTCCTGGCTCTGCTCGATAACCGGCGTCGCGCCGACGTTCACCAGCCGCAGATGCACGCCGCGGCGGAGCAGCAGTTTCCGCGTGCCCCATTTCAGCGCCACGCCGCCGTTGTGCCGGCCCTTTTCTTTGCCGAAGATCGAAACGGGCATCTGGAAGCGTGTTTCCTCTTCATCGGAAATCTGGGATTGATGCACCAGATCGACATCGCAGACGGATATCGTGCGGAGCGACAGCGAACCCACGGCCCCGGCCGCATTGCCAGCGCTCGTCTCTGAAACGGCTTGGCGATCAATGCTCACCTCAAACAGCGGTGTCTCGGCTCGGTCCTCTTCAGCTTCGCGATGAAATCGCCGGGCCACAAACCGATGCCCGTTGGCGTAGATCAGGTTTCCAGGCACATACTCGCGCAACGCCAGACTGGTCGGCCGTGGCAACTCAAAATCCATGCTCCCGAGCTGCCAATACGGCACTTCCGCCATTCCCGTCACACTGCCAGTATCCAGCCCATAGCCGGGCAGGAACCCTTCCACGGCCAGAACGCCGTACGTGTTGATGTCATCCACGCCTTCCGCTTCCGTGCGCTTCTTGGTTTGCACACCCTTGAGCTTCTTGATGAGCCGGTCGCACCGCCGATAGTGCGCCTCATCCTCAGCCTCCAAGGTGCCGAACTTGGCGCGCACGGCGTTGAGCCGGGTGATTTCACTATGCGCCCACTGTAGGCGCTTCCGGAGCCGCTTGAGCACGGCATCCAGTTCAGTTGCCATCCCATCGACGTGTCGCTCCAGGCTCGCCGTGGCCGTCGCCTCCTGATCGCCGGCCGGCCAGCCCGGCTGAAACACTTCCTGCACATACTTGATCAAGTCCAAGCGGTACTTGCCGACCAGTTGCACGAAGGGGCTCACGTCGAACGGGCCACTGCGAAGATGGCCCGAATCCTCGAACAGGTAAGACGATATCCGACGAGGGAGCATTTCCTTCAACACGCCGCTGATGGCCTCCGCCTCTACATCGGGCAAGCCCGAGCCTTTGCGGGCAAGCTGAAACAGCCGGGTGAAGATGGCTGCATGCACATGTTTGGCGACCATCAGGTCGTTGCGAAGATTGAAGGCTGGCGGGTCCACCTTGCCCTCCAGCATTTTCAACGGCTGGCCGTAGTAGGCCCGATCGTGCGACGCCGTCCGGCAATAGCACAGATCCACCGCCATGCGATGGCGCCGCCCAGCCCGGCCGGCACGCTGCCAGTAGTTTGCCGGCAGCGGCGGCACATTGCGCATCAGCACCGAATCCAGCGAGCCGATATCCACGCCCAGTTCGAGTGTTGGCGTGCAGACCAGCGTGTTGACCACCTCGGAAGCGCCCTTGAAGAAGTTCTCAATTCGCTCACGCTGCTCCTGCGGCACCATGGCCGTATGCTCTTCCGGCCGCAGCATCGAGTATCCCTGGTCCAGCAGTTGCAGGTCATAGTTGTCCAGGTCTTCCGCGATGAACTCCATTTCCCCATCGCACTGCCAGGCCATGCAGAGGTTGTGCGGCGCCCGCCGCGACACCTTCCGCCGGCAAGTCTTGCAGCGGTAATAGCCGTGGTTCTCGCTCAACCGCACGACGCCCGCGTCAATCTGATAGACCCCGCTGCACTTGGCCAGCGGCTTGTCCTTGCTGCTCTTGAGCGTCACCGGCACGAGGATTCCCGGAATATCGCTGCGGAGGTAATTCCAGAGAGCGTCGAGGAAACCAGGAATATCCGCATCGACAACGCCCCATTTCTTGGCGATCTGTCGCACGACCGTGCTCCGCTCGCCCAGCCAGGGCCGCACCAGGTTGCGATCATCGCCTGCATCCACCTTGAGCTTCATCCCTTGCGGCCCGCCCGGCATCACCGGCAGGTAGCCACGTTGTATTTCGCGGTCGCCATCGTTCCAGTACCGGGTGAATATCTCCCGGTGTGGATCGTGCAACATCCGCTGGCGACGAAGCTGGTCCAGCAGCGTCTCGACGCCTCCCTTGAGGTCTTCCGGGGGCAATCGCAGCTTGTTGGCCCATTTCTGGATGAACTCGGACGCCGCATCAAGGCCGGTGTACGTGGCGCGCATACGCCCCCAGGGCTCCAAGCCTCTCTGTTCGTTGGCCGGCGTGGCGATTTCTCGCAACACCTGGATGCGAAGGTAATGCCGCCGTTCATCGGCGTGGGTTCCACCCGAACCCTCCTTGGCCACCACCCGCCAGACTTCCGGGATCAGCGCCCGCGACAGCGAATCATCGGCATCCAGCATGTCGTCAATCTTCTTGACCATGTCGCCCACCGACACGGCCCCGCCCTTCATCGCGTCGGCCATCAGCCGGCGCAAACGGAAACGCCGGGCATGGTCTTTCATCCAACCGGCCTGGAATGCCGCATCCTGGCGGTTGTCCGCGAACAGCAACAGCCGCTTTCGCTCGGCATGATGCACCATGTCCTGCGCCAGAACATGCACATCTGCCACGTTTACCGCCCGCACCGGACGCATCGGCTCGCGATACCGTCGGCCCATCGGCCGGCCCTTGGCCGTGCAGGACAGGCAACTGCTCAGGTAGCCGGCATGATCCTTGGATGAGCGCGCCGCATACAGCTTCACCGGCTTGTCCATGCTCCCGCATCCCGGGCACTTGGAGACTTCCTCGCGGAATGCCGAGCCGCAATGCCGGCAGAAATACATCCCCTCCAGCCGGTCATGGTGCTCCAGATCATCATCGTCATCGAGACAAATGACCCGATCCACCAGCACGGCGCGCTTGCCGCCGGTGGCCTTGGCCATCGCCTGCCACCAGACGTTGCCGTTGTCATCCAGTTGCCCGCCTTCGGGCTCCTTGCCGATGAACGTGAAATCCTTGAGCCAGGTCTCAAAGTAGTGCTGGCCGCAGGTCGTGCAGGTCAGAGCGGGCACGCGCCAGGTGCCTTTCTCGCCACACGTCGCAATCTCATCCTCGCTGCTAAGCCACAGCTTTAGCTCACTGCCCTCTGGGAACGTCACCACAGCGCCGGGAATTCCGCGAACAAACGCATGCACCACCGGCCGATAGATCGGCCGTCCATCCTTGAATGCTGCTGCCCCCAGCGCCAGGTAGGTGAGCAGTTCCTCTTCCGAAACCGGCCGTTTGACGGATGTCTCCAATTCATTCACCAGCAGATCGAGTTGCCTCACGCCGGTCAGCGAAACCCGGATTTGCGCGGCCACTTCATTGCCGGTCAACGCCTCGTGCAACGCTGTCTTCCACTCTCCGGCTGGCAACTGCGCCCCAGTGAGCTTGGCGTATATGTCGCGAATCTCCGCTTCGGGGCTGGGCAGATCGACGGCAACCAGCGTCCGCTTCAGCAACTCCACCACAGGCTCGACCGGGGGCTTGGGATTGAGCCTTCCGAGCTTCCACACGTCTTTCTCGTACTCTTCATGCACGCACTCCACGCCGGCGGCCTCAATCCCGAAGAAGCGCGAAGCGAAGCTTCGGCCGGCATCCGGATCTTTGGCATCCACGATGGTCGCCGAGGTCGCCACGCAGGTCGTCTGCTGGCTTGTCTTCCCACAGAACCTGCGCAAACGCCGGATCAGGCAGGCCGTCTCTGCCCCGCTGATGCCGGTAAAGGTGTGCGCTTCGTCAAACACCAGATAATCCAGCCGGGCGTGGTTGAACAGCTCCACATCCACCTGTCGCGTCAACAGCAATTCAAGCTGTTTTACGTTGGTCAGGAGAATTCGCGGCTGACTTCCCGCCGTCCGCATTACCTCGCGCGAGCAGACCTCTTCCGCTGGATGCACCGCATCCGGCCGGCCCTGTTCGCGGTATTGCGACAGCACCGCCTCATAGTCCGCCCGGCTTGCCCCGGCTTGCAGGCGATGGCCGGCCACTTCACGCTCGTATTCCGGCGTCTTGCCGATGTACATGCCGAAGGAGACGCCGCTGCCGGCCAGCAGGCCGCGCAAACGGTCGAGCTGATCTTCAGCCAGGGCGTTCATCGGGTAGACGATCACGGCCGAAATCCCGGCCGGCTCGCCTGCATCCTTGAGTTTCAGACACTGGCTGATGATCGGATAGAGAAAACACTCGGTCTTGCCCGAGCCCGTGCCGGTGGAAACCAGGGTGGTCTTGCCTTGCAGGATGGAGCGTATGGCTTTCTCCTGGTGGCCATACAGATGGCTCACCCGGCCGCCGATGATGGCCGGCATGTGTGGATGCAGCAGACCTTCACTAACCATTCCGGCTATGGCCGCCCCTTGTTTGAAGCTACGCGAGAGGCTGATGTACGGCCCTTGCAGCAGCGGGGTATGGCGAACCAGGTCCAGGTTCAGAAGCTCGCGCATCTGCCGATGCAGACGGGGGTCGGTGAACGGATAGGCCGTCAACTGATACCGCAGGAAACTGCGGACGACCTTCTCGGTGTACGTAATCGGGTTCAGGGCCATGTTTGCCTCTATATTTTGCTCTCCGGATGAGCCGTTGCGCTCTGCCGCCATCCCGCCAGCACCAAGTCCGCGAGCACCTCATACGCGACGTAGCCCTTCCCATAACGAATCTGCGTCAGGAAGGAATACTGTTTTACCAATTCCGCGTACGCCGGCCGGAGTTCGTCGGGGAGGCGTTTCTCGGCAGTCTGAAACTTTGGGCTCTGATCGAATCCCATCACTACCGCTCCTTTGGCTGCTGAAAAAGCGGGGCATCGTCCATATCAAAGAGCGTTCCGGTTCTGCTATCAGGCCCGCCAGCCGGGGCACCGGGAGTTGCCGGCGTGACCCGGCCTTCGATTTCATCCAGCAGCCGCTGAAAACTCGCTTCGCCCAGCAGGTTGCGGGCATGCAGGTGGCACTCGCGCCTGCTCTCGTCGGCCGACTGCGCCAACTGCCAGTCGTAGAACCGCTCGCCAAAGCACGATCGCACTGGCTGATGCTCTCTGGCCTGTTCGGCATTTCCCAAACCGTAGTCGGCCAGACGCAGCGTTTCGGGGAGCATCCACCCTTCGCCGTCGTTCAGGCCGCAGAAGGCTTCAATCCCCTTGGATACATCGCCGTTGTTGTTGATGATCTCTTGCTGGAGGTCGCGGACGGCTATCACCGCAAGTGTCGTCAGCCGTTGTTCGAGCGGTCTGTCGTCGTCAACTCGCCAAAAGCCTTTTGTGTTGTTGCGATCCGGTCGCGTCAACCACGACACGTCCTCAACGCTCAGGCCCCAGACCACGGCCACAAGAGCGTCAAGAATCACCCGCTGACGCATGCGTTCTGCAGCAGTCAGCGCCCAATGCCGCCGGCTGAATCCGCCAATGCGCATCCATGATGGCGATCTGCTTACATGAACCAAGTTCAGCTTGGCAGCACACTCCGCCAGCCGACGCAATGCCGATGAACAAACGGACGGCGAAGGCAACGGCAATTCGGCAACGATGAACCAGTTCATTGTAAGTCCACACAGCCGCATCCGCGTCACGTAATCCTCAGTCAACGAATTCGCGAACGCCGTGACCTGCATTTGGTGAAGCCCAGACCGGGCTGTGCTGAGGATGGGGACTTTGTTTCCGCAGGGCAGGTTTCCGACCATGGATGCGATAAAGGTTCGAGTATTCGTGGCGGCTGTCACGTCCATAAACCCAGTGCCCTCTCGCAGCGGTTGCACTCCGAACGCCATTGCCACCGCCTGCCCCATCGCAAACTGCGGCTCGGAAGTCTTGGATGCAAACGGGATTTCCCGCCACACCGCCGACCGTCCCTTGCCACTCACCCACCCCTTCTCTGACAAATCGAACTGGCCGATCATCCGGCCTTCGTACAGCGGCAATGCGACCGCTGGCCCGACGATCTTCCGCTCCGTTGCGTTTCTGCCTCGCCCCTCTTTGATCGTCAACGGCCTGCCGGCTGCGTCGGTGAATTCGACGACCGGAATATGCTTCTCCCGGATGAAGTGCGTGGCTTCGCGCGAGAGAATAACGCCAGCGGGGATATCCGCTCGGGGGATGGGGAGCTTGTCATACGGCGGCTGGGCACAACGGCGCTGACCTTCGGGGAGCGGCTTGACGCGCAACTCGGCGTAGAGCTTCTCGATCGGCTGCCAGTCACCCTTAATCCAGCGGCTGTATTCATCCGCCTGATAACCCCACTCCTCCCATTTCGGTCGCGGCGGGAAGAGCTTGGAGTCATTCGTCATGTCAAACTCGCGCGTGTACCGGACCCCCCAGCCGTCGGGGCTATCATCACCGAGCAGCACTGAGTTGGCGTAAATCTTCGTCAACACTTCCAAGTCGCGCTGCGACTGGATCTCCAGTAATGCGAGGCTCTTGGGAGAGAATCGAGTGATTCGGTCGGCGGGATAGAGCGTGAAATGTGGTTCGGCCTCTTCCCAGTCGGCGAGTTGCCGGCGCATGAAGGCGGTGCGGATGGCTTCCGTTTTTCCGTGCTTCTGAATGATGACCGGGTTGAACTTGAACGACCGATGGATATCGAAAATGGCTTCGTGGTTCTCAAAACCAAAGAGCCATTCCCACCGGCATTTCTCGGTGAAGAGCTGGCGGAGGGGGCGCGAGCCGCTGTCTGAATAGAGACCGGACGGAACGATCAAGCCCAACCGGCCGCCATCGCCAAGAATCGCGTGGGCCTGCTCCAGGAACATCTTGTACAGGTTGATGTCGCCTGAACCCTGGTGGCGGAAGGCGTGGTCCTGGTCGGCGTAGCCCGACGATTCCTCGCGAGCAGCTTTCCATGTGTCGTGCCGATGCTGGGAACCGGCAAAGCTGTCGCGGCTGCGCGGTTCGGCCAGGTTCAGGTCGTGGGATTTCTTGCCGTCTTTGTCCACGGTCACGCGATCGCCGTAGGGGAAGCCAGCACTGCTGACCCAGTTGGACATGGCTTTGTAGAACGCCTGATACTCAATCCAGCGGCGTTCTGTCTGCTCGTCATTGCCAAAATAATCCTTCTGGCGGTTGATGGCCTCCTGTTTGCCGTAGCCGCGATAGAGCGGATCAATGGCCGAGAAGAACTCCTTGCTGTTGGGCTTGGCGATTTCCCAGGGCGGGTTGCCGTTGACGGCATTGAAGCCTGTGGATGAATGCCCAAAGACATCCGGGAATTCCAGTTCCCAGTGGAAGAAACGGCGTTCTTTGGCGACCTCCCGGACGACGGCCCACGTTTCCGCGCTGAGATTGCCCTTGGCAAACTGGCTCGGGACTGGCGCGGCATGCAGGTCGGTGGCGGGCCAGAACCAGAGGGCACACCAGAGGTCAAACGCATCCTGGAGCCGGCGAAACTCGGCGCTGGAGCGGAGCGCTTCGTACCGCTGCTGGCGTTGGTTGACTTCGGTGATGCCCAGTGAGTGAATCTCGCGCAGGGCGTTCTCGGCGGTGTCATGTCCGGTGCGCACGGTGGTCAGATCCACCGGATAGAACAGCGTGGCGCCGTCGATGTAGCTGACAAGATCGGCCTTGACCTGCTTTGCGAACGCGGCGATTGCCTTGGTTTGCTGCCCTTCCTCAACATGCACGCCGTTGGAGTGTTTCTCATCGCCGCCAACGCGCTGCCAGGCCATAACCGGGTAGTGCAGGAATTGATCGAACCATGCCCCAACCAGCGCGTTGCCCCACTTGATCTTGTGGGATAGGAACGTCATGGGCAGACTGCGATCGAGCGTTTCGATCCAGAGCGACAGGCGGCAGAGTTCAACGGCCAGCGGATCGAGATCGACGCCGTAGATGCAGCGTTCGACGACGTAGCGGCGCAGGATGGCTTTGACGCGGACTTCAAAATCATCATCATCCGGCCGGCAGGGAAGCAACTCGCTGGCAAGCGATTCGCGGCCCGAGGCATCGCGGATCAGTTCCATGATGTCCCGGCCGTTGTGCTGGCGGAAGCGGCCGTGGACCACCATCGACTGGTAGAGGGCATCGGTGAGGAAACGCAGCGAGGCCAGCGGAAAAGAACCGGAGCCGCAGGCGAGGTCGCAGACTTTGAGAGCCAGGATGGCTTCGGGCGGTTTGACTTTCCACTGCCCAGGCGGGGCATCAATGTTGGGTTTGCCATCGGCGCCGGCCGGCGGGTCATAGGCCAGCGGGCGGAGGGTCCGCTGGACGGTAGGCACAGCGAGTTGACGCACGGTGTAGAACGTGCCCGCGCCCTTTCGCGTGCCGCCCCAGCGGGCGAGATACCATTCGCCCGGCAATACGGTCTTGGTGATGAGCTTGCGAGCGGCAGCGGCGACATCGGCTTCGTACCGCATCCGCTTTTCGGGAGTCATGGCGCCACGCGGCCGGGAAACGAGCTTGCCGATTTCGCAGGCCCGGCGTGCCCAGGCTTCAGCGCGCCCCTGGAGGCTGAGGCGGGAATCGGCGACCAACTCAGCCGCACTGTCAGCGGCGGTTTCATCCTCAGCTTCGGTGTCGGCATCGTCGGCAGATTCCGGCTCGGCCGAGGTTTCTTCCTCAGGTTCTTCAGCTTCGTCGTCGTCCCCGGTCTTGCTGAACTTCTCCAGAAGATTCTTGATGGCCGGTTCGTCCATGGCCTCAAGCGAAGCCAGGGGCAGCGATGGCTGATTGCCCAGGGCAAGGAAGACGATGGGCTCGTCAGGGCGGGCGCAGTGCAATTCAAAGTCGAGCAGGCCCGCGTAAAGGATGCCGATGTATTCGTTGTCGAGGTTGGAGAAATCGACCGGTGCCGGCACCAGCGTGGTGGATCGGCCCTGGCGAATACGAATGCGGGTGCGGGTGAGCAGGTCGAGAATGCGGCGGACCTCAAGGTCGCTGGTGAGGCTCTGGCCGAAACAGGCGGTTTCAAAGATGGCCAGGGTCCGGCCCATGGGGTCATCACTGGCGGCATTGCCAGGAGCGAAGAGCTCGCCGCCATACGCGGGGACCGGCATGGCCTCATGGCCGCAGCCGCTGTAGATGAGCTTGAACAATGCCAGGACGCGGGGCCAGGCGCTGTAGGCTTCGGCCAGCCGATGTGGGCTGATTCGCTCCAGCAATTCGCGCAGCCCGTGGAGGCTGTAGCCGCTGTAATAGGTCGGATTGTCGCGCGGCAGCAGCCCATCGCGGCTTTCGGCGAAAAGGACTACGACCATGCGCATGATCATTCGCACGGCAGCGCGATAGATGTCGGCTGGCGGGAGGTTCTGGCCGACAAAGGCGGCGGCGTGGGCCTGGATGAGATGTTCGGCGGCCTGACGGACCCGTTCGCCGAGCACCTGCGACAGATCGGATTGTCCCTTTCGACTGTCGCGAATGGAGAGCAACAGCGGGCAAGGCTGGTCAACCTGCTCGCCGGTCCAGAGTGACGGGGCAAGCAGGCCCCGGAACCCGGAAAACTCGGCCGAGAACTCGCCTTCGGCGAACCACTGCTGAAGATCCCACTCGACAAAGGCATCGAAATCGGAACCGGCGAAGACAATACGCCACTGCTGGCCGTTGGTGAGCACGGCCAGCGCCTGGCCGGTGGCGCGGAGCCA
This sequence comes from Phycisphaerales bacterium, assembly GCA_025361735.1. Classification (GTDB taxonomy): domain Bacteria; phylum Planctomycetota; class Phycisphaerae; order Tepidisphaerales; family Tepidisphaeraceae; genus JANYKD01. Next base: position 30,838 of record JANYKD010000125.1, read on the forward strand.
CTGGAGCACATGCGAGTAGACACGCTTGCCGCGGCCGAGTCCGAGTCGTTTCTGATCGTCGATGAAGACGGGCATCAGACCGCCCGTGCTGGCGATCCAGAGATGGTCAGGCCGGATGGTCTCGCCGCCGAAACCCCGGCGGGTCCAGGAGGCATCAATCTTCGAGCCGCGGTGCCAGTGCCCCAGCGGCGGCGAGAATCCGCAGCTCTTTTCCAGAACGAACGCGACGAAAGCCGTGCGTTTGCCGCCAAGGTCGCCAGTGAAGCTGGTGATTTCACGGCGTAACTGCTCAGCCTGATAGCCGGGCAACGGCACGGGAAGCTCGGGAAGGAGCTTGGCCAGACGCGGCAGGTCCAGCAACATACCGCCGTGAAGAAGGTTGGCCCACCAGTGGTACGCTTCGCTGCTCATCGGGCACCTCCGGCAGGGAAGCGGATTTCAATGGCCACGGGGAAGACCTGTGCCTCGCCGTAAAGGGCATAGCGACGGGGAAGGAGCATTTTGATGATTCGCTCGCGTTCGCGGGTGAGCTGCTCGCGGACTTCTTCGTAATGCGCCCGCCGGCGGCCAAGTTCTTCCTGCCGCATGTCAATCGAGCGATCCAGGTCATCAAGATCGGACTGAGAGGAGAACAGCATGCCTTGCGAGCGTTCGGCCTTGAGTGCGGCAATCTCGCGTTCGATTTTGGCAAGCGTGTTCTCTGCGATCAGGGTCGATACCTCGCCCTGGCGGCTTTGATATCGCTCTTCCTCTTCCTTGCGGGCGATCTTACCGTCGGTTTGAAGCTGCTCGCGCAGGTCATCGGTCAGTCTCTTGCGGTGCGCATGGACGAGCGACTGTAGATCGGGCGTCAGATCATCGAGCAACTCGCGGGCCTTGTCCTGCATCGCTGGATCGTGGCAGGCAGCAGACCCACGCAAGAGCAGAGCTGCGACGTGCGGCAGGGGCTTGCCCAGTGCGCCGGCGGCAACTGGAACCTGGATAGTGCGAATCCAGTGGTGGAAGGTTTCGCGGAGTTCGTTCACCGCGAGTTCTTCCAGATGCACGATAAGTATCGCCTGGACACCGCGGGGAATGGAACCTTTCCGGATCGTCCATCGCGACACGGCCATCGGGCCAGGGAACCGGAGCCGGGTGAGATTGCCGGTGGCCTTACGCATGATGGGGTGCGACAGGTGCAACATGAGCGTGTCGGCACGCGGGCGGAAGACGCGCCGCAGCCCGACCTGAAAGAGGAAGGGCTCCGGGCTGAAGGTGAGCCGAGGGATTGGCCCAAGAGTGCCGCTCAGCGACTGGCGGCGGATGGTTTCATCCACCAGGTCTTTCCAGTTGGGCAGATCGGGGCGTTTCAACTCAAAACGGCCGTCGGCTTCGGGCGGAGTGAGTTGCGGCCGGCCGACTCGCTCAGACAGAGCGGTGTCGAGCGTCGCGTGCTGTGCATCAGAATCCAGGTCGAGTTCGCCGGCGAGAGCTTTGAGGCCCTTGAGGGCTTCGTCTTCACCTGTGGTGGCTGCGGTGGTGACGCGCACGGTGTTATCGGCGGGGACGCCGACTGTCTTCTGAACCTTCTGCAAGCCCAAGTCCAGGCTTTGCTGAACGACCTTCACATCCTCGCCTTCGATCAGCCGCCGGTGGGTGGCCTCATCGAACAGGTCGCCTGTGGCACCGAGGTCTTCGCGGATCTGGTCCACCTTGCCAATCAGATACGACATGAACTGAAGGTCGGCGTGCTGTTCGCTCGCGAAATGGAAGGTCTGAACATCGCGGGCCTGGCCGTGGCGATCGAGTCGGCCGTTGCGCTGCTCCAGGCGAGATGGATTCCACGGGCAGTCGTAGTGCAGCAGGTGGCGTGCTGTACTCTGGAGGTTGAGGCCTTCGGAGGCGGCGTCGGTGGCCAGGAGAATGCGAACCTTGGCGGCGGGGTCGTTGAAATCCTGCTTGATCTGCTCGCGCTGAAGATCATCCATGCCGCCGAAGAGACAAAGGAACCGGTCGGCATCGGCGTAGATATCCCGCAGCCGGCGTAGGAGATAGTCGAGCGTCGTCTTGTACTCGGTGAAAATGACCAGACGTTCGTCCTCGCGCCATTTGTCGCCGTCACGGATGAGCCACTCAATCAACCCACACAAGGCTTTGAATCGCGTATCGGCCTTGGGGTCTTGGGTGATGATGCCCTGTTCGAGTTTCACGCCCAATCCGGCCGCGGCTGAGTCAATGTCCTGAATCTCGCCGGCAATGTCGGTTGCGATGGCTTTCATCCACGAGCCAACGACGCCAGCGGCCGTGATTTCCCGTTGCTGAGTTTCGCGGTCATCGGCCGTTTCTTCGTTGACGGCCCGCTCAGCCGCGAGTACTTCGGCATCGGGCGCGGCTTCCTGCTCGGCCAACCCCTGCTTGCAGCGTCGCCACGACTCCAGGAACGTCATGGGACCGCTGAGCATGCGCTTGCCGAGAATCTCGATGGCAAACGTGCCCGCCAGGCGGCGCTGCTTGGATGAACGGGCGACGACCGACCGGACCTTGGCCCGGAAGGCGTCATAGGCGTCGATCAGACGCACCTCAGCAGCGGACAGGTTCAGAACCAACGCCTGTGGCGGCTTGCGGGTGCAGAATCGCGGTGGCGACGTACGTTCGTTGATTTCGCGTTTGAGCCGGCGGATCACCACCTGCTTCACGCGCTCCTTCTCGGCAGGGCGCAATTCGTCGGTCTGGCTGAACCGAACCGGATCGAGCATTTCGAGCAACCCGGTGAATGAGCGCGTGTGGCCGTTGTGGGGCGTGGCGGTGAGAAACAGGCGATGCTCGAACAATGGGGCGATCTGGCGGAGCATCTGGCAAAGCTGGCTGTCTTCGCCGATGGGCGCGGGCATGAGGTTATGGATTTCGTCAACGATCAGCAGATCCCAGGGAAGGTGCGGGCTGCCTTCGGGGCTGCGGCTGGCACTCAGGAATTGTTCGAGCACGTCCGGCTGGCGGAGGTAGTGATATGACGCGATTGCACGAGATGAACAGCGCCAGGGGTTGGAATCAATGCCCAAGGTGCGCCGGAGCTTCAACGTCGAGTCACGGTCGATGATGTCAAACGGCATCGCGAACTTCGACCACATTTCATCCCGCCATTGCAGCCGCAATGAAGCGGGCGTGAGGATCAGAATGCGGTTCACCCGGCGGCGGATAAGCAGTTCACTGGCGATCAGGCCCGTCTCGACAGTCTTGCCCAAGCCAACATCATCGGCAATCAACAGACTGACCCGCGGCATGCGCAGGGCTTTGAGCAGCGGCACAAGCTGAAAATCATCCACTTCAACGGCGCCATGAAAGGGAGCGGAGATGGGCAGGCGGCTGATGGGGCCTTCGCCGTCAGGATCGACAAATGGCCGAATGGCGCTCCATCGGGCAGCCCGGACCAGGGCGTCAAAATCGTCGGCCGGCATGGGGTTGTTCCGGGCGGACGGCAACTCGCCCGGCTGCAGGAGCTGCGGCGAAGGTTCAAGTTCCCAGATCACCTCATCAACTTCGGGACGGGCGTCGTCCTTGTACTCCAGCCGTACGAGGTTCTGCTGCATGCCGTCCTGGCTGCCGAAGGGGCGCACTTCGCTGATAATGGCCCGCCGATTGCGAACCACCGCCAGCATCCCCACGCGCGGGACAGACGCACCGGAAGCCGAACGTGTAGCTGTGGGCAAGTTGTCCGTCGCCTGTTTTCCCATGAGTTCCCACTTTCGATCGCATCCCGTGAGCAATTGCGGTATTCCATCTGTATTGCGACCGCAGCGACCCACGACAGGACAATCACCCAAAGTGTACCGTGTGCGGTCTAAGACGCCAGACAACGACCGGCTGCGGAAACAGGCAGCGACAACTGCAAATTGGCTAGTCCCCGTCGTTGGATACGAAACCAGCCTTGACTGCATTCCTTGCGGATCTGCGCTCAATACCAACTTGTGGACGTACTGGTTCGACTGGTACTCCGCCACAATCGCTGATCGTCTCCGCCCATATCCTTGCACAGTGCTGCCACCACCGCCAGCCTGCGGCTCATGCCCTGCTTGCAGTGGCCCACCGATCTCCGGAAGCGACTCATGGCAGATGGACACTGAGTTCGACCTTCAAATCATCCAGCAAATTCTGGGGCAGCGGGACGAACAGCATGCCCGCGCATACGCCCTCGTCGTCATCGCCGAGCCACTGGCCCTCTCCATCTCGGTCAGCCGTCGGATCGCCGCCGGTCAGGATGTCAAAGATCTGGGCACGGGTGCGGAGGACATCGAACATCCGCTCGTCATAGGTGGCGGCCAGGTACGGTAGCGCCACATCTAGCCCCGGCAATGCCAACTGTCTGGCGACCGCCCCGCGCCGCTCCCGCTCCGCTTTGCTCCCAATGCGGTCGGTGCGCCCGGTCCTCTGCTCGATGGTCGCAGGATTCCAGCCCAGATCATAGTGGATGACGTGGCTGCATTCGCGGTGCAGGTCGATGCCCTCCTGGCCCACGGAGGTACAGATCAAGATCTCGGGCAGGAGCGGCGTATTGAAGCCGCAGAAGATTGCATTGCGCGAATCGGACGTCGTGCTTCCTTGGACCAGCGCCACGGCCTCCGCTCTGGAATTCATCGCATATGCCAGATAGTCCTCACGTTCCTTGCTGCTCATCCGGCCCAGTTCCCGGAGAAACTCGTGGATGCGCTGGGCCAATGTTTCGCCGACGTGGCCGGTGCTAATCGGCTGATGGAATCCGTGAAAGAGGCTGACGGCCCAGGTTTCGTCATGCCCACTGAACACCGCCGTAGGCATCCGCAGCAGGATGTCATCACGGAGGATGGCTCGCGTGATCGCGTCGATGGCTGTGCTACGAGCAGCCCAGTTCCAGTCCTCAACATCCGCGTCCTTCCGCAACGTGATGGCGAACATTGCGTCTCGCAACTGTCCAACCAAAGTCCGATCCGCTTCAGCGAGCCCATCCAATACCGGCCCGTATGCGCCCAGCAGGTTTGGCCCCCGAATCAAAGCCGTCAAGACGGTTTCGCGGCCACTGGCCTGGCGAGCCAGCAGTTCTTGCTCCAGCTGGGTTGCGTGCTCGGAATCGGCGGTAACAAGATCATAGTGGGCGGCAAGGCTTGAGCGGGCGGCCCGCTCCGTCGCCTCGGCGTCGTCCGTGTTTCCTCCGGTCGAAGACACGGCTTGGCCATAGCGGTCGCACACCCAGCTTTCCTGCGCCATCAGTTCCAGCAACCGCATCGTCCTCTGGCGATCCCGCTCGGAGGCCAGCAACTCGGGTGAAGACGCCAGAAATCGGCTCGCCCACAAATGCTCTATGGCCCGGTGGAGGAACACGCGATCCGGTCGCTCCATGTTGGGAAACAACCTGCGCCCCCGCACCTGAGCGCGGGCGGCGAGCCTGGCCAGCATCTTCAGGTCATCCCGCGTCAGTTCGGGTATCGACCAGTTCATCTGCAGGAGCCAGCCAATCAGGACTCGGTCCAAGAACAGGGGTACTCCCGAACTCTCGCGTGCCGTAAGTGACCGGCGGAATGCCTGCATGGCCTTGTCCCGATCCGACTCGCTTGCGGCCTCCGTCCCGCGTGCCTTGAGCAGCGCGGTGCGCTGCTTCTTGAGCTGGTCCTCAATCCGGCGCGACAACGTGTCATGGAGAGCCTGAGCCGTTGGCACGCGGAAGCAGAATACGAGAGACTTCTCGCCACGGTTCCATCTCGCCATCACCGCATCCACTACGCAACGCAGCTTCGGGTGGCCGGCGTCCTTCGCAGTGTCTCCCTTGCCGGTGAGCCGCTGGAGCAGCTTTAGCAGGCCGGCAGAGCCATCGTCGGCAGCCGCCGCGATGGCCTTGCGACCCTCCTGACTCTCCCACATCGTGGTGTAGCAGCCAGTCAGCGCCGTGCCCAAGGCCGTGCGGTGGCGACCCTGACTGGCCGCCGCCACGACCTTCATCAGCAGGTACTGCACCAGTTCCTCGCGGGGCTCTAGTGGCTGTCCCGGAGCCAGATGCAGGCGATCCTGGTCCGGCCGCAATTCCAGGCCGCCGGCGGGCGGATACTCCCGGCCGACCCAGTAGCGCCGGTGCTGCGTGCAGCGGCGGTGGCGAATGATCAGCGGCCGCATCGCGCGCTCCAGAGCTTCATTGGCGGTGCGCAACTCGATGGCCCGCTTGAAGAAAGGCTTGAGCGCTCCGGGAATCTGCGCCACGGCCGCTGCGGTGTCTGTCACTTCGGTATTGATCCGGCTCCACATCTCGGCGATGACCGCCTGACGCGGATCGTCCACGCCGGGCAAAATGGCGGCTGGGTCAAAGAGTGTCGAATTCCATCGGACCATCTGATCGGCCAGCGAACCCCATTCGCGGGAGAAAGCCCCGCCAGCTTGTGCCGATGCTTCCATGCACTGAGCAAGGCGATCGCGCTTTCGTTGCAGCTCCTCCACTCGATAAATACCAATCGCCGGGTCCATGTGATCGACGACATTGAGGACGTTCACCGTCTCCTGCGGATTAAGCTGAAATGGCGTTGCCGTCAGCAGGAGCATCCGCTTGGCGTGTGGCGCGATGAACTCACGGATTGAGCAGAAGTCGCCGGTTTCGTTGTTGCGCCAATGGTGCGCTTCGTCGCTGATGACCAACGGTAACCGTTTGCGAAGCAGGTAGGGCCACAGTCTCTTGAACACGTCGCGGAACTTGTCCTTCAATTTACGGAACCACGTCAGCCAATCATCATAGGCACTGGTACGCCGATCTGCTGGCCGCCGCATAGGCACAGCCTGGCAGAAGCGTCGCAGATCCTCCAACTGCTGCTCTCCGCCATTGCGGCAGAATCGGTCCAGAGCCTGTTGTAGATCGGCGTACGTGATGCTGACTTCTTTGAACATCCGCCACTGCCCTCGCGGTTCCCAGTTTTCCCGCTCGCGGTCGGTAGCCGCCAGGAAACGCTCATGGCCCCGCCAGTCCCACAGTTCGATGTCGTATTCGCTCCGACCAGCCCAAGCGGCAGCGTCGTCCCATTCGCCTGAGCCAACAGTCTCCGACAGGCCCCGGATAATGTGATAGCGTTCCCGCATCTGCAGACCCTTGCCCCACCAGCGGAATAAGCAGGCAGTGATGAACCGCACTGCCGGGTCCGAGAGCCGCTTGGTGAAGATGCTGGACTGGGCCACCATGATGACCGGCGCGCGGCGTCGCAGGTCGTCGGCGCGCAGGATGTTTTGCAGCAACTGGTCGGCCGATTCGCAAAGGATGGACTGGAACCAGGCCGTCCTTTGTCCATCGCAGGCGCAGCGCGTCAGCAGCGCCTCGTCCTCGCGGTCCCACTTGCTGGCAAGCGTTGGATTGCCTCCAGGCGTAAGGACCAAGATGCAACGATAGCAATCCGCGAGTTCCTCCAACTCCTGGGCTCGCGCCGTGTCGCGAAGAACCGAGAGGATCGCATAGCCCGCCGCCAGCGCCACGAACGTCTTGCCCATTCCCACCTCGTCGGCCAGCAATTGGACCTCGCGCCGCTCGCTGACAGGGCCGAAAAACGCGCGGAGAATCTGGTTGACGGTGGCCGTCTGACGCTCGGCGTCGACGCGGCTGATGCGTTCCCGGTCCTTGCCCAAGTCGATCAAAGATGTATCCAGCGTCGGGATCATACAATTCCTCCCTCGAAAGCCAGTTCCCCAGTGGGTTCCTTCTCGGCGAGCACCGCCATCCAGCGGTTGGCCAACCCGGCCGGAAGCAGCGAGCGCACATATGCGGCAAATTCCCGGTCATCCCTGATGGCGCTGAGCTTCGCCGTGATCTGCTGGACCATTGCGAAAATCCGATCCAAGGTCCGTCGGCGCACCAGCTCGAAGGCAGCGCCGACCTCGGGGGATTGCTCGACGTGGGCCGCCCACGACAACTCACCCACGACACGGATCAGCTCCACCAACTGAAACGCCGCAGCGGTCGCCGAGCGCCGGCCGGCGTATAACGCCTGAACAACCTGCTCCGCCAGACTCACGGGGCTCAGGTCACCCAGAAGGGCCTGTTCGGCCGCCCGTGGTGAGAACGACGCTTCTTGGACCGCCCGCGTTAGACCGTAGAGACCCTCCACAAACTCGCGCACGATGTAGTTTTGAAGCTGCCGGAGTCGCTCGGAATCCGCCGGAAGGATGCTGGCCGGCGGCAAGCCAGCGCTCGCCTGTTGTTCGAGCCGAGTGAGCAGGTCCTCCTCCGAGATGCGCCCATGGAAATAGGCCAGGAGTTGCTCTTCCGACGGCTTTGCCCCCAGCACGCTGGGCATGGCCGCCTTGCTCTCGTACAGCACGTTCACGGGAAACAGGGCCGAGCGAGCGTCATCCTCCCACACGACCTGCACCATGCGCCGGGCCAGGACATGACGCACCTGAGCCGCCGTCAACGGTGCGCGAAGGTGGGGCTCGGCTCCTGCTGACAGGACGAAGCTCGCCTCCGCCGCGCTATCTGGCCCCGCCGGGAAAACGACGCGGAAGGCCGGCGTTGCGGGAAGCCGCAAATGCAAGTGCAGCTCGCCATCCGGTTCCGGCAGGTGCTCCCAGTGAATCGCCAGTTCAATACGCTGGATGAACGCAGGCCAGTCGGGCAGTTGAGCCTCCTCTTCCGGCGGATCGCGCAGGTCGTCGACCGAGCACGTTGCCCAGTCAACGGCTTGCTTGCCCAGCGGCGGCAGCCATGTCTCAGGGTTCCACTGACCGCGCCGCCACTTGAGCAGCACGCAGGCTTCGATATTGGCGGCCGTGGGATCGCGGAGCACGCCCAGCCCCTGACGGGTGAAGTTGGCCGAGCCCACCATCGCCAGCACGGTGTTCGGGCCGGCCAGCACGGTCCACTTCGCGTGCAGGTCGCGATTCTCTGCCGCCTTGCCGTCGGGGATTTCCTCCTCGGCGGCATCCAGCCGCGCCGGCACGATTCGTCCCCGCTGCACAGGAAATCCATGCTCCCGCAGATGCCTCACCAGTGCGAAGGGGAATCGCGGCAGCGCCGTGTCATTGGCCGACTCGGCCCGCGCGATGATCTCCATGTGGCTATCCGCGAGCGAGGCACGCTTGGCTTCCAGTGCGCCGGCGATGGCCTCGAAAGGGCTGCTTGCGGCGTTGTCCTGAACCTGCGGCCAGAACGGGGAGCAGATGTACCAGCGCAAGACCGGCTCGCCCTCTGGCCAGGCATCGGCGAACTGCCGCCACAGTGGCACCACGCCGCCGCCGAACACGATCTGGGGCAGCAGGTCCTCCCGCGTGGGGCTGACCACCGGCCATCGCTGAACCTGCCGGGCAACGCCGTTCAGCACGCGGCGGACCTGATCATCGGCCGAATCGCCCAGTGCCTCCAGCCATCGCGTCACGGCGATGGTCAACACTCCGGGCGGCAGCTTGCCTTGCTCGTGGAAGTCCAACACCACGGCCATCTCCCGCTGCCGCCGAAACCCCTCGTGCGTCAAATTGGCCGAGCCCACGATCAGACGAATGCGGTTCTGGCGGTGGATCAGGATGACCTTGGCGTGATGAAGCCTGTGACCAATCGGCAGCACGTCGACGCGCAGCGTCGGTCGGGCACCGGCGGCTACCGCATGGGCGTCGCAGATCAAACTCACATCGCTGGTCGCCAGCGTGCGATCCATCGTGACGGGCGAGGCGTAGCCTCGGTCTCGGATGCTGCCGAGTCCCAGCAGCGTGGGCAGGAAGTCCTGCCCGAAGAAGTCTGGCTGGTCCAGGGACAGACCGTAGGTGGAGAAGACGGCCCCAATCAGTGGCCCATCGGCCTCGCTCGGCCGCACCCAGTCGATCATGGCATTGCTGCCATCGTGATTCTTGCTTGCCATTGAAAACTCCCCTCACGAAATCCGACACAATCGAATGAACTGCCTGGCTCCGTGCGTGCGATACGGATGCCGGGCCATGTCTGTCCATGACTGGGCCGCCTGGGACGGCTCCAGGCCGAAACGTTGAGCGGTCAAACGCACAACCACCCCCTCGCCGCCTTCCAACTTGATCCAAGGCCCCTTGGGCAGCCCACCATCGAACTTGCCTTCTTGGACCCGGGCGTGGCGGCGCAGAATCTCCTGGCAAACGGCGACCGGTTCGCGGATGCCGGCCAGAACCTGGGCCAAGCTCACCAGCCCGGTCTTGGTCAGGGCCTGCCGCGCCTGACCAAGACCATCCTGCTCCGGCGCACTGTCCAGTTCCGTGAGAAACCGACGGGCGGCGAGAGAAATGTCCTGCGTGGCGTGAACAACGGCACTGGCGTCCGCCGCCGCCTCGATCTCGGCTTGGCCGCGATCCGTTGCTGCTGCCCGTAACTGGTCAAAGATGAACGCGGCGCACTGGTACATCCGCTCATACGGCTCGATGGCTTGCAGAGAAATACGAATACGTTTCGTCGCTTCGCCGTCCGGATCAGCCCATGATGTGTCTTCACGCGTGATTCGGCCCAGGCACGTCGCCAGGAGCGCCGGCTCTTCCATGTCGCCGTCCAGGCAGCTGCGCAGCAGGCGGAGCATCACCCAGCGTGTCCGATCGTCGGATTCCGCCTCTTCGCTACCGCGCAGGGCCTCGCGCAGGCATCGAGCCTCCTCGGCCGAGAGCGTCCCCGCATGGGCCTCGCGGCCCCATCCCCCCAAGCCGTCTACGGGCAGGCGCACATCGTCCACTAGCGCAGGCAGGCCATGGATGGACGGAGCGGGAAAGGCGTTGGCCAGTTCCTCGCCCAGAGGGCGCAACGTGAGCGTATTCATGTCGGCCAGGTGCAGCGACTCCAAGAATGTGCTGTACGCGCCGATCCCGCCGTAGCGCACTTGGTTGGACAGCAGTGCATAGGATATCGGGAGCTTGTCCCTCTGGCCATGCAGGGACAGCCAGCGGTGTACCGACCGCACGCCGCGCAACCCGTCCGTGGCCTTGCCGCCGATGTCCGGATACTGCTCCGCCAATCCGCAGGACAAGGCCCACGCACGCTCAAAGAGCTTCAGCCGCTCAATGATCTTCCGTCGCCGAGAGGTGGCAAGGATCTCGTCGCCCACTTCCTGGCGCGCCAGCTGCAAGGCGTGGCACAGCATCCCGGCATACCGAGGCACCGTGGTGATCGTGGTGAAACCCGGCAGGATTCGATCCGCCAGCGCGATGTAGCCGGCCATGAACCCCAGCGGGTCGATGCTGTCGCTGGCCAGGTCGAGCGGATCGTAGGCCGACCAGAACAGATGCATATCGGGTCTGTCGATCAGGAAATCCGTCACCATCCTGCCTCCTTCTCCCAAAAAGAGGTGACCGTCAACGATTGGGCCTCAGTAGACCACATTCCGCTGTCATCATCAAGACCCCGAGAATGTAGAAATCGGCACTGACGGCGTTATGACAGTGCGATTGATGCAATTCGATTTTGGCTCAGAACAAAATCATTTGACCTCGGCCTTCGATAACAACACCCGGAGGAAAAACTCCAAGTTGCGGCCGGCTTTGCGGCGTTTCGGCATGCGTTCATTCCGCCTTGGCCTTTAGTAGCAAACGGCAAGCAACCGCTCATTGTCGCCCTATGTCAGCACGGCACGTACTTGTCGAAGTTCGTAAAATACAGCCCGCTCTCCTGAACCGGCAGGCCCAGGGTCTTGTTCCACACCTGGGCGTAGGTTTGAATCTGGGGGCGGTATTTCTCGACCAGCTTGGGCAGATCCTGCTCATCGTGCCGATCCGTCTTGTAATCGACGATGACCCAGCCCTTGGCCTCCAGGAAGGCCAGATCGACCACGCCCCGCAGGATCGTGGTCAGGCCATCAGCACCTGCCGGCATGGCCAGTTCAAAAGGCACCTCGACAAGACAATGGGAGCTTTTGCGGGCGCGCGCCCAGATGCTCGATGCGGTGACCTTCTGCACCATGGCCAATGCCGGATCGACCAGCGAGGGGCTCAATCCCAATTCAGCCAGAGTGGTGGCCGCCAGGGCTTTCAGATCGGCCGTGGGCCTGGCCATGGCCGTTTCCAGCAGAAGGTGAATCAGCGTGCCCCATTCCGTGCCGTGCTCAGTTCCTCCGGCCACGGAGGCTGTTCCCTGGAGTGACAGGGCCTTGGCCGCTGCCGTTTGATACGTCTTTTGCGTGCTGTGATCCCATCGCGTCTGGACTTCCGTCAGGGCAGCCTTCACTTGAATGCCGCTGAGCTGGATTTTGTTGCCGACGGCCGGCTGTATGGATTGCGGTGGTTGGATCTGCGTGGCCTTGACGGTATTCATACAGGGCCTTTCTGCGGCCGGTGCCGCTGATTTGTTCGAGTATCCAAATCGCCCTCTGCCGGAGCGCTCCGCACCGGCAGAGGATGAAACACGCAGCTGCGTCGCTCAGTTCTCGCTCTCAAACAAGCGCCTTCGCCGCTCGGCCGCTTGGTCAGGTTCGCCAGTGTTCAGATTTGCAGCCTCATTTGGGCCGGGGTTCTTGGGATGCAGTTTCGGGCGCGATTTCACATCCCCTTGCCACGCCGCCAGATCGCGTGCAATTTGCCGAGTCACGCGCCGCAGCGCACGCTTGGGCGAGATCTTGCCATGGGCGACAGCCATGAGCCCCGGCAGGTGCCAGTCCATTTGCCAGATACTCGCAAATGTCTGATGCGCCAGCGCCGCAACCGGTGGCCGGCGAGCGGCCAAGGGGATGCAGGTGCGGAACGCCACCTTGCCGTCGTCCCAGTTCATCTCGAAGTGGCCGAAAGACAAGCCCCAGTTGACCAGCGCGATGTACTCGGCGACCGCCGCCCGCCGCCTGCGCGGGACATACACCGGCGCGTTGGTGCAGAACCAGAGAAGCGCGCCATCGTCTGCGCAGTGGGCCATCCATTCCAACAGCCCGTTGTCTCCGCGTATGCTTCCGGCAATGATCTGCCGATCCTGCTGCTCGAAGGCCCAGCCTCGGCGGGCCATGTACCGGCGTACAGTCGCCATCACCCGTGTCACCAGTTCCGATGTTGTCTTGGCCATAAACTGCTCCTTCCATCAGGTGTGTATCCAACCGGTCAGACAAAGAGACTTTGCGCAGGGCCGACATTTTTTGCCGGGCCTAATGCCCGTGGGTTGGCCGCCACGATCGTGGAGGCCGGCCGCAATGCTGGATGGTGACAATCCGGGCACCGGCCAGGATCACCGCCAGGCCCCGCGACCTGTCCAAATTCAGGTCGCTGTTGTGCTCCATGCTGCGGGTCATGTTGCCCGAGAGAAAATACCCCAGGCATCCGGCCCCGGCGTTGTATTCCCGGCCCAAATCAATGACCGCTTCGACCGACTGCGGGGAAATGGCCCGGTTTTTGGCCCGATGACTGGCGTGCTTGGAGAGTTCCAACGTGACCACGTTCATGACGATCTCCTTTGGCTCTGTGGACACCGATCTTCATTCCCAAACGACGATCGGATTATTCCATCCCCCACTGACAGCCCCCGGTCAGTGCTCCGCAAAATAATCGTGGACGCGGTTCACGGCCCGGATATAGTGCCGGCGGCAGAAGGAGAACTCGAACCCGGGAGGAACGATGGCCGTTGACTACTCGCGCATCCACCGCCTGCTGAAAATCCTCATGTATATTCAGGGCGAAAACGGCTGGACCGCCAAACGGCTCGCGGTGGAGTGCGGCACCACCGAGCGCAACATCTATCGGGACATGAAAATGCTCGAAGGCGCGGGCGTGCCGTACGCGTTTGACAAGGAAACCAACGGCTACATCGTCCGCCGCGATTTCTTCATGCCCGCCGTGGAGATGACGCTGGAAGAATCGCTGGCCCTGCTGGCTTTGGCCGAGCGGATCGGCGGCGAGGAACAGGTGCCCTTCACCAAGCCCGCTGCCACGGCCCTGAGCAAGATCCGCTGCAATCTGTCCCCGGCGATTCAGCAGGAACTCAAGCAGGTGGAAGACCATGTCGCCATCCGTCTGGCGGCGATCAACCCGCCCGAGGGCACCGAGGACGTATACGAGACTGTGCGGGCGGCCTTGGCCCGGCGGCAGGTTCTGAGCTGCAAGTACGATTCAGTTGGTGGCAATCACCATTCGGGCGAGGAGTTCAGTTTCAAGCCCTACACGCTGCTCTTCAGCCAGCGGGCCTGGTACACCGTCGGCCATCACGATGGGCGCCGCGCCGTCCGCTGCCTGAAGCTCAACCGGTTCAATCAGTGCCAGCTGACGGAACAAACCTACGAGATTCCCAAGGGCTTCACCCTGGCCAAGCACTTGGGCAATGCCTGGCGGATGATCCGGGGAACAAAGAGCTATGACGTGGAACTGCGGTTTGATCCGCAGTTCGCCGAGACCGTGGCCGACACGCACTGGCATCCAACCCAGGAACTGTTCTACCAGGAGGACGGGTCGCTGATCTTTCGCTGCATGGTGGACGGGCTGGATGAGATCGTCTGGTGGATCTTGGGCATGGGGCCGCATTGTGTGGTGAATCAACCGTCCGAATTGGCCGAGCGGGTTCGCGATCTGGCGGCCGGCATCGTCAGTCAGTACCAGAAGCCGCCCAAGGCGGCCGGCAAGCAGGCTGCGAAAACCAAGAAACCCGCGCGTCGATGACGCGACTGAGCAGCTGATGGGAATGAGGCATGGAGGCTCGCGATGGATAAGGACGTGAAATCAGAAACCGGACAACTTACACGAGCCCGCGCACGCCGATGGGCACTGCTCTGTGCTTTGCGCATCCTGCGACGGTCGGTACTCAACCGGCGGCCGATCAGCCTGCCGAACCTGTTGAGGTTCTACCGACGGCGAGCCGGAGACATGGAGAGCCTTCAACAAGCCGGCCCACTGGATACGCAATGGCTCGTTTATATATATATGACAGAACAACCGTTCCACGGCACGCATTGGCGTCAGTGGTGCGGTGCCGTGGCCAGCAATGTGCCGCGGAATCGCATGCGATAGCGGATCTTAGCCATTGTTCGTGGGTTCGGGATTATGCAGGATCCCTAAATTACGACGGCATTGACCTTGTGCAGAATTGGCCCTGCTGCCTGACCGAGGGCGCTACGAACGAGTGAACGAGCGTGTTGCCTTCATGGTCCGACTTTGAGTACATTCGCCTGCGGCGCCTGTGACTGTCGGCGAAAGAGCCGCACGTTTGAGATGAATTGACACCAGTCAGAGCTGAGTATCATGGAATCGACCCTCCTTGACGAGTCCCTCCGAGTCATTGCTTCGCTCCACCACGATGGGGTTCGTCTTGATCTCGCATCTGTGGACTTGTGCTTTCTCGTTGCGTTGCATACCCGCGCCACCCAGAGCAGTTTGACGTGCTTTGAGGAAGACATTCTCCTGGACGTCTTCGAGCAGGTGAGCGATGCCGTCGATCCTGACGGAGAGAATCTTCGCAAGCGGGCGACGCATGCGATTCAACGTCTCCGTGAGCAACGTCTTTTGTCGCGTGTGGATGGCGCGGGAATCGTAAAAGCCGGTGATTACTCCATGACTCGGTTGGCCTCCGGCATCGTTGAATTCTTCATGGCGGACCAGGTCCTCACCCGCGAGAGCCTGTCCCTGCTGACCAAAGCACTTCTGGTGAGCCTGTCTCAGGTGAAGGTTGACGCGAAGAAGGCCCAGACACCTGAAGAATGGCGTCAGCATGTTGTGGGGCCGTTACGGGTCACGGTGGGCGACCTGGTTGCCGGCATCGAGCGCCGGCAGCGCGGCTTGGATGCCCAGCAGGAGCAAGTCCAAAAGCAGATCGCGGACCTGTTGGGGGCGGACTGGTTTGCCTCCGTTGATCAGTGCCAGCAACTCTTGGACGACACCACGGCGACCTTGTCTGAGCTTAATACGATTCTCCTTCACGACACCCATCAGATATTGACCTCGCTCAGTGACATCGAGCAAATTGCCATCCAGTCCAGCATGCCCGAAGCGGAAGAGGCCACGCAACGGGTTTCCGAGCAGGTGGACCGGGTCGCAGCATGGGGTCGCTCGCGGCAACTGGCTTGGTCGAATTACTATCAGTATGTCCATCGCTTTCTGCGCGATGTGGTCCGACTGGATCCGTCACGAGCCTTGAGCGAGCGCCTTCGCAACCAACTCGCCGATTGGGCAAAGCAGCCGTTTTACTGGGTCATTGCCCATGCCTCCAGGATTCGCGTGTTACGAGATTCTGTGACACGAGAGCAGAGGCCACCAGTTGTTCGCCCTCCTCAGGACCGTGAGTTACCCCTCACAAATGTCCCCTCCGACACTGAGTCTGCCGCCTTGGTGGGCCTTGTGCGGGCGGCGTTGGCTTCCGGCAAGTCGACTTTGTCGGAGGTACTCAGCGTCGTGCTACCTCAAGTTGATTCTACGAAGCATTTCTCGGTGGTGGGTCGGATCGCCGGCCAGGTGGCGGCCGACAGTACACCTCGGTCTGACCGGGAACGCCCATGGGTGACAGTGCTCGGAGAGATCGATGTTGAAGAATGGATGTTGCCCGGAGGACACACGCATGCATGAATCCGCATTCCACCAACTTGAAGAGGTCATTCAGGATTCCTTGTTCCCAGAACTCGATCTTATCTTGCGGGCTGGCCGGCATGTCGATCATGATGACGGTGAACGTTACGCGTTTCTCATGGATGCCCAGAGCCTCTTGGAATCGTTCTACCGCCGTTATGGCTGTGAGTTGATTCACGCCAGCGATGGTTTCTTTTACCTCTTGCCGGTAGGCGAGCAAATGGGGCGCAGACATCTCACAGCAGGCGAGATGCTTGTGGGTCAGACGTTGGCGTTGCTGTATCTGGAGCCAACGACAGTGCAGGGCGGAGGCGTAACTCAGCAACCGGTTGTGGTGTCACGTCTGGCGGGTCTGGTGGGGGAGCGAGATCTGGTTCAGGCACTTAACCCACGACGGCGCAAGTATGACGAGCGTGTGGCTCATGAAACCGTTCGCAATGAGATCGCCAAAGCCTTGCGAGGTCTGGAATCCCTCGGCTTCATCGATCTCGGGGAGGCGGAACAAGTGCGATTGCGTCCGGCATTGCTACGTTTTGCCGAGGCGGTTCGCGGGTTGAGTGAACCGGTGGAGGCACTCTCTCGCCTGATTGCCGAAGGCAAGGCTGTGGCTGAGATCATCAGTGAAGAGGATGAAGAGACCGAGGAGATGGAAAGATGATACGCACCCGTGCCACAACCCTGGTCCTCGTTAACTGGCGGGGCATGTTCTACGAGCGGTATCAGTTGGATGAACATGTGACGGCCCTTGAGGGGTCCAATGGGGCCGGCAAGACAACCGTTCTGATCGGCTGCTATGTCGTTCTCCTGCCCGACATGACACGGCTACGGTTCACGAACGTGGGCGAGACCGGGAGCACTGGTGGGGACAAAGGGCTATGGGGTCGCTTGGGTGAGCAAGGAAGGCCGTCGTACGCCGTCCTGGAGTTAGGGCTACCGGGCGGCCAGCGTCTCGTGGCCGGCGTGCAGTTGCAGCGACGAAGCGAGCCTACCGTTGAACTCAACCCTTTCGTAATCACCGGCCTCAGCAAGACAACCAGACTTCAAGACGTTCTATTAGTCCGTGGGGAATCGGACGCCGTCCCGGAAATGAACGAACTCAGGGAATCTGCGGCACGATACGGCGCGCACCTGGAGGCATTCAATACTACCAAAGACTATTTCGCGCGTCTTTTTGACCTGGGAATCACACCGCTACGACTTGCCAGCGATGAAGATCGGACCAAGTTCAACGAAATGTTGCGGACCAGCATGACCGGCGGCATTTCCCGTGCCCTCACCACGGAGTTGCGGGACTTTTTGCTCAAAGAGGAGACCGGGTTGGCCGACACGCTCAAGCGAATGCGTGCAAACCTGGAGGCGTGCCGCAGAACCCGCAATGAAGTGAAAGGATCGCAACAACTGGAGCAGGAAATCTCCGGTATTTACGAGGCCGGCCAGGAGATGTTTGCGGCTGAGATCCACGCGATTCGGGAGCGAGCGGAGGAGTTCAGAAACAAACTGGAGGAGGCGGAGCACCTCCTGCGACAAGTTGAGGAGGATCAAACCAAGCTGACTTGCGAGATCGCCGAGGGCAAGGCCGCTCAGATGAAACTGCAGGCGAATCTGTTGGAGGCCAAGCAGCGAGTCGAGGTAGCACGCAATGCCGTAGATCGCCTCCGCCAGGCCGCGGAACTCCTGACTCTGATGCGGGATCACACCGCGCAGCGTAACGCAGCGAAGACAACCCAGGAAGAGCGGCAGGCCAAACGCGAAAGATCCGACGAGGAGCGGACCCGCGCCGGCCGGGTTCGTGATGCCGCGCAGCAGACTTGGACGAAAGCGGCACAGGGCCTGAGAAACACTCAAGATGGTTTGGAAGAACTGTCGCGGCGGGCAGGGGAACACCGTATGGTGGTGCGAAACCTCGCAGAGGTCAGGCGGCTGTTGCCCGAGCAGGCAATTGAGCCGGATTCCATGACAGATGTGCTGGATGCGGCAGAGGTAAATTACCACGCATTCCAGGCAGAGTGCCTGGCGAGCGATCGGAGGCTCTCCAACACCCACGCGCACCGAAGCGAGTTCAGCCAGATCAATGTGGCCCTGAACAGAATCACCAACGAAGTTGTCGAGCCAGGCGCGGCCTTCGACCGCGCCCGTGAGATACTGCGGAAACTTCGTGATTTGGATGCATGTGCCAGGCAGCAGACGGCATTTCCAGCGGAAATCCAGCAGGTGCGCCAGATCCTGCAACGACAGCAAGAGGCCCAGAATCTTGCACGGACACTTGCCACGTCCGACTCACCCATCGTTTCAGCCATCGATGTACACAAGGCCTGGACTCAGGTGGCCAACACCCTTAATTCAGCCCAGGAACAGCATAAACACATCGAGCAACTGCAGGCCGCAACCCAGCACGCGCTGGATCAGATCCATGAACAGATCCGAATCCTCGGGAACAAGCTGGCGGCTTGGCGGCAGGCAAATGACCGCGCGATGCCCTTGGAGCAGCGATGGGGACTTACGCTACGATCGCGGAACGCGATCATCACCTTTCGGGCTGAGATCAATGGCAAACTGAGTGAGCTGCGAGCCGAACACGCTACGGCCAAGGCCAGCGAAGACGGCCTTCATGCACAGATCTTCCAGTTGGAGCATTCCGGAGGAACTTTTTCGCCGGAGCTTCTCAAGGCACGGGATACGGTCGAGGGTGAGTTGCTGGCCGGACGATTCGAGGATCTGAATGTAAGCGACGCCGCTCTATATGAGGCGCTTCTTGGACCGTTGGCTCAGGCGATAGCCGTGGAAGACCCCAAAGCGGCCGCCGCGGTGTTGGCCCGGTCGGATAGCCGGCCCGATTCGGTCTGGCTCGTTGGCGGAGATGCCTCATTACCCCTCGATGAACTGGGACGGCCTCCCGGCGACTTGGTCGGACGCGACGTTCTGGTGGCTGGATCGGCTGGATGGCGGCTGACACGCCTGCCAAGCCAACCGACTTTGGGTCGTCGTGCTCGCGAGCGAAGGATCAACGAGCTTCGTCGGCAACAGACAGACGTGACACGCCAGATCGAGTTACTGAACGTATCTCTCCGGGAAACTCAGGTCGTGCTTGCAACTGCCGATAATCTGCTCGCCGACGCAGAATTGCTCCAGGGCGGCGATCCGTCAGGCGATCTACAATTGGCCCAGGATCGTCTGTTGCAGACCGAAACTGCCGAGGCGCGTTACCGAGTGGACATTGTCGCGGCACAGACCCAGATCAACGCACTGATTCCCCGTCAGAATGCTCTACGCGACCTAATTCAATTCGCATGGCTCCTCGACGAGCCGGATCAAACCGTCAAGTTGGAAACGCTACTGCACTCGCTCGCGGAAGCCAAAGCCGCAGCAACAGAAATCCAACGTGTGTCTCAAGAGCGAGAACTGGTGGACCAACACTTGGACGTACTGCGGACGCTGCCGCTTTCCGATACCCAGATTGATGCGATGCGTAAGCATCACCAGACATTGGAGGAACGCTTGGATTCTCTGCGGCTTGCCATCCAGGCAGCCCAGTATGTTCAAGATCACCGTGCCGCCTTGGACTGGTCCGACGCGCAGGCCGCCTTGGACAAGCAGACGGCCCTGGTGCCAGCGCTGGAAGTTCAACTCAACCAAGCCGCGGCCGCCATACAAACGGCCACGGAGGCGATGAAGGTTGCCGAATTGTCGTGGGATACTGCGGTAAGGGCATCCAACGATGCGGACGCCGAGTATATTCTAAAGGAGAAAACTCTCGCCCAAACCCAGCGACAATGGAACCAACTGGGTATCGACGACGCCAGCGAGGAAGCAATACAAGCAGCCAAGGCCCAATTGGAGGCTGCGGCATTTCAGGAAACGAGCGTTGCGGAAAAGGAACGCCAGAAGGGCGAAGAACTCGCAAGGCTCAGTGAACGAACGCAGCAGATTGAAAACAACCTTCAGAAGATGACCTCCGCTCGGGACGAGGCGAATGGCCTCTGGAAGCCAGCCCAGGAGCGGTGGGATCAACTCCAGAGATCGGCTCAAGAGCATGGCGTGCTGACCAGTGCGCTCACACCACATTTCGCGGCAACTATGGCTGGCAAAGGTAGCCTGAACCTGCAAACCAAGGCGAGCGAATCAGCTGCGGTTCTCACGGAACGGCTCCAGAATGCCCAGGACAGCCAAGGGGTGGTGGAATCCGTCAAGCAATTGCTCGGGCCGCAGGACCGTTCCGGTGAAATGTACCTGACGGCTTGGCTACAGGTCCGCGACTGGCTCCGCCGGCGTATTCCGGCGCAGATAGCAGAAGTTGACGAACCGTTGGAGGCACTCGGCCGTCTCCGCGACAACCTCAAGGGCTTGGAGACGCGATTGGCCAAACAGGAGGCCGCTCTTCGTGGCGAGTCTGCAGACGTCGGTAAGAACATCGAGATTCACATTCATCGCGCCCAGCGCCAAGTCAGCCGGCTCAGCGATGACCTCAAGCTTGTTCGCTTCGGCAGCATCCACGGTATTCGGTTACGGCTGGAGCGAGTGCCACACATGGACAACGTACTCCAGGCACTGCGCGATGGTGAAGCCCAAAGTGTCTTGTTCAAGGCGGACATTACGATCGAAGAGGCACTCGACGAACTTTTCCGCCGTTATGCCGGCCGCACAACCGGTCAGCGTCTGCTCGATTACCGAGAATATGTGGCCCCAAAAGTCCAAGTGCTCCGCCAGGCCGCAGTCGAGTGGGAAGAGGCTAATCCCATGCGGATGTCCACGGGCGAAGCCATCGGTGTGGGTGCTGCTCTGATGATGGTTGTGCTGACTGCTTGGGAGCGAGACGCAAACCTCCTGCGTCCACGGCGTTCACAGGGAACCTTGCGGCTCCTGTTCTTGGATGAAGCAAATCGGCTCTCGCACGACAACCTGGGGGTTTTGTTTGATTTGTGCCAGAACCTCGACTTGCAGCTCATGATCGCCGCGCCCGAAGTTGCCAAGGCTGAAGGCAACACGACCTACCGGCTGGTACGGCGCGTCAATGAATCCGGACATGAAGAGGTGATCGTGACTGGTCGCCGAGTCACCGTAAAGGAGCACAACGCCGATGTGGGGTCGTCTTGAACATCGTTTGGCCTTGTTGGAGTTGGTCGTAACCGGAAGCCTGCGCCGACGCAAGAGTCAGCATGAGGCATGGGACCATCTAGTGGAGTTGTCTTGGACAAAGCGAACTGGTCGCCGCGATGAGATTGCGATTGTGGAAGCGCACCGCCATGAACTGGAAGGGTTGCTGACTCAGGTATGGTGTGAATGGCCGCAACTGAAAACCGAACTGGTTGGAGCCGGTCTCCCGATCAGTGAGCAGGGCTGGCGACAATTGCAGGACATCGAGAGAGCGCGAGCGGCAAAGGGACTTCCCTCTTACCTCAACCGACGCACGGCCACCGCTGTGGTGGGACCGCATTCGAAAGCCGGCCTTTCGGCATCACGCCGAGAAGCACTGGCCGACTCAAACGTGATGCACGACGGCACTTTGCGCCTCAGGCCCTCTCTAGGATTGCGCATACGCCATGGCGAGCACGAGCTGGATGCCGAAATAGTTGCGGGAGTCCTCGGTGAGGTTGTTCTGACGGAGCGAGCTCTGGTGGATGGCGCCGTAATATCTGGTCAACGTCCGCAAGCACTGCTGCTGGTTGAGAACCTCGGCGCCTACCTGGATACTCCGGCACCACCCAGCTGGCTGGTGGCGCATGTGCCGGGTTGGGATACATGTACGGTGCGGCTCCTGCTGAGCCAGTTTCAGGACGTGCCGGTCGCCCATTTTGGCGATCTGGATCCGAATGGCGTTCGGATCATGCGCCATCTGCGTGACTTTCGGCCGGATCTGCGTTGGGTCGTTCCGGAGTTCTGGAGCGAGTACGTCCAGAGATCCGCATTAGAGGCTAGTTGGCCCTGCAGTCTTGATCTTGTGGGCACTCCATCTTTGGTCCAGGAACTTGCAGCTAAGAGCCTCTGGCTGGAGCAGGAGGTGATCGTCTTGGATCCGAGGCTGCCCCAGGAGTTGCTCGCCTGTGCCGGACTTTGACTTGTTGATTCCTGTACGCCTGCGATCAGAACGATCACCCACTGGCGCCCAACCCAGGATGTCATCTGGAACGAGGATGGCTCAATGATCTTCCGTTGCAAGGTGGACGGCCTGGATGAGATCGTCTGGTGGATCTTGAGCATGGGGCCGCATTGCGTGGTGAACAAGCCGCCCGAGTTGGCCGACCGGGTGGGTGAACTGGCGGCGGGAATCGTCAGCCAGTACGAGAAGCCGCAGAAGGTGACCGGTAAGAAGACGGCGACGATCAAGAAATCCACGAGGCGATGACGCGACTCAACAGGTGGTAGGTTTGAGGCATGGAGGCCCGCTATGGAAAAGGACGTGAAATCGGGAGCGAGACAACTTACGCGAGCCCGCGCTCGCCGGTGGGCACTGCTCTGCACGCTGCGCATCCTGCGACGGTCGGTGCTAAATGGGCGGCCGATCAGCCTACCGAACCTGATGCGTTTCTACCGGCGTCGCGGGTCGGAGATGATGCCGATGTTGATCGGCGGCCCGCCCGACGCGGCGTGGCTGATAGACTTCTACTTGGCCGAACAGCCGTTCCACGGCACCGATTGGCGACGGTGGTGCGCTGCGGTTCGGGCCACGGCGAGAAAGGCACGATGTTGTCGTGAGTGAGGCATCCTCAATCCCGGCCGATGGTGTTTACATCGCCCTCTTCCACCTTGCACACGCCCGGCAAATCCGAGTCGGACAACTCGGCACCATCGCCTTTCCGGCTGGCCGATATGCCTATGTCGGCACCGCCCAGCGAAACCTGCTGGCCCGACTGTCCCGGCATGGTCGGCGGCGAAAGCCCTTGAAATGGCACATTGATTATCTGTCCGTGCGGGCCAAGATGATCGGGGCCAT
Organism: Phycisphaerales bacterium; assembly: GCA_025361735.1. Lineage (GTDB taxonomy): Bacteria > Planctomycetota > Phycisphaerae > Tepidisphaerales > Tepidisphaeraceae > JANYKD01. The sequence continues at coordinate 54,200 of JANYKD010000125.1, forward strand.
TGTCATCGAGGGGTCGAAATCGCTGGAGTGCAGGTTGGCGGCAATGTTGGCGAAACACGGGGCGGAGCCGGTCGCTGGGTTCGGTTGCACCGATTGCAGGTGCCGGTCACACCTGTTTCGGGTGTAGCCGAACCTGCCCCCAGTTGAGCGGACGTGCTGGGTCATATTCTCCGCAAGCGAACTGCCCCATGTCGGCTATGATACCGTCGTCCATTCCGGCCATAACGGCTGAACCACAGAACGCGGCGGTTATCCATGGGCCTCCAGTTTCAATCCCTTCGCTCCAGCAGCAGTGGTAACTGCCTTCTGGTACGGACGGACCAGACCGCCATCCTGCTCGATTGCGGGATTACGACCCAGCGAGCCTGCCGCAGGCTGTTCGACCAACACCTCGGGAGCCCGCCGAGACTTCATGCCGTGGTGGTTTCGCACGCCCATGGTGACCACATCTGCTACTCTGCCCTCCGGGTTCTGGGCGACCAGAACATCCCGATCCACTGCCATGGTGAGGTGGTCCAGCAGATTCAGGACAAGCATGTGGGCGACTGGGACTGTCCGCCGCGACTCCGACCGTTCTCGTGCGACACCTTCCAGATCGGGGACTTGGAGGTGCAGCCCATCGAAGTGCCCCATGATCCTGATTTCCTGACTTTTGGCTTCGTGATCAGGGCTGGCCGTAAGAAGATCGTGGTGGCCACCGATTTCCACCAGCCGCAGGCGGTTGCCGAGCATCTGGCCGACGCCGATTTCATCTTCGTCGAAGCCAACCACGATCTCGAACTTCTGCGGCTGCACTGGAACCCGTCGAGCCTGTTCCACCTGAGCAATCCCAAGACGGCCGAGCTTCTCTGCCAGGCCCGCAAACGCCGCTGCCGTCCGCCGCAGGCGGTCATGCTTGGGCATCTGAGCCGCCAGCGGAATACAGACGAACTAGCGATGACCGCCGTGCGGGAGCGATTCGAGGCAGAAGAGGTTGCCTTGGATTTCAGGCTCGCGGTTGCCCCGCGATACGCGGCATCCGAGGTCATCAGCATCCAGTAGCTGTCCATCAGCGCTATCATTCGGGAGATGAGCCTCTACTACCAAGCCGACGACCGAGTCTTCCAGAAACTGCGCGCAGCCGGGAAGACCTCCTGGGATGAACAAGCCGATCCCCAGGCCAGCTTCGACAACTTCGTCATGCGGCCCTTCCTAGAGGAATCACTCGCCGAGATGGCTGGGCCACTGGACGGACTTTCCGCGCTGGAGATCGGCTGCGGCAGCGGCCCGGTCTCGTGCTTTCTGGCCGCCAACGGACTGGCTGTGCGCGGTATCGACGTGTCCCCCACCGCGCTGGAGATGGCGCGCCAGCATGCCGCAGAACGCGGGATGAACGTGCAGTTTGATTCCGCCGACATCTGCCACATGCCCGAGCAGCAAGACCGGTACGATCTGATCGTCGACGGCCATTGCCTGCACTGTCTCGTGTCAGATGAGCACCGGCGTACAGCATTGACAGCCATCCATGGATTGCTCAAACCGGGTGGTCGTTTCCTGATCGAGACCATGATTTCGCATCCGGGCTTGATCGTCGGGGCGAACTATCACCTCGACGCTCGGGGCGTGCTTTCAATCAAGGTGGATGATCCGGCAGGCCGTGATGGTGCCTTCACGTCGGGCAGCGAGTGGTTCGCACCCTATCGCCGACTCCTCTCCGCAGATCAGGTGACGACGGAGCTTCGCGATGCCGGTTTCGCGATGCAGTCGCACCGCGTGGCCGAGCAGAAGGATCCGCGCAAGCCGATGCTGATGCAGATCCGCGCCGGTCATCGACCGACTTGAGCTCACAGACCAATTCCCGCCAAGACAACGAGCTGGGCTTCGCGGCCCGTGGTAAAAGTCCCTCAAGCTGTCCGAAGATTCTTCCCAGAGCTTCCGCATGTAACTTTCTTGCCGCGGTTTCTGACCCAGAAGCGCAGTCTCAAGATGCCGGGCTAGCCACTGACCCGCCTGGGCGCTCGGGAAACGCTGGTGGGAATTCTACATGCGGAAGCCCTGAGATTCTTCCGATTTCTCGGCGCATCACTGACCGGCATGTGTCAGTGGCTCTTTGTACAAACCGGGTCGCAAACATAAGGAGTCCACCATGCGACCTGCTGCACCAGCGTTCACCGAAGGATTGTTCGCCGAGATGACCGTCGCGGCCCCGCCGACCACGGATGGCACCCGCGTCACGGCGGCCACGGACGCCGCGCAGGAACCGGAGCGGTGGGATGGGTTGTCGTAATGAGTGTCACGGCCGTGTTGACACATCGACATGGATCAGCCACCTTCGACACCAAGCCCCTTGATGCGTGCGATCTTGCGACTTTCCGCAAATCCGCCGACTTTTATCTTGCTACTCGATTTAGAGCGAGTGTAGATTGATTTAAGAGATGGACGAGCGGCGAAAAGCACAAGGGCTACGAGAAGCCGAGCGTCCATGAGTGATAGAGGACGGACGGCAAAAGATCACAAGGTCGGGAGTGCCGAACGTCCGGAATGCAAGACACGCCAGCAGGTCATGGACGGGAACAGAAATCCCCTCCATGAAAGCTGGCGTGCCGCTTTTGTGTACGGTGGACCGGCCCAACAGCCCCCATTTGTTCAGTCTTCTTCTCCGGCGGCAGCGCGCCCAACCACACGTCGCGGTAAGATTTGTGTCCGTGGCACAATTCATCGAGGCGGCCGAATAGAAACCCCCGGCCGCGCTGGCCATCAAGAGAACCGCGACGATGAGTTTCCTCGAAGGCTATGTGCGACAGATGCAGGAGGCCGAGCAGATAGCGACGAGACGCTTTCAGGCTGGAATGGCCTCCCAACTGGACGGCCTTGAAGCTCAGTACATCCGCTTGGAAGCCGAGATGTGGCTGGCCAAGGCTCGTGAGCAGTAGTCCGAGGATCAGCGCCCATGCCCAAGTGTTTCGGGTTATGGGGCGGATTCTACCAGATCAGCAGTGTCGGTATGACGCTGGCGAATGACCTGCAAGATCGTTTCAGTTTCCGCCGATCTCTGCGAGTGCTGGGGGAGAATATGGCCTGGTTGCTGGAGAGCGTGGCCGGACGGAATTTGGTTTAGGAGACTCTTTCATCAAGGCTCTGTCGCCAGGGTGATTTCGTAAATTCTCACGGCCAGCTTCGGCAGTTCATCCGCAAAGCCCGCCTCGCGAATGAGGATGTCCCGGCCTTCGGTCAGCTCACGAACGCCCCGGGATCTGGGCGGGAGTTTGAACGTAATCGTGCCGTCGCCATCGCCGTCGTTGGCGGCCACGATATAGGCCTTGCCACTGTTGCCGCGCACGATCCAATGCAGCCAGGCGGGTCGCTCGCCCTCGAGGGAAACACTCGGCGGCGGCTCAATCGATAACACCATCGGCGCGAATCGGTCGATCTCGGCGGCAATGGTCTTCAGGGCATCCCACTGTTTCTCGAACGGCACGTCGGCGTTGCGCTTGAGGTCAAACCACGAGTAGAAGACCAGCCCCGTCGCTCCCTCGCAGATACACTGCCACGACATGCTGCGCATCTCCGCTGGCGTGGGCGTGCGGCCATTGGTCTTGTCCACATCGTTCTTCCCGTAGTTGCCCCAGTTGAACACCTGCGGCACCTGCCACATCGGGCGGCTGCGTTCGGCCTGATCGAATGTCCTGGCCGTCCACTGTGCCGCCAGCGAGGCGGGCTTTCGCCCGATGGGATACGGATCGGTGCCGATCACGTCAAACGTCTTGAGATACGCCCGGACCTGGTCCACCTGGTACAGCACGATCCAGGTCGGGTGGTTGGGATCTTCCTGGGCTGCCCAGCGCTGGTGAGCTTCGAGACGCGGCATGTACTCCTCGCCCAGTTCATCATTGAGATACCACGCGATCACGGCCGGGTGATCGCGGAACTGCCGGATGCGCTGGCGGACAACTCGCTCCTCGTCCTCAACCGATTTGATGAACGGCGGGCAGGATTTGATGCCGAAATACCAGTCCTTGACCGAGTAGATCACCTTGAGTTTGTGCTGCTGTGCCAGATCCAGTTGCGCCTGGGTCGGCGATCCATAGGGCATGATGCAGTTGAACTTGCTGTCGGCATAGAGTTTGAGATCCTTCTCGTTGATCGCGTGCCAGTACATACCCAGCGGGAAGAACGGCTTGCCGTCGATCAGCAGCCGCCGGTGTTCGTCGAACGTGCTTCTGGGTGCGGCACCGGGAGCGAGTTGAATCAGCTCATGCCGATCGGCCTGCATTTCCTTTCCTGCAGGGTCCAGCAGTCGCAGTGTGAGTTGATAGGTCCCCGGAGACAGGCCGGCTACGGGAAACGCAATGTCGGTGGGCTGTGGCGATGGCCTGGGACGGACGGCTTCCTGCGCAAGGGGCTTGGCATTGTCGGCTGATCGGATGGTCGCCTCGATCTGAAGCTGGTCGGGTTTGTAGGGAAGACCCAGCAGGCTGAGCCGCACGCGGGTCGTGATCTTTCCCGATGAACCGGCCGGGATTTGCCCGCGATAGTTCGGCCAGAGCAGTGTGCTGCTCAGTGGCGGGTCGATGACCCGCACCACTTCGACATCATCGAACCAGGCCTCGCCGGTCATTCCACGCCGGGCGTAACAGGAAAGAGTGACACTCCCCGCGTTCTCGGGGATACGCGCGACCGTTTCGACGCGCGTCCAGTCGCGTGTTCCCTTGACGCCGTCGGGATACGCGCCGCCCAGCCACTTGCCGCTGCTGTCCGTCCACTCCAGGCAGATGGTCGCACCGGAATCAGGGCCAACGAGGTCTTTGGTTTTCACCCAGGCGCTGATGCGAGTCTTCCACCCGGGCTGGAGCGACAGCTTCTGGGCGCACAGCACATATCGCTTGGGATCGTTGTTCACGAACTTGAGCGATGTCTTGCCGCTGCGGGCGATGATCATGTCCGTCGAATAAGCCGCCCGATCACCCCGCCAGCCCTCGGGCAGATTGCTCGGCGCTGTGTTCTCGAATGAGGGATTGGAGACGAGATTGGCCACGTCTTCCGCACGAGCAAGCCCGGCAAGAATGAGCAATGACGCAACGAGATGGCTTCGCAGAATCGAGGACATGCGCATAATGAGATCTCCACGAGATGAGTACCCCTGCGGGGGCCGTGGCGCTGAACGGAATCGACCTCGCACCACGATCCTTCACCAGATCGTCGATGATCTTGTGGTACTCAAGACCTTCGGAGCCAGGTGGGATGCGGCAGAGCATGAGTGCCAGGCTGACGCATCGGCAGACAATGTGGCAGTCTTGCACACAGCTCTGTCGCAAAAACCGAAATATGATCGTCGAGGATGGCGACGGCGCGCAAGCACCAACAACACAACATACTTGCATCGAGGCTTGGGCCGTCGATTCGGTTGTTGCCGCCTCTGGCACGATCATTGCTCTGGGCCATCTCGCAACACACAACGGATTACGGGTCGCACCCAACGCCCCGTGGTCAGATGACTCACTCTCCATTCCCTCCTCCTAACGCCGGGCCGAGCCCCCCGGCGTTTTTTCTATTTCGGCCCTTGGTTGACCGGCAAGTTCCTTGCGGACGAGCCTGGAATCACTGACGATAACTGCCATGGCAAAGAACTTCATCCTCGCGGACTTGAATCAGATCCCGCCGGTTGCTTGTCCCTGCGGCCAGGCGCGGCGTGCATTCGCGCTGCCCGAGAACGGGGCCGCCTCGGTCCATCTGGTCGAGATCCGCGACGACGCTCGCGCGCATTACCACAAACGGATGACGGAGATCTATCTGGTGCTCGATGGCGAAGGGCATCTGGAACTGGATGGCGAGAAGGTTCCCGTGAAGCCCATGACGACGGTGCTGATTAAGCCCGGCTGCCGTCATCGGGCGGTGGGCGCGATGAAGATTATCAATATCGTCGTCCCACCGTTTGACGCAGCGGACGAATGGTTCGACTAGATGGGTACGCAGGGGAGCCAGACCGTGTCGAACAGGCACCGCTGGCGCAGGTGCCGGGACGGAAGCGGGAGAATCTCGGGCGGATCGCTGCAAACACCCGGTAGGCAAGATGGGCCAAGGGTCGTGTCAGCCGCCAGCGGAGCGGCCGGGCCAACCAGGTCCAGCCCACCGCGTCATACAACTCCGCGAGCGCGTCAATGCCGCGCAACACGGAGCCGTCCGGCCGGATTACGTGCATTGCCCCAAGCACCTGCATTACGGTCAGGCCATACTGTTGCGGGTTGAACGTCGGGGTGGTGATGTCCTCGAAGGCGATGTGGCCATGCTGGTCCGCCCGCCGAAGGGCCGCCGCCTCGCGGGAACACAACGGGCACTGGCCATCGAAGAGCATCTTGAGCCGCCACGATGGAGTCGCTGCTGTCACGGACCATTGTAGGCGGCAAGCGTCACGGCACGAACCACGCATCGTCCTGGATGGCTTTCATGCTCTGGTCCACGGAGAGTGCGTCGTAGATCCCCACCCATTCGCCGGTGTGCCGCATGAAGTACAGGGCAAACTTGCCATCGCCGAGGTATTCCATCCTGGCAAACTTCGACTCGAACGTGGGCGAGATGGCGTTCGGGCCTGGGCAGGTGTAGGTCGAGATGAAGTAGAAGCTGTTCCCGTGCCACTTCGCCCCGATGTCGGCGATGTAGTTGAACTGCGCCCCGGCAGGCGGCGGATGAATGTGTTTGGGCTTCAGGATGCCTTCGATCAATTTGGCGGCCTTGGCCCCCACCTCCATCCTGATTGCATCCGGCACGGATGGCTTGGGACTCTTCTTGGGGCTAATCATCCAGGCTTTACGCTGCTTCGCCATGGTTGTCCATCCATTCGATTGAGGGGAAGCACATGGGGATCGACGTGACACCCGAGCCGCCACTCATTCCCGAAAGGATGCCACACGAGCTGCCCGACTGCAAATGGCCGCAGACCATCGAACGGCTCCTACCGGCCCTCAACTGCTCCCGATAGAATCTGCCTATGGGCCAAATCAGTCGAAAACTCGCCGCCCGCTTTCGTGACAGCGGGAAATACCGCAAAGCCATCCGGGAGCAGGCCAAGCAGATCCGCGAGTCACACCAGATTCCCACGGACCTGAACAGCATCGACCAATTGGTGAAGCAAGGGTTCGACCCGCTTCATGCGGCCTACGTCTCCATTCAGAACTTCGTCGCTTTCTTTGCCGAGACCGTGTCGGCCCTCGATGAATTCGATCCATACTCCAAGGTGATCGGGGCTGACGTGGAGGAATACATGCCGCAAGGCCCGCCGATGAGCCCGCTGACGGGGAGTTACTTCACAACAACTGCCTTCTTCGACTTTCGCTTCGGGCCGGACGGGGAAACCATCGGTACTTGCCTGCTCGATGTTGGCGGCGACATCGGCATGGATGAGGGGATGATGGAACTCACCCGCTGTTTTCAGAACACCCGCATGGGAATCTACGAACACATCGGCATCAAAGATGGCAAGGTGCAACTGCGAGAGTTGCTTACGGATGAGGTCTTCAACTGCCACGCCACTTCCGGTTACACCGGCAAGGAAGGCGAACTGTGGTACGTCCGGCTGTGCCCGCCCATCGTGGATCTCTTGGATTATCACGTCGTCTTCACCACGCCGTATGTGCTGGTCAATGCCGGCAAGACCGACTGGATCGCCTACCTGAACAAGAACATCATGGGGGCGACTGATTCCCGGCAGGCCCTCTACAAGTTTCTGAAGTACGGGGCAACCTGGAATCGCTGGAACGAATTCGTTTTTCAGGCCTATCACCACCATCAGTCCAACGTGATCTTCCTCGCGGGTCTGCCGAATGTAAAAGGCAGCCTGCCCCACGCCAGCAACCGACCCACGTAAGAGGAAACATCGTGACTTATTCCATGCACCGTCCTGAGGGGTATGAAGGACACGGCGATCGGCACCTTCAGGAAACCGCACGCCAGCTTCGGCAGAAGCTCTCGGACATGCAGCGGCACTTCAGCCACGATTCTCTCCGTCTGGATTCTAATGGGCTCAGCGAACTCGCCGGTATCCTGGTCGATTTCGGGGAAGATCTTGCCAATGGTACGGGGATATGGGAAGCGTATGAACGCTACAACACCGAGTTCTTCGGAACGGCCCTGCCTCTGATCTCCGGCGAAAACGGCGGCAACCCCAGCACCGCCTTCCATCCTGGCCGGTTCCAGCATTTCCTCTGGGTTCTCTATCCAACGCTGATCGACGGGCTGACACTCTCGCCCACGCATCAGGATATTCTCCGCATCGCCAAAGCCTGCAGCGCATTTCTTTCCGACGAATTCTCAGCTATTCCCAAGGGATCCGGCGTCAAGGCATTTCTCGGCACGCCCAACGACCATGGCTGGGATGTGAAGCGTAAACTGATCTGGCTCGGATCCCATTCCTACATGTTCCGGGTGTTTTACGCTCGCTACATGGCCGAGCACACTCGTGCGGACCAGATCGTCGCGTACACCGACGACTTCATTTGTCAGGAATGCACCCACTGGTCCGGGTTGGGGGCCATCGACATCCTGGCGGGTGTGCTGGATATTTCCGAACATGATCGCAGGGATCTGCGGAGCTGGTACGAGCGACACGCCGCGTGCTATCGACTTGACTCGGTGAACGAGGAAACCCTCCAGGCCGTGAATCTCATCAACAATCAGTCGTATTCGATCCGAATGAACATGAAACATCCGTTCAAACGAGGGCAGTTCGTTTTCAGCAGCCTGACCCCGTGGCGTGGAGAGTGGTACTGGTCGGGTCAGCAACATGTCTATGGCGATGCTTCCAATGTCGACGTCGATGATCTGGTAAGGAAGATGAAGCGGCAGAGTCCCGGAATCGTGTGCCGGTACTCAAAGGAGTATGAGGCGCAGGTGCGGGAGCGAGCGGCAGAACTGCACAAACAGGCGATGGCGTTCTACGGCAAGGACTTGATGGTGTATCCTGACGGCTTGTCGATGGCGGCGGACTGGCAGAAGGAGATTCGCCAGCAATGGGAATCGAAGCCAGAGCAGGAAGTGAAAGATGTCATCGACAGACACCAACTGGAGAAGGGCCGCCCGGACATGAAGATACCGGACGATCTGCTTCGGGCGAAAGGCGGTGTTGGCGTTTTCCTCAACCCCGAAGAAGGCAAGGAGGTCATGACACACTTCACGTCCCTGATCGCAGGGCTGGCGAAGAAGGGCAAGAGCCTGACCGAGAACGAGGCGGGTGCCATTTACGATTTCTTCGATGCGGATGCAATCAGTCCGAATTTCGTCAGGCGGGTGCTGGAGGAATACGGCGACGAGTCGATAAAAACGGTGTTCCTGTTGAAGGACAACCCGCCGGATTATTGGCTGAACTACATTCTGCGGAGCCGGAAAGGGCATTTCTACCGAAAACGCTATCCGTCCTTGTCCGTGATTTGACGGATTGAGATCGCAGAAGCGTCTGGAACCTCGCGCTCATCCGGCTCTTGCCCAATCGAGAACGACACCAGCCGCTGTCGCTCCTCGTCCCGAACGAAGAGGACAATCTTGTTCTCCAATGCCGCCTGGTCGTATTGGGCTTTCAGGGAAACCTGGCTCCGGGCGCTCAAGGTATTCTTGTACGGCTCATAGGGGTACACGTAAACCCGCTGTTCCTGGAGATGGAACAAGACGATGGGCTTCGTTTCTTTCCACAGGCTGTAGGCAGCGCGGATTTCGTTCCGGTACTCGTATGCCGCAGCCAGCAAATCGTCAGAATCCGGCATGTCGATTCTCCTGGCAGAGCGGATCTGCATCTGGCGCGAATGCACACCCGTCTTTACCCGCGCTCGGCGGCTTTACGCCTACTTGCCCGACGCCATTTGTTTCGCGATCAGAGCGCCGGTCGCCTTGATCGTTGCCGGATCGAGGCTCAACGCAGATGCCTGGATCGCATCGGGTTGTTTGGCGAACCACTCCACCAGCCGCGAGAGCATGGCCACCTGGGTCATGCCGTTCTTTTCGGTGAGCGTTTCCACAGCCTTCTTGGCCGCGGGTAGCAACTCGATGCGGACGATGATGCGTGAAGCCATTGAAGCCCTTTCGTTGTGGCCTGCGATTCTAACGCACTCGTGACCACACCGATAGAACTGGGTGGTTCTTCGGGCTGGGAAATGGCGATTGAGGCTGGATCGCGTTGGCGGACAACACCCGAGATCGCGGCCCATAACAGGTTCCATCGCCAATCTCTGAGCCCAAGCCCGACGCAATTCCGATAGGGTAATTCAGGAGTGTGATATGGCCCGTCTCATTCGTTGCGATGCCACTGGTCCGACCGAGGTCAAGCCGCAAGCCGGCAGTCTGTGGATCTGCGCCTGCGGTCTGAGCCAGAACTGGCCCTACTGCGACGGCTCCCACAAGAAGACGGCGGCCGAACCGGCGGGGAAACTGCAGGTCTACGACAAGAAGCGGCAGAAGGTGATGAGGACGATCACCGACACCTGACCGCGTGTCCCCGTCAAAGAGCGACGTCGCCCGCGATGGGCGCATCCAGACCCGCCGGGGGCGGGGCTGAAGAATCGTGTGACTTTGAGACTGGCCCTCTTGGCGACCCCGCCAGCGACGATTTGAGGGCGAATTGCAGTCTCACCAGCGAAACTGGCTGAGACTACACCCGGCCATGCCGTGGATGACTCGGGGAACGGCCGTGAACCCGTGGTGCCCGCGCATGAAAGAGGGCGGCAGTGTCGGCGATGCGAGGGGAGCACACCGAGCGACGGGGGATCTTCCGCCCATGGATCGACAGAGGAGTTGTGCAAGGGCCTGCCAGGCAGTTCCAAACACGGTCTACTTGGCCATGTCCTTCAGCGCCTTGAGCGCCCGCACCTTGATTACCTTCCGTGCGGGCTTGGCCTTGAACATCTGCTCCTGCTTGGTGAAGGGGTTGATGCCCTTATGGGCCTTGGTCGCGGGCTTCTGGATGACCATGATCTTGAGCAGGCCGGGCAACACGAAGGTGCCCGGTCCCTTCTTGCCCACGCCGGCTTTGACCGCGCCGGAGAGGGCGTCAAATACTGCGGACACCTGCTTGCGGGAAAGCTCGGTGGTGGTAGCGATGCTGGCAAGAATTTCACTCTTGGTTGCGGCTTTGGCGGCCATGGGCGAGTCCTTTCGATTGAAGGGTTGAATCCATTCGTGACGGCAGCATGATAAACGGAGGCGGTGCCGGACTCAACGAAGCCGGCTTTTCGCGACAGTAGATGGGCCACGGCCAGTTCGCCGAGCGTGCAGCACGCGGTATGATTGCCCCCAAATACCCTTATGAAGACACTTCACTCCTTCACCCTCGCAGACCTCAAGGCTCACACCCAACCTGACAAAGGCGGCTGGCTGTGGGCCGGCATCACCTTCTCACTCCTTGCACTCTTTTGTTCGGCCGTCTTCGCCGCCGAACCTGCGCGCTGGCAAACCAGCCTCTACCTCAACGCCGGGCAACTCTTCGCGCGTCGCATCCCCATCACCATCCGCAACGACTCCAACTCCCCAGTCGCTGGCCAAATCATCTCGCTGCCCATTACCGCCACCGGGCCGCTTTCCGAAATCCGCGGCGCGACTCCCGCACAACTCCGGCTTACCAACGCCGGCGGTGAAGAACTGCTGTTTGCCTTTGTCGGGCCTGACGGCAAATCCGCCAACGCCGGACCCATCATCCCAGGTGTTGAGCTGCGCATCCCGGCCGAATGCTCCGCAAAATCCACATCCACGATCTACCTGTACTTTGCCAATGCCGCAGCCTGGCCCGTCCCGGATTTTCTGGATGTCCGCGAAAAACCCGTCACCGCCACCGTTGCCAGCGCCACTGCCGGACCGGTCGAAACACTCTCGCTGCGCACGAGCCCGGACGCAGCCGTATGGCCCGCTCAAATGTCCGGCCATCGTCTGACCGCCCTCGCAGTCAACCAATCCGCCACCCCGTTTACCGGCCTGGTCTCCATCGACCTCTCCGCCTTCGCGGGCTACTACAAAGCCCGTCACTACCCCGCCAATTTCGACGTTACCCTCGACGGCAAGCCCCTTCCTGCTTGCCTCGTGGGTAATGCTCTTATCGTCCAATCCACCTTCAACCCCAACTCTGTCCAATCCCTTCGAGTCAACCCAACCGCTCCCGTTCCCCTCGACGCCGCGTATCTACAACTCCTCAACTCGAGCGCCAATCTCGTGAAGAATGCCAGCTTCGAAGAGGATTCCGCTGCCTGGCAGGGAATCATCCGTCGTGCCGATGGCGCTGAAGTCACCCTCGCCGCACCCGGCCGATTCGGCAACCGCACCTCTCGCATCGCTGTACCGGAAAGTGCAAAACCCAATTGGATTGGCCTCCATCAGGATGTTGCCGTCTTGCCCAACGCCACCTATTTCTACGCCGCCTGGGTCAAGTGCCAGGCCGTCAAGACCGGATCTGTGCAGCTTCATGTCCATCTTCGCGACTCGGCCGGCCAACTCACCAAGACCGGCGGCATGCAAGGCGCAGGGCCGGCCATCTCGGGCGACACCGACTGGACCCTCATCAGTGGCCAACTCACCACGCCTCCGGACGCCCGGATCTTCCAGCTCCATCTCACCACCAACACCACCGGGACCTTCTGGCACGATGGCGCCATCGTTGCCCGCGTCATGCCCGCCCTCGTCGGCCCCATCGAAAGCCACCTCGCCGACGGCCCGGCCGCGATCGAAGCCTGGGCGATGAACCCTATTGTCAAAGTCTTCCGCCACGATCTTCCTCCCGCCAAGGCCGATGAAACCGTCCTCACCGCCGCCCGCAACGAAAAGGAACCCCTCCAGATTGCCGTCCGTTCGCGTCGCTCTCTCGCCAATGTTCATATTGCCGTCGACGCCCCGCGCCACGGTAACGGCACGCTCCTCAAGGATTTCCAGACCGCCGTCGTCAAATACGTCCCCATTGATTACCCCACCAACTACTACCAGTCCCCAGCCCCGGCCTGGCAACGCAAACTTCCCATCGGTTCCCCAGCATGCGATGGCTGGAGCGATTTCTGGCCCGACCCGCTCGTCCCCGCCGACAGCCTCGACGTCCCCGCCCAGCAGACCCAGCCGGTTTGGGTTACTTTCAACATTCCCAAGGATGCTCCGCCTGGCGACTTCCGCGGCGCGGTGCGTTTTGTCCACGACCAGAAGACCATCGCCACCGTTCCTTTCGTCCTCCACGTCTGGGACTTCGCGCTTGACGATCAGAGCCACGTCAAAGCCGTCTACGATGTCCGTGTCGGCGGCCGATGGAAACAACCAGGTAAAACCGACTCCGAAACCTGGCGGCAAATAGTTCAGTTCATGGCCGACCATCGCCTCTGCCCTGACACCATCGCTCCCGCGCCTCAGATCAAATACGTGAACGGCAAGGTCAGCGCCGACTTCACCGAGTTCGACAAAGTGGCCGGCTGGTACTTCGACGAACTCAAGATCCTCCACGCCTACACTCCCCACGACTTCTACGGCTTTGGCTGGGGCCTGCCTCCGCGAAAAGCCTTCGGCGAGGAAGCCTTCGACGGCCCCGGCCGAACCGCCCTGCGTCCTCAATACAAAGAAGCCTATCAGGCCTGCCTCCGCGCTTTCTGGAACCACGTCAAGGCAAAAGGCTGGTCGGACAAGATCCTTCTCTACATCTCCGACGAGCCCTTTGATCGCGAACCCGTTCTCCGCGATCAGATGAAGACCCTCTGCGCCATGATCCACGAGGTCGACCCCGCCATCCCCATCTACTCCTCCACCTGGCACCACGTCCCCGAATGGGATGGCTCGATCACCGCTTGGGGCTTTGGCCATTTCGGCGTGGTGCCCGCCGAGAAGATCGCCTCAATTCGCAGCGCCGGCACCAAGGTGCTCTTCACCACCGACGGCCACATGTGTACCGACACGCCGTACTGCGCCGTCGAACGCCTGCTACCGCACTACTGCTTCAAATACGATGTCGAAGGCTATGAATTCTGGGGCTCCACCTGGCTGACGTACGACCCCTTCCAGTTCGGCTGGCATTCGTTCATCCACCAGACCGATGCGCCCGGCAAGAGCTATTTCATCCGCTACCCCAACGGCGACGGCTACCTCATCTACCCCGACAAGAACGGCCCGGTCTCTACCATCCGCCTCGAACAGGCCCGCGAAGGCGTCGAAGACTACGAGTACCTTTACATTCTGCGTGGCCGCATCGCCGCCGCCAGGGCCGCCGGCCGCGACACGGCCCAGGCCCAGCGCGCCCTCGACACCGCCACTTCGCTCGTCTCCATGCCCAACTCCGGCGGTCGATACTCCACACGATTCCTCGACGATCCCGACAAAGTCCTCCAAACCAAGGCCCAGGTCGCCCGCGCCATCGAATCGCTCAAGTGACCACCCACGCCGTCGATGGCAGCCACTCACTCCAGCGAGATGCTCTCAATCTCAATCGTGTGTGGTTCCTGAACATGCTGGGGATAGAGCCAGGCTCCGAAGCACACGCTCACGCCGGAGATGTTTCCCGGTTGCAGCCGGTCACCTTCCTTGCCACGACCATCTGGCACGGTGCCCCAGTGCTTGTAGCACCGCAGTTTCTCGATCGGCACCCGGATATCCTGCCACTCGGTGCTCAGTGGCACATCCACACCCCATGAAGTGCCGTCCCGTTCCAGAACCACGACTTCGACCGCTTTGGTGACGGTCTCCAACGCTCTGGCCCTCACCCGCAGCACTCGCATGCCTTTCAGCTCATCGCGCCGAGGATCCAGTTCATCGTCAAGTTCGTTGCGGAACGACACGGCGTTGGGCACGACGTCAAAGCTCTGCACGGACAACTGCATCGCCTTGCCCCCATCCTTGCCCGGAACCAGTTGTTGCGAGCATTTGGCAGATCCGTGAGTACGCACCTGATGCCGTCGCGCGTCAAACAACACGACCGGCGAGAGTGCCTTGAGAATCGGAACTGCCCACCGGCCTTCAATACCCTTCAGTTCATAAGACAGCGTCCCTTCCTTCAACCACTCGGACGGAATCGCCCCGGTATACTGGTAGGCCCGCTTGCGTGAGAGCGGCAATTCCTGCTCGCCAACGCGGAGTGCCACCTGTTCGGGTTCACGATCTGCCGCAACCGTAAATGTCACCGGCATCGCTTTGCCGGCAACCCATTCCTGTGCCGCATCGTGTCGCACCGCCACGGGACGCACCTGTTCCGCCGGGGCGAAGAACTCGCGCATTCCAACTCGTGTGCCCGCAACGTTCCCGGCAACCTGTGTTCTTTCGCGGCTGAGCAGGTAAACCCCCGGGCGAATCTCAAAGCGACCATTCTGAACTACTGGCCGCAGTGTATTGCCCTCATTCACGGCCTGCACAGAGAACTTGTTGCCCAAGTCCGCCAGCTTCACCTCCATCGGCCAACTTCGCCAGAGCACCCGGCACACTTCCCGCTCCATACTGGGTTTGCCGAAGGGATCATTGACCCAGACCGCATCGGGATAGACTTCCAGCCGCCAGACGCCCGGGCTCAATCGATCCAGGAAGTACGTGCCTGTTCCCTCATAGAGCACGATATCCGACGATCCGCATCCAGCGATTCGCCGCAATTGGACCGGGTCGGGAGGCCGGGTGGTTGTCGAGTTGGCGTAGATGAACTCGGTAACCGTCACCAGTTCACACAGATCCTGCTCGTAGTCCACCCGGAAATCACCAAACCGCCGATTGTCGGGATATTTCCCGTACTGCTTCAGCCGAGGCAGCCTGTGAAACACTTCGCCGGCGATCATGAAACTCAGTGCCTTGTTGGGCGTGCAGACGAGGTTCAGGTAGTGTGTTTGCCAGTTGATGTTGGATGGAGCCAGGGGCAGTGCATCATATTGAAACTGGGTCGCGATCTGAGCCCCGCCGCCACGGAAGGCACGCGCCATGGCCGGGTACATGTAGCATCCAGGCACATCGGCCGCATCGAATTCATAGACGATCTTCCCCTTTCCTCGCAACGATTCGGATCGCATTGATGGATAGTCCTCCACTCGCAGCAAACCGTTCGCCCGCAAGGAGCGCCCGCTGACCAGCCCAGTCGGATACCAGCCGAAGGTACAGCCATCAATCGTTGAATCTCGGACAGCGCCCAAGCGATCGCCCCAGCCGTTGTAGAACAGGGGCTTCTTGCATCCGGTAGCGCGGATCGCTTCGGCCAGCGCATTGATGTACTCCGTGATCTGGGCATCGCTCGTACCCGGAGCGCAGATGGGTTCATTGATCAGTTCAAACACCACCACGGCCGGATCATCCGCATACGACAACTTGGTGTGCGGATTCACATGCTGCACGAACTCCGCCAGGTATCGCCGCTGCGCCTTCCGGGCGGCCGGATCGGCGATCATCTGGGCCATGGTGAAATGATTGGAGAATCCATCGCTCGGATTGGTTGTTCCCCACCAAGCGATCGGTGTGAGCACGGTGTAGATGCCCCAGCTCTTATTGGTGGCGATCAGGTAATCCAGCAAACGCAGGTGGTCATTGTCCAGCAGTTTCCCCTCGCGGTCACTGATCTCACGGTCCCAGACATGCAGTCGCATCGCATCCAGCCCCAGCCGGGCCAGATGCTGCACATCCCGGTCAATGACGTTTTCAATTGGACCGTTCAGTTTCTTCAGTTCGTGGTAATCCATCGCGAACGGCGCGTAATAGTTCACGCCGAACAGCGCAAGCTCCTCGCCATTGTCGGCCCAGCGCAATACCCCTTCACCATCCATTCGCGCCGGCCGTGTTGCCGGTGCCCACGGATCTGCCATTGATCGCAAAGTCATCGCCAGACACACCGTCAGGACCAATGCCATCAACTTCATGAAAATGCCTCTCATCCACCGATACGCACGGAACTCACCTGGGTTGCCCACATGGCGACAATCGCCGCGATGCAGCACGCCCGTCAATCCGCCGGTATCATGTCCGCCTATGCAAAGACGCCTTCTGCTCCCGTTGCTGTGCTGCGCTGTTGTATACGTTCCGTTGCTGACCGCTGCTGCGCCGGCTCCGGGCGAGACGGAGATGTTCCGCCGCTCTCTGGTCAGCACGGGTGATCTGGCGCGGCTGCAGCACGTCATGGCCAAGGCCCGCGACGGCGGCACGATCACGGTCGCCGTCATCGGCGGCTCCATCACGGCCGGGGCGAAGGCCACAACGCCGTAGAAACGCTACGGCAACCTGATCGCCGACTGGTGGAAACACCAGTTCCCCAAAGCCAAGGCGCAGTTTGTGAACGCGGGGATCGGAGCCACGGGGTCCAACTTCGGCGCCCTGCGTGCTCAGCGTGATCTGCTCTGCAAACAACCCGACTTCGTGGTCGTCGAGTACGCGGTCAACGACGGCAACACCCAGGCATGCGCGGAAACGCTTGAAGGTCTGATCCGCCAGATTCTCTCCCAGCCGAATCACCCGGCGGTCGTGATGCTCTGTACGATGAACAAGGCCGGCGGCAACGCCCAGGAGTGGCACGGCAAGGTGGCCGCGCACTACGGTGTGCCGATCGTCAGTTTCCGTGATGCCCTGTGGCCGGAGATTCAGGGCGGGCGGCTGAAGTGGGAGGAGATCGAAGCGGACGAGGTGCATCCCAACGACCGGGGGCACGCCTACTGCGCGGCGTTTGTTACGGCCTTGCTCGATCAGGTGCTCACGGACCTGGGACCACAAACCGTACGGTCAGAGATCAAGCTGCTGCCCAAGCCTCTGCTGAGCGATCTGTTCGAGCACACGGCGTTGTTCGAGGCCGAGGTTCTCAAGCCGGTAAGCAACCAAGGTTGGACCTACGATCCCGTTTCCAAAGTATGGAAGAGCGACAAACCAGGCAGCCTAGTGGAGTTTGAGTTGGAGGGCCGGGTGTTCTTCACGATGCACCTGGTGGTGAAGCGGGGGATGGGCAAAGCCCGTGTCAGCGTTGATGGCAACGCGGGAAAGGAACTCAACGGCTGGTTCGACCAGACTTGGGGCGGCTACCGCCAGACCAACGAAATTGTCCGGCTGCCGGAAGCCGGAAAGCATCGCATTCGGTTCGAGTTGTTGGAAGACAAAAGCCCAGGCAGCGACGGCCATGAGTTTGTCGTCTATGGCCTTGGCACTGCGGGCATGGCCGCTCCATGAGTCGACGGCTGAAGAGGCGGCGATCGTGCCTTTGACGCCGACGCAGGCCTGCGACGGTATGGAGCCATGATGATTTGAACTGCTGGCTCACTTGGGGGCCAGTGATTCTCCAAAGACGGTGAACTCCGCCACGGCCGGGATAATGCCTTTGGGCCAGCCGACAATCACCAGACGCGCTCGAGTGCCGACGGCGGGCACGCACTGGCGGTAATCCACGAGCAGGTCTTCGGTGCTGTCGCTGCGGTCCAGGAGCGTCGTCCACTTGTCCTTTTCGGTTTCAATCTCCACGCGGTAGCGGAACGCGCCAGGCATCACGCCACGGTTGGTGTCCATGCCGACGTCCCGCCAGACGAGGCGCACGGCGTGGATCGTCGCCGGAGCCACGAAGCTGCTGGTGAGAGTGGGTTGCGCATCGCCCTCGGCGGGATGCCACCAGGTCCGCATGTCGTTGTCCACGGCGAACCTGCCCTGCAGGTTGGGCGCGGTGGTGGAGCCGACGGTTCGCATCTCGCCGTTCAGCGGCAGCCAGCCGGGCTCGGTGGATTTTCCGCCGGCCGGCGCCTTGCCCGGCAACCACTGCGGCAGCGACGTCGCCCCGTGGACCACGAGTTCGCCATTCGCATCAATCTCCGCCCGATCCATTCCGAGGCGCCGCTCAAATGAATGAACGACACCCGCGCGAACGGTGTAGAACGCCCACAATTTGTCCTCCGGCCCAGCGACGATGCAGCCATGCGCTGGCCCCGTAATCAGCCCGTCTGTCGTGCGTAGGATCGGGTTGCGTTTCTGCGGAGCAAACGGCCCCAGCGGCGAGGCGCCCACATAACAGCCCATCGCGTAGGTGCGGTTTTCTGTACCGGCGGCGGAGTAGGTGAGGTAATACTTGCCGCCGCGTTTGAGCATCCACGCGCCTTCCATCCAGCCGACTCTCGGGTTCTGGTTCCATTCGCCCACGGCTTCCCACGGATGCAGGTCGGGCCGGAAGGGGATCAATTCGATCGGCGGCGTGAGCACCTTGGTTGGATCACCAGCATCCAGTTCCACGCCCCAGATGCCGCCCGTCGGGCTGCAGCCCCAATAGTAATAGAGCTTCCCGTCGTCATCTGAGAAGAGCATCGGATCCGTGAAGCCGGACATTGTGCCCGTGCGGGTGAGTTGGATATTGCCGAGCTTCGTGAACGGCCCGAGCGGCGCATTCGACGTGTAGATCGGCGATCCGCTGGCCAGCAGCAGGAACCGCCCGCGATGCCGCACCACCGTGGGCGCGTAGCCGATGTCGCGGACGTTGAGCGGATGGTGCTGCCAACTTGCTCCGTTGTCGGCACTGACCCAGGCCATGTCCACCGACGGATAGAGATACCATTTCCCGTCGAACCACAGCGCCGTCACGTCGGCCAGTTCGCGGAATTGTTCCTTGTAACCCAGCTTCCAGTGTGCTTGTGGGTCGGGCTCGCCATTCTTCACCTCGCGCGCATCCCGGCCGATCGGATAATTGGGAATCGACAGCGGGTTGCAGAACGTTGAGGGCGACTGCGGGCCGTCCGCCAAGGCCGATGAGAGGCTGACGTACCAACAGAAACTGGCGGCCAGACAGAGACTCGCGGCCCGATAGTGGAAGAGCGTGATTCGCATGAGGGCCGAGAGTGTACCACGCCTTGGCGACGAGGAATAAACCGCGTGAGGCGTAACACGAAGGGCAAGAAGATCCGAAGCAGACCCGGTGGTGAAGACGAGCGGCCGTTGTTGGCGGCGACAGTCCCTTGCCGTAGATGATCCCGCCGATCACACTGACTGTCGTAGCACGGTGTTGTAGCGCAGGCTGTTGCAGCGCAGGCTTGCCTCACCGGTGGCTGCGGGCTATTTTGAGCTGGTTGAACTGTCTGGTACTGCGGACGAAACACCCTATCCGGAGGCACACAATGGCACTGTCACGACGAATGTTCTTGAGCACCGGCGCGGCTTTGGCGGGCGCGGCTGCGGCGCCGCGACTCTTCGCGGCCGTGCCGCCGAAGATCCGCATTGGCGCGTGCGTGGTGGGTTTTGACGATGCGAAGAAGGCGGGCCTGGATGGCGTTGAGGTGCAGGCCGGCGGGGCCGCCGAGAAGCTCACGATCGCCGACCCGGCCTATCGCCAGAAGTTCAAGGACAAGATGAAGGAGACGGGTCTGGTGACTTCGTCGATCATGATGAGCGTCTTCAACTCCTGCCCGCTGGCCAGCGACCCGCGCGGGCCGGCATGGCTGGAGCAGACCATCGAAGGGGCGAAGGACCTCGGCGCCGGCGTCATTCTCGTGGCGTTCTTCGGAAAAGGCGACCTCAAGAGCGGCAAGGAACTAAAGAAAGCGGATGTCGACGTCGTGGTCGAGCGCCTCAAGGCGGCCGCCCCGCGGGCGAAGGATGCAGGCGTGATCCTGGGGATTGAGAACACGCTGCCGGCGGAAGTGAACGCGCAGATCCTTGATCGCATCAGCAGTCCGGCCGTAAAGATCTACTACGATTGCTACAACCTCCAGGGCCAGGGCTACGAGGTGCCTGCGGAGATCCGCTTCCTGAAGGACCGTATCGCCATCTTCCACTTCAAGGACGGCGCGAACTATCTCGGGGAAGGCAAGATGAAGTGGGAACCGATTGCCGCGGCCATCAAGGAGATGGGTCACCAGGGATGGATCGTGCTGGAAAGCAGCGCCCCGTCAAAGGATGGCGCGGCGGATGCGAGAAAGAATGCGGAGTACATCCGGAAACTATTCGGGATGTAGCATCACGTTGATTTCCTTGGCTTTTTGAACTGGCTCGTGGACAGGTTTTGGGTGTTTGATTGCCCGGTTCGTCGTGCCCCATTTCGCAACCGGTGTCGTGTCGTGACCAGCGCACAGGGCTCGCCTATCCCGTCGGTATAATAAGCCAATGCCCACCGACCGGTCGATCCTGCACCTGGATATGGACGCCTTCTTCGCGGCCGTCGAGCAACGGGACCGCCCCGAACTCCGAGGCAAGCCCGTGCTGATCGGCCATGATGGCCCACGGGGCGTCGTGGCCACCGCCAGCTACGAGGCCCGACCCTTCGGTTGCCACTCCGCCCAGCCCATGTCCGTGGCCAAACGGCTGTGTCCGCAGGCCATCATCCTGCCGGTGCGAGGTGAACACTATTCGGAAGTCTCCGAGCAGATGTTTGCCATCCTCGACCAGTTCTCGCCGATCGTCGAGCCGCTGAGCATCGACGAAGCCTTTCTTGACCTCGCCGGCACCGAGCGGGCACTGGGCCGGCCGGAGGAAGTCGCCCGCCGACTTAAAGACCAGGTCAAGAGCGAACTTCAGCTCACGGCATCCGTGGGTCTGGCGCCGAACAAGTACCTGGCCAAGCTCGCTTCGGACATGGACAAACCCGATGGTCTGACGATCATCCGGCCAGAGGACATCGACCGCATTCTGCCGCCACTGACCGTCACCAAGCTCTGGGGCATCGGCAAGGCCACGGCGGCGATGCTCCAACCGCTGGGCATCAGAACCATCGGCGACCTGCGGCAGAAACCACTGGACTGGCTGAGCCAGCACTTTGGCGCGGAGGCAAAGCGGTATTTTAATCTGGCCCGTGGGATCGACGACCGGCCAGTCCAGGCTGATGGTGAAGCCAAGAGCATCGGCCATGAACAGACGTTCGAGGTGAATCTGGCCGATCCCGACGAAGTCCGGCGCGTATTGCTGGATCAGGTGGAGCAGGTGGCCCGCCGGCTTCGCAAACACGGCGTTCAGGCCAGGGGCGTTTCCCTGAAGATCCGGTTCGGCAACTTCCAGACCATCAACCGGTCCATGACCCTGGGCGAGCCGACCGATGTCACCGAAGAACTGTGGCAGGCCGCTCGCGGGCTGTTCGACAAGTGGCGGTTTCAGCCCGTCCGGCTCATCGGGATGACGGCCGAGCGGCTGGTACAGGATGGAGCTCAGCCGACTCTCTTCCCCGACCTCGAGCACGAGCGACAGAAGAAGTTGGACAGCGTGGCCGACCAGATCAACGCCCGGTTCGGCAACTCGGCGATTCGACGAGGCGGGACCGTGTAGTGTAGTCGGCAACAGGTCGGACGTTCACCATCGCTCGGCATATCCAGGGTCAAACCCCTATCGCTC
This sequence comes from Phycisphaerales bacterium, assembly GCA_025361735.1. Classification (GTDB taxonomy): domain Bacteria; phylum Planctomycetota; class Phycisphaerae; order Tepidisphaerales; family Tepidisphaeraceae; genus JANYKD01. The sequence goes on from JANYKD010000125.1 coordinate 76,406, forward strand.
GGCCGACAGTGGTGATTATGTTAAGTTCCGTCACGGGCCTTTTGGGCACACCCACGGTGGATGAAAACCGGCAGCATCTGTCTGGCATTTTTGGTAGACTGTGCGTCAACGCCGGACGAGGCCGTTCTAGCTTGGTGCAATCATCGAGCCCGCTGTTAAGTCTGGCCCGGACATCGCCGCGAACCCCGGAATGTCGCCCAGGCTGCGTGATGGGATTGTGATCATCGCGTGGCTGAGCACGCGGAGCAGACTGTCGTAAACCTATCGATGTCCTCCGGCGGCGCTTAACCGGAGGTGTTTCATGCAAATGGTTCATGCCCACTGCGCAGGCCTCGACGTCCACAAGGAGTCGATCGCGGCCTGCGTGCTTCACGACGACGGCAAGTCAGTCGTCGAGACGTTCGGCGCCACCAGCCGGGAGATTCTTCGGATGGGCGATTGGCTGGCTGGGCGCGGCGTCACCATCCTCGCCATGGAATCGACAGGCGTGTTCTGGAAGCCGATCTGGAATCTGCTGGAAGATCGGTTTCAGTTGATGCTGGTCAACGCCCAGCACATCAAGCGCGTCCCCGGCCGCAAGACGGATGTGAGCGATTGCCAGTGGATCGCCCAACTGCTGCAGCACGGACTACTGTCGCCATCGTTCGTGCCGCTTCGCCCCCAACGTGAACTGCGCGACCTGACGCGGCAGCGCGTGCAACTGCTGCACGACCGCGCCCGAGTGATTCTACGTATCCAGAAGGTGCTGGAGGATGCCAACATCAAGCTCTCTTCGGTCGCTACGGACATCATGGGCAAGAGCGGCCGGGCGATGATCGAGGCGCTGATCGCGGGCCAGTTAACGCCGGAGCGAATGGCCGAGCTGGCGCAGGGCCAGCTTCGCAAGAAGATCCCGCTGCTGCAGCAGGCGTTGCTGGGGAACGCGACTTCCCACCACAAGTTCATGCTGACGAGCCTGCTGGCGCAGATCGACCACATCGACGGTCAGGTCAGGTCATTTGACACCCGGATTGAGGAGGTGATGAGTCCTTTGGAAAAGGAGGCGATCAAGCGTCTGGATGAAGTTCCAGGTTTCGACCGCCGCAGCGGCCAGAACGTGATTGCCGAGATCGGCATCGACATGAGCCGCTTTCCCACCGCGCATCACCTGGCATCCTGGGCAGGCCTGTGCCCCGGCAATAACGAGTCGGCCGGCAAACGCCGCAGCGGACGGACCCGGTCGGCCAATCCCTGGTTGAAAGCGGCGTTGACGCAGAGCGCCTGGGCCGCCGGCCGGACCAAGCTGAGCTACTTCAGCGTCCACAAGAGCCGGATCGCCAAACGCCGGGGTCAGAAGCGCGCCATCATCGCCGTGGCGCACAGCCTCCTGGTGGTCGCCTATCACTTGCTCAAGGGACCAGCGCGCTATTGCGACCTGGGCGTCGACCATTTTGAACGGATTAAACCCGAACGACAGGCACGGTCACTGGTTCACAGGCTCAACAAGCTCGGCTACCGGGTCACGATCGACCGCGAGGCGGCGTAGGAGTTTTCGGAGCAGCTCGATCTAAAATACCGGAGTGACTGGACTCTTCGTTCGCGCATCGTTCGGGTTATTAGAGCCGGCGATTCAGCAGTTGCTGCTTGCCGCATGATATCCAATCATCCAACGAATGGGAGGCGACGAAAGACATGAAGACATGGCCGATTCTAAACATAGAAGTCATCGTCGGCGAATCCATCACCTTCCCCGGCGGAAGTGGCAAAGGCGGCCTCTCCCCCGACTTCATGAAGTCCCACGGCATCGAGGTAATAAACCTCAATGACCCCGACTGCATCGCCATTATGCAGGACTTCATCGAGATCCACCCCGAACTCTGGAACGAAGACATCGGCGTGACGGAAGCTCAGCGCTCATCCTCCTGGCTTGCGTGAGCGGCCGTGGGATAGAACTCCCCGGCATAATGCTTTTCGTCTTCCGGTAGCGACACCGGTGCTTCAAGCTCCTTACCGGCGAGAACCCGGACTGGAGCGGGCGGTGGCGAAGGCATCGACAGCGATGCCGCTGGTGAAGGCTCCGCCTGGAGTTCCTTTTCCAGTTCCGCGGCCATCTCGGCCAGGTCTGCCTGCTCGCCGGACGTCGACACGGCGCTGGCGATTGGCGTCTCCGGCCCTTTTCCAAAACGACTCAGGTCATACGCATGCTCCTTATGTACTCGCCTGGAAGCGAAGCTCGCTCCGATCAGGATGTTCAGCAGCGTCGGCCAGAGCCCGCCAACCAGAAACACCGTGCCTCCCGTCCAGATCGCCAGGACCGCGGAATTGTGCTCCCACCAAGCATAGCGGTAGCTCACCGTCTTCCCCGGCATCCGCGCCGTGATCGCGTCGAGATAGGCCCGCAGCGCCGTCTGGCCGCGCGGCATTCCCTGCAACCACAGGCGAGGCTTGTAGTTTGCGGCCGCTTTGTACTTGAACGGCCCCGTGATCTGCATCGGCGTGCGGGGACCTTCATTGTCTCCGCCGGGACCCGCATAGGACTTGATCTCGCTGAAGTCGCCGGTCACCCAGCAGTTGCCGGCCTTGTCGGGTGGATGCAGGACCATGTTCCTGACCTGCATCGACAACGCGGGCCTGAGCAGGGCGCTTTCGAACTGCTCCTGGGAGAGTGTCCGGGCGGTGCTGTCGCGGTAGGCTGGTCCGAAGAAGATGCGCATGCCGGACAGCACCAGCCCGGCCATCAGCCCGATAGCCACCCAATGCCACCGTTTGAAATCCGCAACGTCCATGATGGTTCCCCGTTCACTTTGGAGCATCCGTCTTGAGTACATCCCAGGGATCGATGGCCTGGCGGGCCTGTCGCGGGGCTATGGGCGCCACATGCAGGTCAAGGAAGAGATAGTTGGATCCCAGTTCCGTGCCGTGCCGGTAGAGTTCCACGACGCGGGTGAACTCGGTTTCATCGGAGATGGCTTCCAGGTAATAATCGGGCTCCGTAGTGATCTTCTCGCCCATGACGACAATATCGGTGACAGACATCTCGCTGCGATTGCCCAGTTTGATCCCTTTGTCGGCCATGTGCCGGTTCAGCAGGTACGAATGCTCCTCGGCCGGGTTATCATCCTCGGGACACAGCATGACGCGCGGGTTCCACACCGGGGGCTTGAAGACGTACACCGGCCAGCGTTTGGCTCGCGGCACATTCGTGCCCCAGCCGGTGGGAAACATCCATCCGTTGTTGTCATTGGCGTACGTCAGCAGAAGTATCCCGCACTGTCGGAGGTTGGACTTGCAGGTGGTGCTTCTGGCTTGGCGCTGCGCCTTGGCCAGGGCGGGCAGGAACATGCCGACCAGCAACACGATGATGCCCATCACCACCAGTAATTCAACGAGACTGAATGCCCGGCAAAACGCGAAACGGGTGGATTTCATGATGTTCAACACTCCACAAGTGTTTGCCGATGGATCGCTACTGCCGGAGACGGTAGAGCCGGATTTCGGTCATCGTGCCGTCGCCGTAAATGGGATAGCGCGGCGGACTGCTCCAGACCAGCTCGTGATCGCGGAAGAGCTGCTCGTACCATTGCCGCCGCCACTGGTATTGGTTGCGAAACTCCGGAGAGCGGACCCAGAGGGGATCGAAGTACCGGCCATAGTCGCCGTCATCGACGGCGATGAAGCTGATGCCTTGCCCCGGCAGTTTGGAGAGCTCGCCGAGTTCTGAGACCGACCCGGAAGTCTGAACAACGCGCGCCGCCAGCGGCCGGCCCGGCCGGAGCAGGCCGACGCTTGGGTCCTGCGCCACGCCCGCGCCGGCGGGAACGTTCCGGGCAATCCATTCGCGCAGGCGGGAGCGGCTGTCGTTCTTGAACTGCCTCAGGGTATCCAGGCAATTTGGCAGTTGACTGCACAACACCAGCACGGCGAAGCCGGCGGGGAGGACATGGTTCAGTTTCCGACGATCTCCGCACAGGTCAGCAAATCGCAACACGGCCACGGCCGCCAGCAGGTGCAGCATCAGCACGACCGAGAGCACGTAACGGAACAGGTCGATGGCGCAAAAGCACAGGACGATGGAATAGCCGACAACGAAGGCTGCGGCAAAGAATTTCCAGCCGTTGCCCTTGCGGGCCGTGATGCAGATCAGGATGAGGTAGCCAGCGCTCAACAGCAGGATGTGCGGTGGCGTCTGTTTCACGAGCGAGAAGGCGTGAAAGGCGTTGGGC
>JANYKD010000128.1 GCA_025361735.1 Phycisphaerales bacterium
CGACGGAGCAGGAATGGGAGCGGTCACCTCAGGGATGGCATCCCCGGGCTTGCCCAGAAAGCCAACAGTGCTTTGCACCGGCACATTTACGCCCGGTCGCACTGCGATCTTCAGCAGAGTGCCTTCCTCGAAGCTCTCCACCTCCATGACCGACTTGTCGGTCTCGACGGTGAACAGGATGTCGCCCTTGGCGACCTTATCGCCTTCCTTTTTGAGCCATTCGACAATGGCGCTCTCTTCGGTCATCTGACCGAACTTGGGCATGATGATGGGGGTGGCCATATCTTACCTCACAAGATGGAGTTGGCGGCGGCGAGGATGTCGTTGACGTTGGGCAGGAACGCCGCTTCGAGAATGTGCGATTGCGGCGCGATGCCGTTCTTGGCGCCCACGCGTTTGACGGGGGCGTCGAGGTAATCGAACGCTTCGTCCTGAATGGTCGAAGCAATCTCGCCCGTATAGCTGCCGATGTGAATGGCCTGGCTGGCGACGACGCAACGGCCGGTCTTCTGCACCGATCGCAACACAGTCTCCATATCCAGCGGCACCAGGCTGCGCAGATCAATGACTTCGGCGCTGACGCCGCGTTCGGCTTTCAACTTGTCGGCCGCCTTGAGGCAATCGTGCACCAGTGGGCCCCAGGCAACCAGGGTGATGTCTGTGCCCGCGCGTTTCACGTCCGCGACGCCGAGCGGGACAAGGTATTCGCCTTCCGGCACGAGCCCCTTCATGCCGTAGAGCGCCTGCGACTCAACGAACAGGACTGGGTTGTTGTCACGAATGGCCGACTTGAGCATGCCTTTCGCATCGGCAGGCGTCGCGGGGTAAACCACATACAGCCCGGGGATGTGACAGAACATGGATTCGAGCGTCTGCGAATGCTGGCCGCCGTAGCCTTTGCCGGCGCCCGCCGAGGCGCGGATGACCAGCGGCACCTCCGTCTGGGCGCCGCTCATGTAATGCCATTTCGCCGCCTGGTTGCTGATCTGGTCGGAGGACATGAGCGCGAAGTCGAAATACATCAGCTCGACGACCGGCCGCAGCCCGTTCATCGCCGCGCCGCAACCGGTGCCGCAGATGCAGGCTTCACTGATGGGCGTGTTGAACACGCGGTCGCGCCCGAAGGCTTCGAGCAACCCTTTGGTGACCTTGAAGGCGCCGCCGTAATCGGCCACGTCCTCGCCGTAGAATACCACGCGCTTGTCGCGCGCCATTTCCTGCACGAGCGCTTCCTTGAGGGCGTCCTTGTAGTTCAGTTCACCATTGACGCGCTTGATCTCGGGCAGCGGGCCGACGAGATTCACCTTTGCAAACTCGGCTGGGACGGTCTCGCACTTCGTGTCGGTGTACATGAACGTCAGCACGTCCTGGGCAAGCGGATCGGCGGCGGCGACAGCGCGCTTCGCCGCGTGGGCGTTGCGGTCCACCACGCGTTTCTGAACCGCAGCGATGCCTTGGGCATCCAACACCTTGGCTTCGAGCAACTCCTTCTTGTAGGACTCGATCGCGTCAATCGCCTTCCAGGCTGCTTCCTCTTCCTTGGTGCGATACTCGATGCGCGGATCGCTGAGCGAGTGGCCCCAGTAGCGGTAGCAGTCCACATCCAGAAACACCGGGCCTTTGCCTTCCCGGCACAGTTGAGTGGCGCGCTTTACCGCGTCCCGGACGGCGAGCACGTTCATGCCATTAACGACCTCAGCATGCATGTTGTTGTTGGCGAACCCCGCCGGACGGCGCGCCATGCGGTCTACGCCCATGACTTCGTCATCCGTGCGATGGGTCATGCCATAGTGGTTGTTGCAGACCAGGAAGACGATTGGCAACCCGCCCTTGAGGCCGTCGGCCAGGTGATTGGTGAACTGGGCCTGCGCGGCGAAGTTGAGCGATTCCAGGACGACGCCGTTGGCATACGCGCCGTCGCCGGCAAAGCAGCAGACGACATTGCCGCGCTCGAGGTAGCGGTTGGCGAGCGCCGCGCCCGTGGCGATCGGCACGCCGCCGCCGACGATGGCGTTGGCGCCGAGGTGGCCGACGGTGAAGTCAGCGATGTGCATCGAGCCGCCACGGCCACGGCAGTAGCCGTCATCTTTGCCAAACAGCTCGCAGATCGTGCGATAGACGTGTTCCTCCAGCGCCGCTTCGACCAGGTCCTCGTGCTTGGTGGATGCGCAATTCGGCACCCGCTTGCGAAGCTGCTCATCGGTCATCTGCCGGATGGCGACGGTGCCCTTGGCCAGGCTTTCGCCGTGGCCGCGGTGCGTGCTGGTGATATTGTCCTTCAACTGCAGCGCGCAGCAAGCGCCGGCGGCGGTCCCTTCC
>JANYKD010000012.1 GCA_025361735.1 Phycisphaerales bacterium
CCACCTTGCCATCGCCGCTAAAGTCCGATGCTACGATTCCAAATGGAGAACTTCCCACTGGCGGAGACGACTTCAGCGTAAATGTTCCGTCGCCGTTGCCGAGGAGAATCGAGACGTTGTTGCTACCGCTGTTTACAACTGCGAGGTCGAGGATGCCGTCACCGTTGAGATCGGCTGTCGTAATTGCGTTGGGCATAGTTCCGACATTGACAGTCGACTTTGGAGCAAAAGTCCCGTCGCCCTTGCCGAGAAGTATCGAAACGTTCCCGTCCACCTGATTCACTACCGCGATGTCGAGTTTGCCGTCGCCATTGAGGTCGCCGACGATGACGTCGTGGCCGCCGAGGCGGGCGTCGAGGATGACGTGTTCCTTGAATTCGCCGCCCTTGCCGTCGAGGTTTTCCCAGACGTACCACCGCGGGGTGGCGCCTTGCGGGAAGATCGAGGGGCCTTCCTGATCGACCGTCAGGATGTCGAGGTCGCCGTCGTAGTCAAAGATGGCCAGAGAATGGAACGAGCCGCGTTTGCCGGGGGCGGTCAGGGGGAGCATGTGGACGGTGAAGTTGGGCGGGGTGGCGCCGTCGTTTTCGAGCCAGGCGGCGCGGGATTCCTTCTGATCGCAATCGGTGATGACAATGTCGGGTTTGCCGTCGCGATTCATGTCGCAGATCCAGCTTTGGGCCGACAGGCCCCATGGGCCTTTCTTGGCGAAGGGATGTGGGTGGCTGAATGATACAAGAAAACCCGCGGCCGGTCGCCACGCTCTGCGCGGCTATTTGAAGGCAATACCCACGGAATAGAGTCCGCCCTTGAGCGCGGCGCAGGTAGCCACCACGCACAGTATCGACCGGGTTGTGTCTGCCCCATCCTGAAGCTTTGACAGCTTCACGATGAGCTGCTCGCCGACGGTAAACGGCTCGCGCGAAGTGATCCCCAGGCCGCTTCCCGAGAGATCCTTGAGGCAGACTCGGCGTGGCGCTTCGCAGCGGCCATTCACAAACGGAAAAACCAGCACGGGACATCGAAGTCCGACCCGGCCACCAACCCGGCGGTCGGTCGTCTTTACACCCAGGGCGCGAAGCTCGGTGCTGATCTGCTTGAACTGGTCGTAGGTGATCACGTCTGGGTACGCAGTGCTGTACGCCTGCGCTTCTCCTATAACGATGCTCTTCGAGAGAATAGGGGGGAGGCTTTAGCGATGAATGTGACGCAGGACGCACAACGCGGCATGGCCGCAACCAAAGGGATTGAGGCACGAAGGCACGGAGGCACGAAGTGGAGGAAGGAGCCGGCGTAGCCAAGAGCGGGCGGAAATTCTCTCCACCGCGAAGAAACGGATGGTTTGTGGCACATATTATGCCCCGGCCGGCGAATGGCGCATCCAGAAGTTGGGCTCGTCATAGACGCCCTGGCCGGTTTCGCGGTCGATCCGCACGGGCACGAGCGCCCCGGGGATGACGTAGTCGCCCGTGTCGGGGAACTTCAGATCCGTCCACGCCTCCCACTCGCAGACCGAGCCGACGAGCACCATGGACCGATAAGCAACGGCCAGCGGCCGGGCGCCGAGTTTCCAGTGGGAACGGATCCACGGGTCAAATGGCAGACCGTCCGGGCGGGTCCAGGCCACGTATCGCTCGATTGGGGTCAGTGGATATCGGTCCTTCATGCTGGGACGGACGGGTGCGAGCAGGCAGTCCAGCCCGTGTCGGACGGCGAGGGTCTTCATTTCCAGGAGCACGGTCGTTGCCAGGCCTTGGCCGCGATAGGCGGGAAGGACGGCCATCGAGAGTGCCGAAAGTGTTGTGGGGCGAATTCCGCAGCGCAACGTGTCGAAGCCGTGGAGCAGTGCGCCTGCCCACCCCCGGGGCAATCCCGGGACTGTGCCGTCCCAGACAAACGGGATGGTGTGGCCGGCGGCGATCAGTGTGCCGGATTCGTCGAGCACGACGATCTGAAACTGGGCGAACTGATCGAGCAGGGGGAACCAGAGGCGGCCGGACTCGTCGGGCGTATGCCCTTGAAACACGAAGCGTGGCCAGGTGAGTTCGTGGAGGCGGTCCACTTCGTGCGCAAGGTCCGGCCGCTGGTCGAGCGTGGTGATGGTCCAAGCCATGGTGGCCGGGATTATACGGAGGCGGCGGCGGTGAGGGCAGTCGTCCCCCGCGCGGCGTCGCCCAGCGTCAGTTCCAGACGCCCGTGCTTGAGTTGCTTGTCGAGATACATGGCTTCGTCGGCCTTCTGCCAGGCCCTGGCCAAGCCGAGGCTGGGGACCCGGCCAGCGAGGCCGATGGAGGCATTGACCCCGGCCGCACGCAGTTTCTCGCGCAGGCGCTGCACGAACTCGTGGCCGCCCTTGTTGTCGCATTCCACGCAGAGGACGGCGAACTCATCGCCGCCGACGCGGGCCACGGCGTCGGCCGAGCGTGTGCAGGCGGCGATGGCCCCGGCGGCCCGGCAGATCAGGTCGTCGCCGGCTTTGTGTCCATTCTGATCGTTGGTCTGCTTCAGATCGTCGAGGTCGATGGCGATCAGGCAGGCGGGGTTGCCGTAGCGGGCGCAGCGGCGTTCCTCGACCTCCAGCATCTGGTCCCAGCCGCGGCGATTGAAGGCGCCGGTGAGGCTGTCGCGCATGGCGTCGAACCTGGCGCGTTCGGCGGCGCGGATGGCGGCGGTCATGCGCAGTTCGTGCGACAGGACAGTGGAGAGCATACGCGCCAGGAGCTCGACCAGCGGCTGTTCCTTCTCGATGGCGATTGGCTGAATGTCGGGCGAGACGGCACAGAGCGTGCCGAAGAGGCTGCCGTCCGGGCGTTCGAGCGGGATGCCCACATAGGCGCCGATCTTCACTTTCTTGCCGATGGGCGCCTCCCGATAGGCCGCGATGCTGTTGGAATCAGCGGCCACGCGCGGACCCAGTCCCTTGACCATGCGCGAGCAGAATGAGTCGGACCATTGGAAGACGTCGCCTTCCTTGACACCGTATCCATGGTCCAGCGCGCCCAGGACGATGAAGTCTTCGCCCTCGGTACGCGTGACCATCCAGAGACTCATGCCGAGCTTCGTGTGCAGGAACTGCAGCACGGCGGCGGCGGCGCTCTGAAAGTCGGGAAAAGCGGCGAGCGATACGAGTGCGTTGATGTCACGATCGATGTCTGTGGCTGGCATAGTGAAATCCTCCGGCGAGCGATAACGCACGGGCATCGGCGCGAGGAGGTTGGTTTCTTTAGAGAAAATCTGCATGGCCTGATTTCGGGATCTGCTGGCGGATACGGGGGTGATTATTGGGAGTTACCCGGTTAGACAAAAGACTACATACTACTGCTGATGATCGGAACGGCTATTTCCGGCCGCCGGTGAATTGGAAATCGTGCTTGGTCGAATCGACGTCGATGTTGATCGTGTCGCCATCGGCGTACTTGCCTGAGAGGATGTCGCCGGCAATCGCGTTCTCGATACGCTGTTGAATCACGCGCTTCAGGGGCCGCGCGCCGAACTGCGGGTCGTAACCTTCCTCGGCCAGCAGCTTCCGCGCGGCATCCGTGAGGTGCAGCTTGAGATTGCGGTCGGCCAGTCGGCGGGCGAGATGGTCGAGCTGGATCTCGATGATCTTGACCAGGTGCTCCTTGCCCAGGGCGTGGAAGAGGATCGTCTCGTCGATGCGGTTCAGGAACTCGGGGCGGAAGACCTGCTTGAGCAAGTCCTTGATGCTCGCCTCGACCTCCCATTCCTCGGCCTCGCTGGCGGCCATCTTCTGGATCTCGGCCGAGCCGATGTTGCTGGTCATCACGATGACTGTGTTCTTGAAGTCCACGGTGCGGCCCTTGCCATCCGTCAGCCGGCCATCGTCCAGCACTTGCAGTAGCACGTTGAACACATCTCGATGGGCTTTTTCCACTTCATCGAACAGGATCACGCTGTAGGGCTTGCGTCGCACGGCCTCGGTAAGCCGGCCGCCTTCTTCGTAGCCGACATATCCCGGGGGCGCGCCGATCAGACGGGCGACGGAGTGCTGTTCCATGAACTCAGACATGTCGATGCGAATGAGCGCGTTCTCGTCATCGAACAGGAATTGGGCCAGGGCCTTGCAGAGTTCGGTCTTGCCGACGCCCGTGGGTCCGAGGAACAGGAACGAGCCGATGGGCCGATTGGGATCGCCCAGCCCGGCGCGGTTGCGGCGGACGGCGTTGGAGACCGCGGCCACGGCTTCCTTCTGCCCGACCACGCGGGCGGCGAGCCGTTCTTCCATCTTGGTGAGTTTCTCGCGTTCGCCTTCAAGCATGCGGGTCACGGGAATCCCGGTCCAGCGCGAGACGACTTCAGCGATGACCTCGGGCGTGACTTCCTCTTTCACGAGCGACGCGCCGTCATTGCCCAGGTCGTGAATCTTCTTCTGGGCGGCGTCCAATTTTCGGTTGAGCTCGCGCATTTCGCCGTGCTGGATGCGGGCGGCCGCCTCCCACTGGCCGGCGCGCTGGGCGCGTTCGAGCTCGACCTGTTTCTGCTGGATCTGTTCCTGCAGCTTTTTGCCATCGTTCATCGAGGACTTTTCGTTCTCCCAGCGGGCGGTGAGCTGCGTGTCGCTGGTCTGAAGCTCAGCCAGTTCCTTCTCGGCCTTGGCAAGCTGCTGTTTGCTGGCCGAATCTTTCTCGAGGCGCAGCGCTTCGATTTCGATGCGCAATTGCATGAGCCGGCGGCGGATCTCATCGAGCGAGGCGGGCATCGAGTCGTTCTCGATGCGCAGGCGCGAAGAAGCCTCGTCGATCAGGTCGATGGCCTTATCCGGCAGGAAGCGGTCCTGGATATAACGGTCGGAAAGCACGGCCGCCGAGACGATGGCCGAGTCGGTGATGCGAATGCCGTGGTGCGTTTCGTAGCGGGCCTTGAGGCCGCGCAGAATGGCGATCGTATCTTGCACCGTCGGTTCGCCGACGACGATCGGCTGGAACCGCCGCTCCAGGGCCGGATCTTTCTCAAGATGCTTGCGGTATTCATCGAGCGTGGTTGCGCCAATCGTGTGCAGTTCGCCGCGAGCCAGCGCCGGCTTGAGCAGGTTGCCGGCGTCCATCGAGCCCTCGGCCTTGCCGGCTCCGACCACCGTGTGCAATTCATCGATGAAGAGAATGATCTGCCCGGCCGCCTGGGTGACTTCCTTGATGACCGCCTTGAGCCGGTCTTCAAACTCGCCGCGGAATTTGGCGCCGGCGATCAGTGCCCCCATGTCCAGTGCGACGATACGCTTGTTCTGCAGACTCGTCGGCACGTCGCCGTTGACGATGCGGATGGCCAGCCCTTCGACGATGGCCGTCTTGCCCACGCCCGGCTCGCCGATGAGCACAGGATTGTTCTTGGTCCGTCGCGACAGCACCTGCATCGTCCGGCGGATTTCATCGTCGCGCCCGATGACCGGATCCAGCTTGCCCTGTCGGGCGGCCTCGCACAAATCCCGTCCGTATCGCTGCAGCGCCTGGTACTTGTCCTCGGGGTTCTGGTCGGTTACGCGCTGGCCGCCGCGCACATCCTTCAGCGCCGCCAGTAGCGTATCGTGGTTGCAGGCGTTGAGCGTGAGCACCTCTTTGGCCTCGCTTTTCGTCTCCGCCAGCGCCAGCAGCAGGTGTTCGGTGGAGACGTACTCATCCTTGAGCCGATTGGCTTCGTTTTGCGCCTGGGTGAAAACATCCTGGGTTGGCCGAGCCAGACCCAACTGCGAGCCGGTCGCCTTGGGCAGGCGTTCGATTTCCGAATTGACGATCCCCGCGATCCGGCCGACGTTGGCCCCGACCTTCTGCAGCAGGGGGGCGACAACCCCGTCGGTCTCCGCCAGCAGAGCGCCCAGCAGATGCAGGGGCAGTATCTCCGCGTGGTCGTAGCGTTGTGCGAGTTCCTGGGCGCGCTGCACGGCTTCCTGGGCCTTGATCGTGAACTTGTCGAGACGCATGATTTGGGTTCCTTTTCGGCGAAGGCTCTGACCACGGAGGCACCGAGGCACGGAGTGGCTCCCGCACGTTCTGGCACTTTATGGAGCGAGCCTGCGTGGAGGCAGAGCAAAGTCCGGGCCAGAGATAGCACGGGTGCCGGAAGTGGTTGTGGAATCGTTAGTTACGATGGATTCTGTGAAGGATGGGCATTGCGTTGGCTGCCAGAATGGCGGGGGAGAATAGAAGGAAGACCGCACTGTTGCCAAATGCCTGGTTGCAGTCGCATGAAGTGCCGCCGGTGTCCTCACCGGCGGAATCTCCGGTTGCATGTGCAACGCCCATCATCATCAGCGACGCTACCGACGCTTTGTCGCGACATTCAAGCATGTCTCGTCTATGCCGCCAAAGGCGAGCCGTAGATCGTATTGATGTCGGCGTGAAACTTCACTTCGGCCAACACAGGACAGTCTCGCGCAGAGGCGCTGAGACGCAGAGAGGACCAGGGCGGGTTACCGGTGATCCGTCATCGGTGATCGTTTGCAGGTCGTTACTGATCACCGCTCACCGATCACCTTGATTTCTCCGCGCCCCTGGTCTCTGCGCGAGGCAGCCTTTTCTGTGCTTGGTGCATCAAGAGATACCTCACGCAAAGGCGCAAGGCACGCAAAGAACCCCGCATTCTTGGCGTCTTGGCGGCTTTGCGTGAGACAAGTTCGCGATTTATCCCTTGCAAGAAAAAACCCCGCGTGGTTCCGTTTCCAGATTCCCAGACGGGGCGGGAAATCATTTGGCAGGTCTACTACGTTGCCCATTCCGGCGGCATGTGAAACTCCCCATCGCCATCGCGAAGGGTCACGGGAAACAGGCATTTGGCCAGAAGCCCGGGACGTATCTGTTTGAAGAAATCGGCTTCCCTTTGCAACACTCTGCTTGGATGCTGCTGCGGGTTGAGAATCCCGACCTGCTTGCCCAACTCCGCGCGAACGATCCTCAGCGGCTCCAGCAGATCCGAATCGTTGGAAACGAGTACGGCCGTGTCATAGGCATCCAGGTGGGCATCATGGAGGATATGGGTGGCCAGATTCACGTCCGAGCCCTTCTCCTCGGTCTTGATCACATCTGCGAACCGGCTGCCATCGCTTGCGGGATTGACCAACGGCGTTCTCACCGGGTGCGAGAGAAAATGCCCCAGGATGATCGTCAGGTTCGGCAGCGTCCTCAGTGCCCTGAAGAACATCTGCTGCCGAAGCGGCTTGTTGGGGTCGTTGGGGCGGCCGCCGACGATGGCCGAGAAATACTTGATGGACCGAATTTCGTGGCCAGGCAGCAGGAGGCGGCATACCTCGGCGACATTGAGCCAATAGTACGGGGTTCCTTTGACCGCGCCGTAATAGAGGTTAAATCCGTCAATGTATACGTGTGTTCGCATGCGTATTCCCAGAGAATAATGTCGGCCGGCGCAATTGACAAACCGCGAACCGCCGATATAGGATGACAGCAACAGTAAAACCCCTGCGTTTCGACGCAGGCTGCGAAGCCGTCCGCAAGGGCGGCTTCCGCTATTTGTAGGCTATTTCAGCGCGCCCGGAGATAGCATCTCCGGGCCGACGCCCCCTTGCAAAGGAGGCGTTTCGTTTGTCTGGATGCGTTTGTGGCGTCGCATACTATCCCCGGCAATCGGGGGTGTTTTGCGCGGCCAGTATCCCCAACAGCGAGCGGAATCTCCGGTGTTTCCCGAGAAATTATCGCCAACAGAACAACCAGGATTTCGGTGCTAACCACCCCGTTAGCTACCCCCGAAATACCCCCGATCATCGGCCATTCCGATGCAATTTCTTCGGCTTGTATGCAGATGATGCCGGGCCGTCATCGTCGCCGGCGACGTCTAACTGATGACGGGCGTCCATTGGTGCGGTTTGCTTCTTTGGCTTCCCGATCAGCTTGGAGGCCAGCTTGCCCGCGTTCTTTAAGCCCGCGTGATACAACTGGCGAACCGTTTTCGCGTTCTTTATCAGCCGTCGCCCGGCTTCTGCGAAGTTCTGGTTGCACTCCCCGACAACCTTGAGCGCTTCCAGTTGCTTGGGTGTCGGCGGCCGTTGCTGTTTCTGTCGGCGTCTTGGTTTTGCCTTCGCCGTAATGGTCTCAAGCAATCCGGCAACCGTCACCAACAGATTGGCGTCATTCACCCAGCCAGGATAGAGCCGTCCCTCACCATCCAGCCACGCACAGAGCCAACGCCAGAAACTCGAGCTACCCTCTTTCATGAAGTACAGCTTCTCGCGCAGGCGATTGAAACGAGCATCGTTGAAAGCGCCTTCATCCCTTGCTCGAAGCACTGCGGTTCCGGCGGCCCTCAGCACGTCATCATTCACGCCGGACAAGCCGGCCGTCTTCGCGTTGGCATCCACGTCACGCAGGCACTGGGCAAGCTCGGCGACTGTCTTGGGCGTCCGCCCGTCGAGCAGGTTGATCTTCAGCGGCGTGGGAGCTTCGGGTGCGTGCGTGGCCGTGGGTGTGGGGGCCGATGTAGGGCCGGGCGTCGCCGGCGGGACGTCCCACGGTATCATACCGCGAAGGTGCGAGGGTAACCCGCTCGACGTTGGAACGATACCGCGAAGGTGCGGGGGCAACTGCGGCCGGTTTGTCTCCTTGGGCGTTGGCATGTCTCACCGTCCTTCAATACGCCGGCCGGCCGCGAGACGGCGTTCGGCTTCCCGCAACTGCTCTGGCGATAAAAATCCTTTAGCCAACACGAGCGAATCAACGGCTTCTTCGTAACCCTGTTCCGCCGAGCGTTTGACCCATAGATATCCTTCAACGGGGTCCGCAACGACGTGGTTGCCCAGCGCGTAACACATGCCAAGCGTACATTGGGCTTCGGCATCGCCATATTCGGCGGCTTGGCGATACCATTTGATGGCTTCGGCATAATCCTGCGCAACACCTTTGCCACTTGCATAGCATGCAGCAAGCTCCAGTTGGGCCCTCGCGATACCTCGTTCAGCGGCCTTGCGATACCACTTCACCGCTTCAACCTCGTCTTTGGGAACCCCGCGGCCCTTCGCATACATCATACCAAGAGAGTGCATGCCGTTTGCGCTGCCTGGCGATCTCCAAGCATCCGCTGCCTTGCGATACCACTTCGCCGCTTCGGCGTAGTTCTGTGGGGCACCCTTGCCTTGCTCGTACATACAGCCAAGCATGAAGTGCGCGCCCGTAAGCCCTTGTTCGGCAGCCTTGCGACACCATTTGATAGCTTCCGCGTAGTCTCGCGGAACACCCGCGCCAGAGTACAGACAAGCCGCAAGAGCCCCTTGAGCATCTGCCAGCCCTTGTTCCGCGGCCTTCCGATACCACTTCGTGGCTTCCACGACGTCCAATCGCACGCCCGCGCCGCGTTCGTAGATGCCACCAATCTGGACTTGCGATCGGGCATCACCTTGTTCAGCAGCCATACGATACCACTTGGCTGCCTCGGCGGCATTCGGCGGACCGTTCATGCCGAGGGCATAATACGTTCCGAGCATGCGTTGCGCGCCAATGCTCCCCTGTCCCGCCGCCAGTCGATACCATTTCGCTGCCTCGATGTCATTCTTGGCGACACCTTTGCCTTGCCTGTAGCAATCTCCAAGGCTCTCCTGTGCCCCGACATTCCCCTGTTTGGCCGCCTTTGCAAACCACATAAGTGCCTCATTGTAGTTCTGCGGGACACCTTGGCCTGTCTCGTAGCAGCTTCCAAGATTATGCTGTGAACCGGCGTATCCTAGCGTAGCGGCTTTGTGATACCACTCGACTGCTTTGGACGAATTCTGCAAAACCCCCTTTCCGGTGTCGTAGGCGAAGCCAACATTGTGTTGAGCAACGATGTCCCCTCGTTCCGCGGCTTTGTGAAACCATTGAAACGCTTCCGCGTCATCCTGTGATACACCCTCACCATGCGCACAGCAGGTTCCAAGGAGGCACTGCGCTTTAGCATCACCTTGTTCGGCGGCCTTGCGCAACCATTTGACTGCTTCGACATAGTCTTCTGCGCAGTGACAGGCCTCGCCGTAACGGAATTGTGCAGTCGCAAATCCCGACTCCGCGGAACGGCGAAGCCATTCCAAATCTACGATGGCGGCTCTTTCGACGCCGTGACCGTAGTGATAGCACAGCGAAACGAGGTACTGTGCTTCACCGTGTCCAGCAAGCGCGGCGCGCTGGAACAGTCCAAAAGCCCGTGTATCTTCAGGCGTCATTCCTTCGCGGCGTTGGAGCCGTTTCCCCTCGTTTACGAGTAAATCCAAATCGGTTGATGGCGCCGTCGTGGTGTTCGGCGTCAAATGTGGTGAAGGCTGGCGTGGTTGTGATGGCGGCGGAGCAATCGGGGACAATGGAGCCTCAAGCGCCGCCAGAAACTCTTTAGCCGACGTGAAGCGCCGTTCACGCCGTGTCCACGCGCGGCAGAAAACGGCATCCAGGTGTTTCGGCGTCAAGGAATTGAGTTTGCCGGGAACATCCCCGCCGGTGGGCCGCTCGCCGGTGAGCATCTCGAAAAGGATGATCCCACAGGCGTACAGGTCCGCCCGGTCATCAATCTCATACCCATCGAGTTGTTCGGGGGCCATGTAGGCGATGGTGCCCGCGATACCGCCAGTCTTAGACTTGTCGGAGAATTCGATGGACTCTTTGTTGACCAGGTTGGCGATCTTGCCCAAGCCGAAGTCTGCGATTCTCACGGCCCCGCGGGCGGCGTACTTCACCGATGCGGCCTTCTCGTGAATGAGGATGTTCTCGGGCTTGAGATCGCGGTGGATGACGCCATTGGCGTGGGCGTGGGCCAGGCCTTGGAGAATCTGCCGCAGGATGGTAACCGCGTCGGTTGGAGTCAGCGACCCGTCCTCGATCAACGGCCGAAGGTTGGTGCCGGGAACATAATCCATGACGAGATATGGAGGGTCCGCAAACGGGTCGAAGCTGCGGGCGGCAACGATGGCCGGGTGATTCAGTTGCGGCAGAACCTTTCCTTCACGCTGGAGATTGCGAATGTAGATCGGCTCCGTGGGGATCTTCACCGCAACGAGTCGATTCGACCAGACATGATGGCAGGCAAGCCAGACCTGAGCGAAGCCGCCAGCGCCCAGAAAGCGTTGCAATACGTATTCCCCAACCCTTTGGCCCGGTTTGACCATGGCAACCGACATCCTACAAGCGAACACGGCGACGTCAACCAGCAGAATCGCCGCAAGAAAGCACAAGAGGCACAACAGATCAACAAGGGAAACCAATCAATGCAGGGTGTTCCTTCTCTATCTTGCGTCTCTTGTGCCTTTTTGCGGCGATTCTCCGCGAAATCCGCAAGTGCCTCTCTTTGGGTTGCGGTGAGCCGCACTGGGCTTTCATCCGCCTCTGTGTTTCATCTTCTTCGTGGCCCTTGGCGGCCCTTCGTGGTTAAGAAACAGCAGCCCGCCAACCCCGCGACGCCTTCACCCAACACCAAGAATATACGAAAAATCGGAAATTTATAATTGCATTCTATTTCGCATTATGTTAGCAGAACAATGTCGTTCGCTCTTTAACAATCAAATACGCTCGCATCCTTCCCTTCGTGTGTCTTGGTGCAACTTCGTGGGCCATCCTCCCCTTTTGCGTTTTGCCTTGGCCATGCACATCGATTCCATGCGGTTTCGATCGAATCCGGATCGGTTCCAGATCGCTCTTGGATCGGTTCTAGATCGGTTCTGGATCGGTTCTGGATCGGTTTTTTCGGCCTAAGCCAAGCGCACTCAATCCGCAACTCTCGTCGCTTGAAGTATTTATGCCAATCAACGCCCCGGTATCCATCACCAAATCCGATTTTTTCTCGCCCGCCACCGACCCCCAATCACCGATCACCAATCACCGATCCCGTTACCCACGCCCCGTTCTACTCCACCGTGAACCACTGGATCTCGACCCGGCGGTTCTCGGCGGGGGTTTTGCCCAACGGTTCGTCCCAGCCGCGGCCGACGGAGTCGAGACGGGCCGGCTCGATGTTGTTCTTTTCGATCAGAATGCGCTTGACCTCCCTGGCGCGATTCTTGCTCAGTTCCATGGCGCTCAGGGCCTGCTGACGAACCAGTGCTTCGCCACCCTGGCGGCGGAAGTCTTCAATGAGGCCGTTGTCGACGTGGCCACGGAGAAGGACCGTGGAACCGGGGCTGACCTGAAGCAGCGTCTTGATGGCTTCGAGGTTTTTCAGGTTGTCTTCGTTGGCCGGATCGAGCGTGGCGGAATTGGGCTGGAACAGGAAGCGGATGTTCTTGGAAAGCAGGGGGTCATCCTCGACGGTCTGGCCGGTCCGGGAGTGGATGGGCGCGATGGCGATCTTCTGGTTCTTGAAGGCGCCCGATTGCTCGATGGCCTTGAGGTGGGACGTATCGACGAAGCGATCCGCATCGACGGGGTTGCGGACCAGGTCCGAACCGTAGGCCCAGACGGCCGACTGGTAGATTCCGCCAAAGCTCCCGGCCGCGTCGATGGCGCCGGAGAAGAACGCGATGTTCTCGGGCAGATTGGCCAGGTGGACCTTCGCCAGTTCGGCGCGAGTTTTGGACCTGTCCCCGAATTTCAGGGACTTGTTGAGCAGGTCGAGCGAGCCTTCGGGGGTGTCGCGAACGAGTGCGTTGCCCTCGAGCAGGCCGTTGACCAGGCCAGCCATGATCTTCGGATTGGCGGCCGCGAAGCCCTTGTTGACCACCAGAATGTCGGCGATGACCAGCAGGTTGCGATTGCTGACGAGCAGCGTGGCTTTGCCGTCGGAGTCGTCGACCACATCGCTGGTGAACGGAGCCCAGCCGACGAAACCGGCCAGTCGCGTGCGGCCGGCCTTCAGGTCGCGCGCGAAGATGGCGGCCGCGCCTTCAGCATCGGCGCAGAAGACGAGATTGACCTTGCTTGGATCCGGGGCGGCCTTGAGATCGGGGAGCATGTTGACGGCAAGGCCCGCCTCCTGCGCGAGATAGCGCAGGAAGAAATCGGCCTCGGTGAACTGAGGAGCGGCCAGGATCTTGCCCTTGAGGTCGTTGATCTTGTGGATGTTGCTGCGGACGACGATGCCGTCCGCGCCGCGAGAGAAGCCGATCTGCGCGGGGACCACGACCTGGAACTGTTTGCCATAGACGGCGAGTACGTCGGCGGTTGTGGTGGCCGCCGCGATTCGCCCGGAATTCAGCGGCGACCAGCTCTCGGATTCGCTGACCGTGAGTTTGACCTTAAAGCCGTGCTTCTTGAAGAAGAGGCAGTTTTCGGTGGGTTCGAGCCCGTTGTTGGCCGCGACCAGACCGGCGTAGCCCGCGTACTGGCTGATCTCGATCTCGACGGTGTTGTCCTTCATGGCGTACGTGGCCGCGTCCTTGAGGCGGGGGACCTCGGCGCGGGTTTCGACGAGTTCCGCGTCCGCCGACAGGTTGGCCAGGCCGGTATCTTTCTTCACCTGGGCGGGAGTGGCGAATGCAAGGAGGGCAAGGGAGAGGAGCGGGAGAAACCGGGTGGTGATCATGAAGGTCTCCTTAATCTGGCATTGGGAGTCTACGTCCGGAGTATCGCGGCTTGGCTGAGCCGGTCAAGAGAACATCGGAGACGTGCGGCGGGAAGTGACGTCAGGCATGGGCGCGCGAGCCCACGGACTTTCGCAGGCACCGCACTTTTGCGGCGCGAGCCGTCGCGCGAGTCGTTGACTTCGCCTTGGGTCGTACGGAAGTCGACGGCACGGCAGATTGGGAAAGGGTCGGGGGCAGGGGCCCGGTGACCGAAGACGCAGCGGACGCGAGGTAGAGGGTGACAAGCGAGAGATCGTCAACAGTGACAGTACCGCTGTGGTCCAAGTCGCCCAGGAACCACTGGGTACTGGTCTTCCCCATGTTGGCAATGACATTGAGGTAGTCCGCGGACGTCACAACACCGTCGAGATTGGTGTCGCCAAGACAGGTGTACTTTACCAGAACCTGGCCGAATCCGGGCGACAGCGTGTGACCGGCGAAACTTCCCAGGTGCAGGAGGGCATTGTCGACAACGCCCAGCGCCGCCGTGCCTGCGGGCCAGGCCCACGCATGCGATGTCAGCAGTGACGGCGTGGCCCCGATGCGCCCTTTGCAGAGCCACTGGCAAACCGTCTGGATCGGCGACGGGCCGGAATACTCGAGAATCATATCCGCGTCGGCCAGGTCGAGCGAGGCGGGGTCCGCGAGGTTGAGACTGTTCGCGCGGATCGCCAGGTCTTTGTCTCCGGCCACGGCCAGCGGGCTGGATATGTCGAGGCGATTAATCTGCAACTCGCTGCCGGGGGCTCCATCGACGCAGATCGACTCCACGGAATTCGAGATGATGGCCGCGGAACCGGCGAGCAGCAGGCGCGGGCGGACGTCCATGTTCTCGCCGGCCACCGGCGTGATGATGCTGAGGCAGTCCTTGCCATCGCCGGCATTGAAGAGCACTCCGCCCGGGATGGTGCTGCCGTTGGACAGATCGACAAACAGCGCACTGTCGGCGGCGGTGCCGGGAAGGATCAGCCCGTGCAATTCCGAGACAGCGAACGTTTCGTCGGGTGCTCCGGCCGGCTCGGCGGCGCGCCAGAGATGCAGGGTCGACCGGTCCAGGTTGAGGCGGAGATAGAACCGGTCGCCCGCGGTGACGGTGGTGGGGTTGGCCTCGTACGCTCCCATGTCGACGATGGCGCCGGGATCGTTGACGCCGGGGACGTCGACGAAACGGTCCTGGCCGAGAATATCCGTGGTGATGCCCACGGCGAGGGTGTTGGAAGCGATGTCGACGCAGGGAGAGGCCGCCTGCAGACGCAGGTCGCCGTAGTCATCGTCGGACGTGCTCCACAGCCCATCGGCGCCGATGGATGGATCGCGGAAGAAGAGGGGATTGTCGGCGATGAGGCCGACACCGGGTGTGGCGCCCTGGATGTCGCAGGCGGTGATCTCCATGGAACTGCCGCCTGCATTGCGGTATTGGCTGTATGAGGTGGCGGTATTACCCCACAGGACGCAGTTTCTCAGCAGCACGTGGGTGTAACCCGAGTAATTGTAGATAGCCCCTCCAACATCGGACTTGTTGCCGGAGAACGTACAATTTGTGAAGACGGGACTATTGGCCCAATTGGTGTTGTGATAGGCGGCCCCGCCGGCATCGCGGGCGTAGTTGCCAACGAAAACACAATTAGTTACAGAGAATGGCTTGCAGGCACTCGTTGCCATCGCCCCTCCGGACAAGCCGGTATTGGCGATGAAATAGCAGTTGGTGACGGTGGGGGTGGCCGTGTTGCAGTACATGCCGGCGCCGCCGTTGGCGGTATTGCCGAAGAAGGTGCAGTCGGTGACGATTGGCTTGCTGCCGGTCCCGCCATTATACATGCCCCCGCCCTGGTTGTGGCCGTCATTGTTGCTGAAGGTGCAGTTGACTACGGTGGGAGAACTATCGCTGTTGTGCATTCCCCCGCCGCCACCGTCGGCCCAGTTCTCTTTGAACGTGCAGCCGCTATAGGTGGGCGATGAGTTGGCTGCGTTATAGACACCCCCGCAGGTGGTGGCGTAATTGCCAATGAACTGGCAGTCGGAAATGCCCGGAGAACCGTTGGTGCAATAGAGGCCGCCTCCATAGATTCCCTCATTGCCCGTGACCAGGCAGTTCCGCACCGTGGGACTGCCATCCTTGATGTACATGCCGCCGCCCTCGCCGCTGAGGTTGGACTTGCCCTTGGTAATGGTGAAACCGTCCAGCACGGCCGTGCCGTCTGTATTGGTGCCGACCACCACGTGGTAAGAGTTGTCATACTTGCTGCCCGCCGATCCAATGTTGCCGCTTAGAATGCTGGGCGCAAGGGCAACGTCGCGGGCGTCCGGGTCGGCTGCACCGTGGCCGGCAAAACCACCGAGAATCGACACGCCGTTCTTCAGTTGAAACGTGGCCGCGCGGTCGGTGCCCGTGGTCGGATAATACGTGCCGTCTGCAACGCGGATTTCGTCTCCGCTGCTCGCGGCCGCCAGACCAACCTGCAGGCCGACGCAGGCATTGAACCATGACGAGCCGTCGTTGACCGCGTCGCCGTTGTGATCGATGCAGTCGACGTAGATGACGCTGAGCAATTGGCGATGCTCCAGTGGTTCGATAGCGCAATGCAAACGCGCGCGAGCCTTGCGTCGTTTTTCTCGCCGGCTGGATGTGCACACCTGCCAGGTCACACCGCTCGAATATGTCGGATTCAGCATGCTCGCCTCCGTGGAAGCGTTGATGAAATGAGATTGGCCTCGCACCACCCGGCCAACTGCGATCAGTCTGCCACAGACAAGGAATCAAAACAACTGAAAACTGATCTGAGAGCACAGGTGTGTGCCGGGGCAGTTGATTCATGTAAAATGGCTGTCCGACAGTCACGCGGTCTACGGCAACTGCGACTTCTCACCAACCGCCTGATACCGGTGGCAGCCGACCAGATGATCGTTGACCATTCCGGCGGCCTGCATGAACGCGTAGCAGATCGTGGAGCCGACGAAATTGAAGCCACGGTGCTTGAGATCCTTGCTCATGGCGTCGGACTCGGCCGTCTTGGCCGGGATTTGCGTGAGCGTTCGCCAGCGATTCTGCTTCGGGTGGCCGCCGACGAAGGTCCAGATGTAGGCGTCGAAGGTTCTGAATTCGCGCTGCACGGCGAGGAACGCGCGGGCATTGCGGACGGCGGATTCGATCTTGAGGCGGTTGCGCACGATCCCCGCGTCGGCCATGAGCCGCTTGATTTCCGCAGCGCCGTAGTCGGCGACGATGACGGGATCGAAGGCGTGGAATGCCTTGCGATACGCATCGCGTTTTTGCAGGATCGTGTTCCAACTGAGCCCGGCCTGGGCGGCATCGAGAACGAGAAACTCGAAGAGACGGCGGTCGTCGTGCAGGGGCACGCCCCATTCGACATCGTGATAGGCAATGGCGAGTTCCGTCGTGGCCCAGCCGCAGCGCTTGATTGGTGGCATGGTGTTCCTCAGAGGAGAGTGTAGGCGAGAACCGGGGTCACTCATAACAGGGCACTCATAACAGGGCGGCGGCCGACGTTGGGTGTCTCGTCGG